>NZ_CP012369.1:1950000-2250000 GCF_001267405.1 Moorella thermoacetica
TCCTGTCAATGGACAGGGAAAATTTTATATCAAATGTTTCTCTTCATATATTAACATTTTCCCCAGTCTATTTACACTCTGACCATATGACAATCAAGCTCCGATAAAATATTTTTTAGCCAGGTATTGACCAGTGTATAGTAAATCGATAGAATTACTTTAAAAACAATTTCAAGTAACTTGACAGGAATATTGTACTATTGAGTTGCTTGTAAAGGAGAGGATACTGGTGGGTCGTATTTACCAGAACATCACCCAGCTTATCGGTGGTACCCCGATCGTCAAGCTCCACCGTATGAATCCAAGCGAAGCAGAAGTTCTGGTCAAGCTGGAACTTTTTAACCCCGGCGGAAGTATCAAAGATCGTATCGCCTTAGCCATGATTGAAGACGCCGAAGAGCGGGGGCTCCTGGACAAAGACACCGTTATTATTGAACCGACCAGTGGCAATACCGGCATCGGCCTGGCCATGGTGGCCGCGGCACGGGGATACAAATTGATCCTAACCATGCCGGAAACCATGAGCCAGGAACGGCGTCAGCTTCTCAAGGGCTTCGGTGCCGAGCTGGTCCTCACGCCGGGGGCCGAGGGGATGAAGGGGGCCATCCGCCGGGCCGAAGAGCTGGCTGCCACCTATCCCCGGGCCTTCATCCCCCAGCAGTTTGAAAATCCCGCCAACCCGGCCGCCCATCGCCATACTACCGCTGCTGAGATCTATGACGCTACCGACGGGCAGCTGGATATCCTGGTCTGTGGTGTCAGTACCGGCGGGACCATCACCGGCACCGGCGAAGTTTTAAAAGAACGGATACCCGGACTGCAGGTAGTAGCTGTCGAACCGGCTTCATCCCCTGTCCTTTCCGGCGGTATGGCCGGACCCCATAAAATCCAGGGTATAGGCGCGGGGTTTGTTCCGGAAATTCTCAATATCGACGTTATCGACGAGATTATCCAGGTTACGGACGAGGAAGCCATTGATACTGCTCGACGGCTGGCCAGGGAAGAGGGTATTATGGTCGGCATATCTTCCGGGGCCGCCTGCTGGGCAGCCCTGCGCCTGGCCGCCCGCCCGGAAAACGCCGGCAAGCGTATCCTGGCAGTGCTACCCGACACCGGTGAACGCTACCTGTCTACCTCGCTTTTCCAGGAGATTTAAAGGTCAACATAAAAATATTAAAAGCTATTTATGGAGGAAGCCAATCACTGATGAAATACTCCTATCCCATACTGAACGCCGAAATGCCTGGACGTGAAGATGTGCTCCGATTAACTCCCAACCCGGCCAGTAAAGACCTCCTTGAGTACCTGCATCAAGAAGGCGTTGAAACCTGGTTGGATAGGTACGAAGCCCAGCAACCCATGTGTGGTTACGGCCTGCGGGGTCTCTGCTGCCGCATGTGCCAGTGGGGTCCCTGCCGCCTGGATAATAAGCGGCAGAGGGGAATTTGCGGCCGGGATCTGAGCACCGTCATCATGGCCAACCTGGTACGCTCCCTTGTGGCCGGCCTGGCCGCCCATGGCCGCCACGCCCATGAAGTAATCCTTACGATAATGGCGGCCGCCGAAGGGAAGGCTAACTTGCCTCTGAAGGGAGAGGAACGGGTGCTGGATGTGGCCAACCGCCTCGGGCTTACAACCGACGGGCGAACGATAAAGGAAATAGCCCGGGAAGTGGCGGAGGTACTCCTGGAGGACCTGGGCCGTCTGACCATGACCCCCATCCGCATCTTGACGGCCTACGCGCCCCGGGAAAGGATAGAAACCTGGCAAACCCTCGGGGTGCTGCCCCGCTCCGGAGCCTATGAAATTATGGAAACCTTGCATATGACAACCCTGGGCGGAACCAGTGACTGGACTTCCCTGACAGAGCAAGAGCTCCGGGCGGCCCTGGCCTATTGCTACAGTACTCTGTTCGGTAGTTCCCTGGCTACAGAGATGCTTTTCGGCATACCCCGGCCGAAGGTAGCCACGGTAAATTACGGCATCCTCAAGGAAGATCACGTTAACATCCTTATCCACGGTCATTCCCCGGTCATGGTGGAAAAAATCCTGGAGAAAATCCGCACCCCCGAAATCCAGGAGTTGGCCAGAAAGGCAGGGGCCAAGGGTATAGTCGTCGGTGGCATGTGCTGTACCGGTGAAGAATTACTGGCCCGTTACGGTGTTCCTACGGTGACCAACATCATGGGCCAGGAGCTAGCCCTGGGAACCGGGGCCGTTGACACTGTAGTAGTAGATATGCAGTGCGTCATTCCCGGTATGAAGATAGTTGCCGATTGCTTTGGCACCCAGGTAATCACCACCTGCAACTCCAACCGTATCCCCGGGGCCATCCACATTCCCTTCGACCCGGAAAATCCCGAAGGGCTGGACGAAGACGCCCTCAAGGTGGCGCGCCTGGCGGTAGAAGCCTTCGCCCACCGTGACCGCAGTAAAATGCATATTCCCCGGGAAACCACAGAAGCCATGGTCGGCTGGAGTTACGAGGCGATAGTTGACACCTTCGGGGGCCTTAAAGGCCTGCTAGAGCTTTTACGGGAAGGAAAAATTAAAGGCATCGCTACGGTGGTGGGTTGCAATACGCCGAAGGTACCGTATGAATTCAACCATGTTACCATCGTTCGGAGGCTTATCGAAAGCGACATCCTGGTTACCACTACCGGCTGCTGCTCCCACGCCCTCCTGAACGCCGGCCTGTGCTCACCCGCAGCAGCCAGCCAGGCCGGTCCCGGCCTCCAGGAGGTTTGCCGGTCCAGGGGCATCCCGCCGGTCCTGGCGGTGGGGGGCTGTGTGGACAATACCAGAACCCTCCGGCTTTTTATCGACCTGGCCGAGGAGGCTGGCGTAGCCATGCCAAAAATGCCCTTTGTCTTTGTCGGGCCGGAACCCGGCAATGAAAAGACGGTGGGACAAGGGGTAACCTTTCTGGCCCACGGTATATCCAATGTCATCGGTTTCCCCGGTCCCATCCCCGTTCCCCTGCCCCGGCCCGTGGCAGGGGCTGCCCCCGACGAATACGACCGGGGTAGCAACCCGGTAGCTGACTTTTTTGCCGGCGACGGCTTATATGAAAAAGTAGGAGCACGGATCTATACCGAACCCTATCCCAAGCTGGCGGCCCAGACCATCCGCATGCTAATCAGGCGCCAGAGGCTGGCGCTGGGGTGGAAGTAGCCGCCCCTTCTTTTAGGCCGTCGAAAGCTCTGATCGAATTGTTCTTTTACAGCATCCAAAGGAGCGGAAAAGGTTATGAAGGTGATGCCAAGAACTGTTACCCTGATTTTGGTCCTAACGCTGACCGCCGGCCTTCTGGCCGGCTGCGGTTCCCAAAAAACCGCAACTTCTGGCGAAAAACCCGTAATCAAAATAGGCTACCTGCCCATTACCCATTCCCTTCCACTGGTAGTGGCCGATGCCCGGCATAAATCCGACTTTAACAACTTCCGGCTGGAGCTGGTTAAATTCGGCTCCTGGCCGGATCTTACTGAGGCCTTAAATTCCGGCCAGATCCAGGGAGCTATCACCATGCTGGAGCTGGCTCTGGCAAGTAAGGCCAAAGGTATTCCCGTTGAAGTAGTGTTGTTAAGCCACAAAAACGGTGATGTTCTGGTGGCCGCCCCTCCGATTAAAGATGTAAAAGATTTAAAAGGAAAAAGGGTGGCCATCCCCCACCGCCTGTCCGGTCATAATATTCTTTTATACAAGGCCCTGCAGCAGGCGGGCCTGGCTTACAGCGACGTCCAGGAGGTAGAAATGGCCCCGCCGGAAATGGCCGCCGCCCTGGCCAGGGGCGAAGTGGCGGCCTACGTGGTAGCCGAACCCTTCGGCGCCCAGGCAGTGGTAGCTGGCACGGGACGGGTACTAAAACGGGCCCAAGATATAATCCCAGGCTGGGAGTGCTGTGGCCTGGTTATAAACCAGCAGTTGGTCAGGGAAAATCCGGCCGCCGTCCAGGAACTGGTCGGCAGCCTGGTAGACACCGGTCATTATATAATGAGCGATCGCAGGACGGCCATCGAAATGGCCCGGCCGTATATACCAGTGGCCAGGGAAACCTTGGAGCAGTCCCTGCAGTGGATCGATTATAGCGATCTCATGCCTACAACAGAGGGACTGGCCAGGATCGAACAGTACCTCAAAGAAATACCCTGGGATGGCCAGCCGGGACGCCTGTTACCTGGTGGAGAAATTAAACTGGAAGAACTGGTCGACGACCGCTTCGCCCGGCAGGCCATATTACCTACGCCGAAAAATTGATCCAGATCTCTGTAGCAAACGCCCCTGCCCCTGATGAAAGGAGAATCGTCCCTTGCAGCGCGTAGAACGCTTTTTTCTCTCCCTGGCCGGGTTGGCCGGCGCCTTAACTCTCTGGCAGGTTTTTGCTTGGACCGGCCTGTATCCCCGCTACCTATTTCCCTGGCCCGGGGATGTTCTCCAGAGCCTCAGCCAGCAGCTTCACCAGGGAGTTCTGGGAGAGCATATTGCCGTCAGCCTCTTCCGCTTCTTCAGCGGCTACCTGGTAGCTGCCGTCGTAGCCATTCCCCTGGGGCTCTTGCTGGGCTGGTCGCGGCGGCTGTGGATCGCAGTCGACCCCCTGGTGCAGGTATTGCGACCTATTTCACCCATCGCCTGGCTGCCCCTGGTCACCTTGTGGTTCGGCATCGGGGACCTGCCGGCCATAGTCATCATCTTTATGGCCTCCTTCTACCCTATCCTGCTGGGTACGATCGCGGCCGTGAAAAATGTAGACCCGGTTTATATAAAGGTGGCAAAAAATTTCGGTGCCTCGGGTAGCCACATTCTCTGGCGGGTAATCGTCCCCGCCGCTTTTCCCTACATTACCATGGGCCTCCACTTCGCTCTTGGTACTGCCTGGATCTTCCTGGTTGCCGGCGAGATGATGGGGGTCAGGTCGGGCCTGGGCTTTCTCATTATCGACGCCCGCAACAGCATGGATACCGGGCTGGTGATAGCTGGGATGCTGGTCATCGGGCTCCTTGGTTTGGCCATTGACCGCCTGTTCGGCTGGCTGGAACGCCTGGCCTGCCGGCGCTGGGGCATAATGGAAGAGGAGGGATCACGTTGGCCGCGATAAAAATAGAAGCCAGGGGAGTAACCATGGCCTACACCGATAAGGCCGGCCGCAGCCTACCGGTGCTCCGGGAAGTCACCCTGGAGGTGCAGGAAGGTGAATTTGTCTGCCTCCTCGGGCCCAGCGGTTGCGGTAAGAGTACCCTCCTGAACATCCTGGCCGGATTCGAGATGCCGGATCAGGGGCAGGTATATATTGACGGCCGCCCGGTGACAGGGCCAGACCCCCGCTACCTCACCATCTTTCAAAATTATGGCCTCTTTCCCTGGCGCACGGTCCAGGGGAACGTAGAATACGGCCTGGAGCTAAAAGGGGTGCCTATCACCCGGCGGCGCTCCCTGGCCATGGAATATATCCGCCTGGTAGGGCTGCTGCCCTTCGCCCACCATCACCCGCGCCAGCTCTCCGGCGGCATGCAACAGAGGGTAGCCCTGGCCCGGGCGCTGGCCGTCGACCCGGAGGTCATCTTTATGGATGAGCCCTTCGGCGCCCTGGATGCTATTACCAGGATTAAAATGCAGGAAGAATTGCTGCGTATCTGGCAGCAGAAAAAGAAGACCATTGTCTTTGTCACCCACGACATCGATGAGGCAGTCTACCTGGCCGACCGGGTAGTGCTTTTTACCTCCAACCCCGGCCGCATTAAAACCGTCATTCCCATCCCCATCAGCCGGCCGCGGGACCGAAGTTCGCCGGACTTTGCCGCCCTGCGGGATCAGATCTTCACCGCCTTTCAGATGAAACAGGAAGGCAAGCCGTGTGAGCCGGAATATTATATTTAAATTTTTAAGGTTAAAGTCGCCCGGGGTCTGGTTTATCCGGACCCCGGACGCTTTTATTAAGCTGCTGATAATTACCGCTCTTTGCTTCTCTACCAGGTCGTGTAGCTTCCAGTAAGGTAAAGGCATAAGTAACCTTGAGCTGTGAAGATATTATGAAGAAAACATGAAGAAAGTCTGAAAGATCGCATACCCATCTTGACACATACCCATATAGGGTAATATGCTGGGACTAGACTTATGTCTAATTCACTTCCAAGAGGAGAGATGGGGATGAATCACAGAAAGCACGGCTTGCTAATGCTCCTGGGTTGTGGCCTGATGATTGTGGCTGTATTTTTCTTACTGGCCCGCGGTGCAGCTGCAAATAATAGCACTGCAGGTGGTAGTTGGACCTGGCTGTTATTCTTACTATGTCCCCTGATGCACCTTTTCATGATGGGCGGTCACAATCATGGTGAATGTCAGCATGGGGAGCACAAGGCTACCAGCAAAAATGATCAGTCCCAATCAGGAAAAACCCAGATAGAATAAACTAGAATAAAATAATGGAGAAGAGCGGCCATGTTAAAAGCCGCTCCTGTCAATATTAAGAGACAATTTGGCATGGACGTGGTATTTTGCGTTATAGTAAATTGCTTCTATTTATGTTAATATTAGCTATAAGTACTGTAATCCCTGGCGGTAGCGATAAGCAAGCAGCGCATATATCATCACCCCGGCAAAAAGGACCATTCGGAAGCCGGCGGTAATGGCAACCATCATGGCGATAATCGACCCGATTACAGAAGACCAACCATTTATGCCCCAGGCTAACGGACTGCATATCTTTTTTCCAGCTGCTGCCTGGTAACCTGGTTTAAGGCCCGGGTAGTGCGCGTCATGGTTACCTCACATTAATAATACCGATGGTCAGCACGGCTGCACGGTACAATGCGGCCGGCATCCGGCCCGGGCAGCGGGAAGCATATGCCCGTTTACCTCAACTTCGGCGGTAACGGGCACCAACAATCAATACCTTACCCGCCAACGTTGCGCAAAATATTTACCGGCTGTAACGTTCTATTTCTTCGTTTGTTAGGCCATTCTTAGCCCTCCAATTTGTATTAAATATATCGGTTTTATGCCCGCCTGCCCAATACCGGCATTCAGGAGCTTGATACCTGGTGTACCCTTAAGGGCGACGCCAAGGAGGATGACCAGGACAAAGAGGCCGGCGTAACCCAGGACGAACTTCGGGAGCCGCAGCCAGATCTCCCCGGCGTTTACCTGCTCCCCTTCCCGCCGGTCGATCTTCCAGGACCAGATTATGGCCAGGATGAAGGCCCAGATGGCGATGAAGATGTCGATAAAGACCTTGACGGTGGTGGTAGCCATGAGCATCCAGCCTTCCTGCCACTTGACTCCGAGGGCACTCAGGGCTTTGCTGCGAATGAGGGCATCCACCATGGCCCCGCTGGCCGCCGCCGCGCCGTCGGTCTTCACGGCCAGGCCCATCCAGGCCCCGGCGACCATCGGCTCTCTGTAGAGCCAGGCCTGGGCGGCAAAGGGCAGGATGATCAGCTCCACCACGGCGAAAATGACCACCAGGGACGAGACGATGACGGGGATCATCGGACGGGCCTTGATGGCGCCGCCGGTAGCAATGGCTGCCGACACACCGCAGATAGAGATACCCGAGGCCAGGGGAACCGCCCACTCTGGGGTAAATTTAAAGTATTTCCGGGCAATAAAGTAAACCAGGGGCCAGTAGATTAAGTAGGCCTCGATTATGGCGAAGAGGCCCCGGAGAACCACCTGGGTAGTGAGCCCCGTTGACTGCAACGCGTTCAGGCCAATTTGCGCGCCGAGAATGATTTATTATCAAGGGCATCTATCGCTTGAAAGGAATATTCTTCTTGCCGCCCCAAAGCAAGTATCCCGATGCCGGCTTGTAATACGACCATAACCTATCTGGTATTTTTTTAAAAAAAGCTTGACAGTGAATACCAGGAAAGTTAGAATCAAAGTATACTAAAGTGATTGGAATACTATATAATTAAGGCTGAGGATGAACGATATCTGCTGCCGTAAATCCCTGGGTAGTCCATAAAAGTTAGAATGGGGGGATGATTGCCAGATGCCGGAAAGGCCCTTGACGGATTACCGGTGCCAGGCAGAGATTTCAACCCGGGAGCAGAGAGTTCTGGAGGAGGTACTTAAGGCTTTACGCCAGGTGAGATACGGATCCATCACTATTATTATTCAGGATGGCCGTATTGTTCAGATTGATTATACGGAGAAGGTCAGGCTGGGCAAGGAATGAATTGGAAAGTAAGAGGTGATATTAGAAGTCCAGGTAAATAACGGTATTTCCGGCGCCGGCGATCAAAGAGCACCTGTAATTGTTGGGTAGATACCGAGGCTGACCAGACAACTGGAGGCCCGTTTTCCTTATGGAATAGCGGGTCTCCATTTTTGTTATGACACCGGTCGTCGGACCTGTGAAAATGTACCGGGTTGAAAGCGGTGGCAGCCCTTTTATCGGGAACATAAAAAGGATCAGGACCTGCCATCATCCAGGCATGCATCTATCAAATGGGGGGAGATACCAACAGATGGAGATTTTGCTGGATAATGTTACCAAAGCCTTTGCCTTGAACAATAATAACGGGGAGAGCTTCAAAGTCCTGGACCATATTTCTTTCGTGGTCAAAGAGAATGAGTTTGTCTGCCTCCTCGGACCTTCCGGGTGCGGCAAATCGACTTTGCTCAGAATGGTGGCCGGGCTGGAAAAGGTAGATTCAGGGGTGATCAGCGTGGACGGCCAGGAGGTCCAGGGACCTCATCCGGACCGGCCCATGGTCTTTCAGGACTACGCCCTCTTCCCCTGGCTAACGGTGGAAAAGAATATCGCTTTTGGTCTGGAAACAAAAGGCATCGATCCCCAAAAACAGCGGGAAGAAGTAGAGAGATGTCTCCAACTGGTAGGGTTAAAGGGCTTTGAAAAGGCATATCCCCACGAGCTATCGGGCGGGATGAAACAGAGGGTGGGTATCGCCCGGGTACTGGCATTAAAACCCAGAATACTGCTCATGGACGAACCCTTTGCCGCCCTGGACGCCTTTACCCGGATGAAGTTGCAGGATGAACTAATAACCCTCTGGCGGCAAAACAGGTTCACTGTCATTTTTGTCACCCATGATGTAGAGGAAGCAGTATACTTAGCCGACCGGATTGTAGTGATGAGCTGCCGGCCAGGTAAAGTAAAAAGTATTGTTCCTGTTCCCCTGCAAAGACCCAGGCGACGTACGGAATTCACATTTTTACAGATCCGCAACCTTGTTTTAAAGCAATATACAACATACGACCCGCCAGTGGAGTATGCCATCTAAAATATGCAGGGGGTGATTATTATGGAGTTCGCCTCGGTAAAAGAGCTGGTAATAACCAGGGGCACCCAGTACCGCGGGAGGATATTTCTTTCCTCACCGGAAGATGGCGTGGATTTAACTTATGACGCCTACCTGCTGGCCGTCAGGAGACTGGAAAAAGCACTGCTGGCATTAGGTATGCGCAAGGGAGAAAGGGTGGCCCTTCTCATGGCGAACGGCCTGAATTACGCCGTCACCTTTACCGGGGTGATGGCCTCCGGAGGCGTAGTCGTACCCATCAACCCGCATTTAAAACCGGCAGAGGTGACCCGGCTCCTGGGAGATGCCGGGACCAGCCTGGTTTTAACTGACGACGGATGGTACAGAGTATTTTACCCCCTCCTGAAGGGGTTACCTGTTCGCCGCTTGGACCTGGGGGTGCAGGGCGGCAGGTTGCTGGCCCTGGAGCTGGCATCCGGGAGTAAGGGGGATGACAGAGCAGTTGAGGCGTCCCCTCTTGGCAGGAACGACTTAGCCCTCCTCCTGTACACCTCCGGTACTACCGGAAAGCCTAAAGGGGTGATGCTAACCCACGGTAATTTGCTGGCCGAGGCGAGGTATATCCAGAAAGGACACCGGTTAACGCCGGAAGATACTGCCCTGTGTATCCTGCCCCTGTATCATATAAATGGGGAAGTTGTGACCCTGATCACCCCCATCTTTTCCGGCGGGCGGGTAGTGATGCCCCATAAATTCAGGGCCAGCAGGTTCTGGGACTGGGTCCGGAACTACCGGGTTACATGGTTCAGCGCCGTTCCCACCATCCTGTCCATCCTTCTTTCCCATCCTCTGCCGGATAGATCGGCCCTCTCTTCTTTGCGTTTTGCGCGCTCCGCCTCGGCACCTTTACCGGTAGCCGTCCTGCGGGAATTTGAAGCCCGGTTCGCCGTCCCTGTTATCGAGGCTTACGGCCTGTCGGAAACCGCCAGCCAGGTAACCACCAATCCCCTGCCCCCGGCGGTGAGAAAGCCGGGTTCCGTGGGGCTGCCTGTTGGCAATCAGGTACGGGTGGTGAACGAAAATGGAGAGACCGTACCTGCCGGTGTCACCGGCGAAGTCGTAGTTCGCGGGGAAAATGTCTGCCGGGGTTACTTTCATAATGAAGAGGCTACTGCCGCTTCTTTCAAAGGAGGCTGGTTTTATACCGGCGACCTTGGCTACCTTGATGCCGATGGGTACCTGTTCCTTACCGGACGGCGCAAAGAACTTATCAACCGGGGTGGGGAGAAGTTTTCTCCCCGGGAGATCGACGAGATCTTATACCGTTTACCCGAAGTAGAATTAGCGGCAGCAGTAGGTGTCCCCGATCCCCTCTACGGTGAAGAGGTGGTAGCCTTCATCCAACTGCGCCCGGGAAAAAGCCTGGCGGAAGATCGGGTAATATCCTTCTTAAGAGATTACCTGGCGGATTTTAAGGTCCCCCGGGAGGTCATCTTTATCCGGGATTTTCCCCGGGGGCCGAGCGGAAAGATTCAGCGCCTGAAGCTGGTGGACCTGTATCTTAAAAAATTCCAGGGAGCCGCCCATGGGGCTGGGGCTGGCACCCGCCCCATAAATGGTGAGGAGGTTGCTAAAAGATGATTAAAAAGGCCATTGGTTTAACGTTAATAGCCTTATTGATGGTAACCAGCCTGGCCGGGTGCGGTAACGGTAAGGGGGCGACAGCCAGCAGGGACGGAGAACCTGCGGCCATTAAAGTAGGAACCAACCGCGCCCTGGGGACTGTTGTCCCTTATATCGCCAGAACCCGGGGGATAATCGCCGCAAAAGGGCTAAAGGTTGATATCGTGGACTTCCAGGACGGATCCACACTGATGGAGGCCTTCGCTTCCGGGCAACTGGATATCGCCTTTACCGGCGTCGCTCCCGCAGCTATCTGGCAGGGTAAGGGAGTACCTTTAAAGGTAGTTGCCTCGGCCAATGGCGGCGGGCATGTCCTGCTGACCAGAGAAGATGCCGGGATTAAAGACCTCTCGGAGTTAAAGGGAAAGAAAATAGCCGAGCCCAGGACGGGGACGGTTAGCGACACCCTCCTCCGTAGCCGCATCTTACAAGATGAGGCCAAGCTGGACCCGGAGAAGAACGTCCAGCTCTTACCCGGCATGGCGCCGGCCGATATGCCTGCGGCCCTGACTGTGTCCAAAGAGGTGGATGCGGTCCTTACCTGGGAACCCTTCGCTTCCCGGGCCGAAAGGGAGTTTAAAGGGATCAGGGTGCTCTACGATGCCGCGGCGGAATGGAAGAAGCAAAAGTCCGGCGCGGCCTATTATCCGGTCAACGTGGTCGTCGCCCGCCAGTCTTTTATTGACCGGCATCCGGATGAATTGAAGAAATTCCTGGCCGCTTACAAGGAAACCGTTGATTTTATAAACAACCGTCCAGATGAAGCCAACGCCTTGATTGCCAGGGAATTAAATCTTGATAAGGAGATTGTGGCCAGCGCCCGCCAGAGAATCGATTATACCTGGCAGCTTGACATCCCGGCCACCCTGGAAACCTTAAAATGGTCGCAAAAACTGGGTTATTTGCAGGAAATCCCTTCTCCTGGCAAGCTGTTTGACAGTAGTTATTTACCCAGGGAATAACGGGGTGAGGAGTAGAGGCCGATGAAAATGCGCAAAGACGACTGGCAGCGCCTGTGGCAGGGCGTCCTGGCCTTGAGCGTATTTATCCTGATCTGGTATACGGCGTCTATTACAGGCTTGTTCGGCCGGGTTCCCAGGGATTATTCCCTGCTTCTCCTCCCACCGCCGGGAAAGATCCTGGTAACAATCTTTGAAACCCTGGTGTCCGGTTACTTACTAAAGCATGTTCTAATCAGCCTGGCCAGGGTAGGCCTCGGCTTTACCATTGCGGTAGCAATAGGGGTACCCCTGGGCCTGGCCATGGCCCTGGTGCCGCTGGTAAACAACCTGGTTGAACCTTTTGTGCGGATCTTCGGACCCATCTCGGGCATAGCCTGGGTCCCCCTGGCCATCCTCTGGTTCGGCCTGGGTGATAAAGCGGCGATTTTCATCATCACCATGGGCTCCGTCTTCCCCGTCTTAATCAATACCTACCAGGGGATGAAGGATGTCGATCAGACCCTCATCGAGGCTGCCCGTACCATGGGGGCCGGTCCATGGCAACTCCTTTCCCGCGTCATACTTCCCAGCCTTATACCCTACCTGGTAACCGGTTTCCGGGTCGGCCTGGGCTTTGCCTGGCGGGTGGTGATCGCCGCCGAAATGGTCGGGGTACCCAACGGCCTGGGCTACATGCTGGGAGTAGGCAGGGGTACCGGCCGTACGGATATCACGATTATTACCATGGTCGTCCTGGGGGCAATCATGCTGGTAGTGGAAGAATTAATCTTTGCCCCCCTGGAAAGGCGCACCCGTTTCTGGCGCCGGTCCGTCCGGATTTGAGCTTAAGGCCGGCGTATATCACAGGTAAGGGAGGGATATGGCATGGTCGAAGTCGATCCGCGGGCATGCAAAGAATGTGGCTACTGTACCGTCGTCTGCTCCCGGGATGTCTTTGCCCCTGCTGCTTATTTCAACGAACGGGGGTATAAACCCATGCAGGCCGTTTATCCGGAGAGATGTACAGGTTGCAGGCAATGCTTTTATATCTGTCCTGATTTTGCCATCAGTATCGATGAGCCGGATAAGGGGTTGGGAGTATGAAACGTTTGCTGGAAACCGGGAACGGGGCCATAACCGAAGGAGCCATCATTGCCGGGTGCCGGGTCTTTGCCGGATATCCCATTACCCCGGCTACAGAGATAGCTGAAAATATGGCCCGGCGGTTACCCCGGGCAGGCGGTTTTTACCTCCAGGCCGAAGACGAACTGGCGGCGTTGTATATCTGTATCGGGGCTTCCGCCGGGGGGATGAAGGCCATGACGGCCACTTCCGGGCCGGGTTACATCCTCTATGCCGACCCTTTCGGCTGGGCTATATCCAGCGAGATTCCCCTGGTTATAGTTAATTCCCAGCGGGTGGGGCCGGTAAGCGGCATTACTGGTGCTCCCGGTCAGGGTGAATTTTATCTGAGCCGTTATCTGACCCACGGGGGCAATTTTGAAAACATCGTCCTGGCTCCGGCCGGCGTCCAGGAAGCCTTCGCCATTACTGTCCAGGCCTTTTATCTGGCGGAAAGGTTTCGCATGCCCGTGACCATCCTGGCGGACCAGCTGGTTACCGACGGCTGGGAGACCCTGCTGATTCCCGAGACAGGGGCGGAGCTGGAAGCCATGGGACTGAAGGTGATAGAACGCCGGGTAAACAGGGGGCCGGAGTTCTACCCGGCCACAGATGCCATTGATGTTCCCCCGGTAGTCCTGGGTCATAATACCGGCGCTGCCTGTTCCGACTGGACGCCTACCGCCGAGGGTTACGATACAGAAGAGGTGGAGTGGCAGCACAAGCATGCCTATCGCCTGATTTATAAAGTTAGAAACCATAAAGATTTGCTTACCAGGTATGAGGCGTACTTTGTCGATGACGAACCGGAGGTCATCCTGGTGGCCTACGGCAGTCCTTCACGGGTGGTAAAAAGCGCCGTGAAAGTTGCCCGGGAGCAAGGTCTCAAAGTTGGCGGCCTTCGCCTCGTCACCCTGTGGCCTTTCCCTGAGGAGATCTTCAGCTGGCAAGCTAAATACCTGGTGGTGGAAATGAATTACGACGGGCAACTGGTGCGTGAGGTGCAGCGGGCGACACCAAAGGGGTCGGCAATTCACTTCCTGGGCAAGTGCGGTGAATTGCCGCGGGTCGCGGAACTGGTAGAACTGATCCGGGCCCTGGTCAACGACCGGCCCCTTCCCTGTAACCCCAGGGAAAGGGAGGTGTGGTAGGATGGATTATCTGGCCAGGAAATACCTGCGCCCCAGGAAAATTCCCAGCACGGCCTGCAGCGGTTGCGGTCTGGGCCAGGTGCACAAAAAGGTGCTGCTGGCCATTGACGAGCTGGGGTTGGGGACGGGAGACATTGTCTGGGGTACTGGGATAGGCTGTGCCGGACGCCAGACCTTTAACACCTGGAAGGGTGACAATTTTGCCGGGACCCATGGCCGGGTTTATGCCCTGGCTACCGGGTTGCGCCTCGCCCTGCCCCCGGAGAAAAAGATCATCCTCACCGTCGGCGACGGCGATGCCTTTGGCATCGGCCTGCTGCACCTTTTGAATTGTGCCCGGCGCAATGTAGGCCTGACTGTCATCGTCTGTGATAATCTGGGCTACCAGTCTACCGGCGGCCAGTACGGGTGGACCACGCCGGCTGGTTACTGTACCGATAGCAGCCCTTTAGGCATGTGGGAACCCAACTGGGTCCAGGGCGGCAGGGATATCCTGGCGGTACTAAAGGCGGCGGGGGCTACCTTTTTAGCCCGGCACACCAGCTTCGAGGGCCGGAACGCCGTCTTGAGTATCAAAAAGGCGCTTCTCAATAACGGCTTTTCCCTGGTCCATGTTTATTTCCCCTGTGTGACCAACTTTGGTGCCAGGGCCCTGGGGACGCGCCGGCCAGCAGCCATATACCAGTGGTTTAGGGAGCGTACCGCTGCCATGGATCAGGCAGGACCGGAGGTTGACTTTCCCCTGCGGACTGGTATTTACTATGACGCCAGCAACAGCCGTCCGGAATTCTGTGAGAACTTGCGGGCATGGGTGGCTGAAGTCCAGGAGCAGGGGGGGAACCGGTGATGGCCGGAAGAATAGAGGTTTTAATCAGCGGCTTCGGCGGTCAGGGAGTGGTAAGAATCGGCCAGACTTTGAGCCTGGCCGCCGTTTACCAGGGACTCCATACGACAATGCTAATCAGCCACGGGACGGAAACCCGGGGCGGTTACGTGCGCAGCCAGGTGGTTATTGCCGGCGAGCCGGTAGACAGCCCGGTGGTAGAGCGGCCCGATTATTTCTGTGCTTTATCCAGCGCCGCTTACAACAGGTTTAAGCACCTGGTCAGGGATGGGTTAATCCTTTATGATCCCGGTTACCTGGAGCCTGACTTAAGCCTACCGGTACGGCATATCGCCCTCCCGGCCAGGGACCTGGCCGTTAAAAACCTGGGCCGGGAGATCTTCGCCAACGCCATTTTCCTGGGCGCTTTGACCAGGTTGATGGCAGGCGTACTGGAACCGGAGGTCGTCAGGAAGGCCATGCTGGAACGCATCCGGGTTTTCGGCGAAGAAAATGTTAAAGCCCTGAATCTCGGTTACAGCTTACTCTGAGCCGGTATACTCGATGGTAGCCAGGCTAACCTGCCCCTGGCAGTAGGTGACGATAAGGCCCATCAACTCATCCGCCGCCCGGTATAAATAATCCATGGGGGTGGCGGCATTTCCCTGGATAATAAAGAAGGCGTTTGTCGTTTCCGGAGTGATTTTGGTTTTCTCGCACTGCTTGACCTCCAGCCGGCAAAGGATTTCCCTTGCGTCCATATAGGCATATTCCCCGGGCGATACGGGTACAGGTCCGGTGGCACCCAGGGGGTGAAATCTTTCCTTCCCGGTGGTAAGATTAAAAGCGATCTTACCCTCCACCTTGTCCAGATCATGGGCCCCCAGGGCCAGGGCATACTTCAGGGAGATATAATTGTATGAATCCACCAGGCTGTTTATTTGCATCAGCCTGGAGGTCGTTGGCACCTTTATCGGTACAACTGCATCTATCGTACCCCTGTCTGTCGGCGCTATACCATTTGTCGCCCGCCTGGTGGAAACCTCCCTGCGGGAAATACCTTGGGGGGTCATTGAGGCGGCTCAATCTATGGGGGCTTCTCCATGGCAAATTATCGTCCGGGTGATGCTTCCGGAAGCTACCCCCTCCTTGGTATCCGGTTTTGTTTTAACTACCATTACCTTGATTGGCTATTCCGCCATGGCCGGTGTAGTCGGCGGCGGTGGATTGGGCACCCTTGCTTATCAATACGGCTTTCAGCGCTACCAAAATGACGTTATGGTTATTACCGTCGTTTTATTAATCATTATGGTCCAGATCATTCAGGTAGTAGGTGACCGGATTGTCGCCCGTTTAAGCCGGCGTTAACCCGGAAATCGGGAAAAGTTTCTCTAAGCTTCTCCCCTTGACGCTTTAGATATAGAGGATATAATAAATATAACTAAGCTGATTAAAAAACTAAAAAATAAATACCCGGAAACTCTTATCGAGAGCTGGCGGAGGGACTGGCCCGATGAAGCCCGGCAACCGGCCTCTTAGAACCCAGGTACGGTGCCAATTCCTGCAGGATTTCTCCTGGCAGATGAGAGTTGAAAAAAGCTTTTCGTCTGCGAAGAGCTTTTATTTTGTCATAGGGGGAGTTGGATAAAATGCGTCTGGCTACAGAGCTGGTCCAGCTGGGAGTAGGGTATGATAGTAAAACGGGAGCTATCAGCACGCCTATCTACCAGTCAGCTACCTTCCGTCACCCGGCCCTGGGGCAGAGTACTGGTTTTGACTACAGCCGGACAGGCAACCCTACCCGCCAGGTCCTGGAAGAAGGCCTGGCCGGGCTGGAGGGAGGCTGTCGCGCCCTGGCCTTTGCCTCCGGCATGGCCGCCATTACCGCCGTTCTCTGCCTTTTCCGGCCCGGCGACCACCTGGTGGTTTCTGAGGATTTATACGGCGGTACTTACAGGCTGCTAAACCAAGTAGCGGTTCCCTTGGGGCTGGAGTTTTCCCTTGTAGATACTACTGACCTGGCTGCCCTGGCTGCATCTATAAGGAACAATACGAAAGGCATCTTCCTGGAGACACCTACCAACCCACTAATGAAAATCACCGATATTGCCGCCGTGGTTGCCCTGGCCCGCCAGAGGGGCCTGTTGACTATTGTAGATAATACTTTTATGACCCCTTACCTGCAGCGACCCCTGGAACTGGGAGCGGACCTGGTGGTCCACAGCGCCACCAAATATTTAGGCGGTCACAATGATGTAGTTATGGGGGCAGCGATAGCCGCCCGGGAGGATCTCAGCGAAAGGCTGGCCTTTATCCAAAATACCATCGGCGCGATTCCCGGTCCCCAGGACTGCTGGCTGGTAATCCGGGGCTTGAAAACCCTGGCCGTACGCCTGGAGCGAGCCCAGGCCAACGCTTTTGAGCTGGCCCGGTGGCTGGCCGAACACCCCCTGGTGACCAGGGTTTATTATCCGGGCCTCCCCCATCATCCCGGTCACGAAATATGTAAAAAACAGTCCAGCGGGTTCGGGGCCATGCTTTCCTTTGAAGTCAAGCACGCCGGACTGGTGGAGCAGATTTTACAGCGCTTAAAAATTATTTCCTTTGCGGAAAGCCTGGGTGGGGTAGAAAGCTTGATCACTTTTCCGGAACGCCAGACCCATGCCGAAATCCCTGCTGAGATGCGTCTTAAACTGGGCATCAATGATCGTTTGTTACGTTTGTCAGTCGGACTGGAAGACTTGAACGATCTCAAGGCCGACCTGGACCAGGCTCTGGCCTGTTAAACCCTTTTTACCCTGGGCGGCGGCTTAAAATTAACGCAAGGTAAACAGGGACTTTAAAGAAGAGGGGTAAACAGAGTATGCAGAGAGGAACGCGACTGATCCATCACCGCTTATCTATGGATTCTGCTACCGGAGGGGTGAGTATCCCCATCCACCAGAGCGTGGTATTTGCCCAGGAAAGCCTGGATCAGCCGGGCGAATACGAATACACCCGTTCCGGCAATCCTACCCGGCGGGCCCTGGAAGAGGCCATCGCCGAGCTGGAAGGAGGTAATTACGGTTTTGCTTTTGCTTCCGGAATGGCAGCTATCACCGCCGCTTTAAGCCTTTTTTCGTCCGGCGACCACCTGCTGGTATCCAGGGATATCTATGGCGGCACCTACCGGGCCCTGGCCGAGGTTTTCCCGCGTTTCGGCCTGGAAGTAACCTTCGTGGATACCACCAACCTGGAGACAGTGGCGGCCCAGATCCGGCCTTCTACCAAAGGGCTTTACCTCGAAACCCCTTCCAACCCGCTGATGAAAATCACCGACCTGGCCAGGGCCGCCGCCCTGGCCAGGGAACACGGCTTGATAACCATAGCAGACAATACCTTCATGACTCCCTACCTGCAGCGGCCCCTGGAACTGGGAATTGACATCGTCGTCCACAGCGCCACCAAATACCTGGGCGGCCACAGCGACTGCCTGGCAGGCCTGGCTGTCACCAGGGACGCCGGCCTGGCCAGGGAACTGACCCTGCTGCAAAACACCCTGGGGACCGTCCTGGCCCCCCATGAGTGCTGGCTGATTTTACGGGGCATCAAGACTCTGAAGGTGCGCCTGCTCCAACAACAACGGACGGCGACTGTACTGGCGGAATGGTTACGCAAACACCCGCAAGTGAAGGCCGTCTACTACCCGGGCCTGGAGGGGCACCCGGGCCGGGAAACGCACTTTCGCCAGGCCGACGGTGGCGGGGGCGTACTCTCCTTCCGCCTGGCTACGCCGGAACTGGCCCGCCAGGTCATTAACAACGTCAGACTGCCGGTCATTGGTTCCAGCCTGGGGGCTGTGGAGAGCATCATCTCCCTACCGGCCACCATGTCCCACGGCAGCCTGCCGGGAGAGCTAAAGCGCGAACTCGGGATCACCCCCGACCTGGTACGGCTGTCGGTGGGTCTGGAGGAGGCGGAAGACCTGCAGGCCGACCTGGAGCAGGCACTGGATTCTCCCCGGGGGCACAGGTAAAACAAATTACTGTTGAAGGGGTATGCCCTGTTTTTAAACCCAAAAAAGCAGGCGCATTCAAATATGACGCCTGCTGCTCCAGCAAGTTACAATTGCCACTTAAACTCCCGTACCGGTACTCCGCGGAGGTTATTAATGCTTAAGGTTAACTCCCTGAGGGGTTCATTTCCAGGGGCCTTAAAACGTATCATGCCTTCCGGGTGGTGGCCGTCCTGGCTGACAAACTCCCAGGTGCCACGTCCGGCATCGCGGCCGTTGACCTTAAGGCGTATAGCCCCGGCAAAATCAAAATCCCGCAAATCACCGGAATGGGTGGTCAAAGCTATGTTAAATATCAGGTTGGTAGATAGATCCTTCTCCTGCTCCGGGATCATTTTCAGACTGCGGGCCTGCAGGTATTCCGGGGTCAGCCAGGTAACTTCAACAGTGACCCCGCCCTGGCTATCCCGGCGTTCATAAAAAGAAGCTTCAACCGGCCGGCCGGTTCCTGCCTGCCCGGCCGGGGGCTTTTGTGCCTGTCCCAGGGTTAAAGGGGCATTTTGGGTTTCCGTTTTCCCTTGGCCACACCCGGCCATGACCAGGGCAACCAATACCAGCAGGCTAAAAAAGAGTAAAAAGCGATGCTTTTGTTTGGCCATAGTAACCTTCCCTTCTATGCGTTTGTTTTCCTTTAGAAAACGGGATACTTTATTTTATAATGGCGATCCTGAAAGGCCAGAGGTTATGCCTGGCCATAAGCCGCAGCAGCAGGTATATACCCAGTAAATTGATGGCAATACCCAGCCACATGACCGGGTAACGGTATTGTTCTAAAAAAATGGCGGCCCCGGAAGCTCCTATAACGGGTAACAGCTCGCCGATATGGTGCAGGCAGCAGGCTACCATGGAAACCGTGGAAGCTCCGGTTCCAGTGGCGGCCACGGCACCGGCACCGCCAGCGTGGAGAATTTTTTGCCGGCTCCGGATATAATTATAAAGGCCTGTCTGGATCCCAAAACCAATGGCGATGGCCGCGACATAAAAACGATCCTGGCTTAACAGTTCGAGGCTGTGCTGCCATGAACGGGAGCTCTTCACAAAATCTCCACAAATGTGATAGCCGCAGCGCCCGGATTTATGTAGTTTTTGTGAAGTTCCTTGACTCCCCCGGGTAGGAAAAATCTTCAAGACGGCGGTCTATCCATTCATGGCGCTCTTATCGGGGGCCTGCTAGCGGGGGTGATCTTCAGCCGCCTTTACCGGCTGCCCTTCTGGCGCCTGGCAGATGTGGTGGCGCCAGGCCTGGCCCTGGGGATAGCCATCGGCCGGGTAGGGTGCGACGTCTTTGGTCGCCCCATGGCCACCCCCTGGCCCTGGGGAGTCATGGTTAACGGGCAACTCCTCCACCCGGCCCAGGTTTATGAGTTTCTCCTCGACTACCTTCTTTTCTTCTACCTCTGGCGGCGGAAAAATGTCGCCTACGACGGCCAGCTCTTTATCCGCTTCGCCATACTTTATGCCACCATCCGGGGAGTAGTGGAGCTGATCCGTTACAACCCACTGATTTGGGGTCCCTTCTCAGTGGCTCATGCGGCCAGCCTGACCTTTATCTTTGCCGCCGTCCTGGCCAGTATAATCCTGAAAAAACGCCCGGGTCAGCAAGCAAATTCCGGCGCCCCTGTGGCGGCTACCGCACCCCGGCCCGGGGACATGCTAGCAGCTATAGAAGACAGACTTGCGTGGCAGCTTTTAATCCTGGCTGTACTGGTCAGCCTGTCCCTAGTAACATTCTATAGCCTGGGGCCATAATAGCGTCCCCACCGCCAGGCTATAGACAGGGTAGGGAGGTTTTTGGTAAAATTTATAATGCCTTAAAGTAAAAGGAGGGAGCGAATTGACCAGGAAGCGCTGGCTGCTGAGGGCAGTCGCCCACTGCAAGGAAGGCTGCTGAATTAAGTCCCGGGCATGACGTTAAACTGCCCGCTGTGTTCACTTTACGTGGGCCTTCCCTTCCTCCCAGGAAGGGAAGGCCTTTATAATTATGAGTGAAACTGGAAAGCCCCACCAAAAAATGTGTACTTTTTGTGAAACTCATTGACATCTACAAGATGGCGAAATATAATCAGGTTGTAAATACCCCCAAGGGGTAGTTTCGGGAAAAATTTCCTGGTTTGTAACGGCCTTAACCGCGAGGTAATTTTACTACGGTAATAATACTAAAAGGAAAGGGGTAAGGTAGCATGTAGTAACTAACATTGATCAGGTCGCTCAGGTCTACATGATATAAAAGGATTTTTAACGTATTTTACCGGAGGTGAACCCAGTGACTGTTAATGTAACAAGCAATCTGGCCCAGGTAAACTTACCTGTTCAGGGTATGAGCTGCGCCGCCTGTGTGGCCAAAGTGGAAAAGGCCTTGAAGAATATGCCGGGTGTTGAAGAGGCCCGGGTAAACCTCCTCACCGGCAGGGCCGCGGTAAAATATCACCCCGACCGCGTAAGCATCCCCCAGATAGCCAGGACCATCCAGGAGATAGGCTACGAGGTGCCGGAGGAGGAGATGCTCTTAACGGTACGGGGCATGAGCTGCGCCGCCTGCGTGGCCAAAGTAGAAAAGGTGGTCAAAGGTATACCCGGAGTAACCTCGGTGGCGGTCAGCCTCCCGGCCGAATCAGCCCGCATCCGTTATTACCAAGGTACAGTGGACCGGGCGCGCATCAAAAAGGAAATCAACGCCCTGGGTTATGAAGCTACGGAGAAGATCTCCGGACAGGCTGCCCTGGACCGGGAGAAAGAGGCCCGGGAACGGGAGATCAGGTACCAGCGCCGCAATATGTGGATCGCCTGGCCCCTGGCGACCTTGGTGATGATCGGCATGTTCCGTGATATGTGGATTTTCCCCTACTTCGTACCCAAATGGCTGGGGAATGTTTATGTCCTCTGGGCTTTGACTACGCCGGTAGCCTTTATTCCCGGCTGGCAGTTCTTCGTCCACAGCTGGAACGGCCTCAAGCGCGGGGCTACCGATATGAACCTCCTCTACGCCACCGGTATTGGCGCCGCCTACATCATCGCCACTATCAACACCCTGTGGCCGGAGGCCGGTTTCGGCGGGCGCGGGGCCACCTTCTTCGAGTCCGCCGCCCTCTTAACCGCCTTCATTGTCCTGGGTCGTTACCTGGAGGCTATCACCCGCGGCCGTACTTCCGAGGCCATCCGCAAGCTCATGAGCCTGCAGGCCAAAACAGCCCGGGTCATCCGGGACGGCCAGGAGATGGAGATTGCTGCCGATGAGGTCGAGGTTGGGGATATCGTCGTCGTCCGACCGGGCGAGAGCATCCCGGTAGACGGGGAAGTCGTGGAAGGATATTCGGCAGTCGATGAATCCATGATCACCGGCGAGAGCATCCCGGTGGAAAAACGCCCCGGTGCCCAGGTAGTGGGGGCAACCATCAATAAAACCGGGTCCTTCAAGTTCCGGGCCACCCGAGTGGGGAGCGAGACGGCCCTGGCTCAGATAATCAAGATGGTAGAAGAGGCCCAGGCTTCCAAGGCTCCTATCCAGAGGCTGGCCGACTTTGTAGCCGGCCACTTCATCGCTGGCGTCCACGTCCTGGCCCTCATCGTCTTCTTTTTCTGGTTCTTTATTGGCTACGACGCCTTCTTCCGGCCTGACAGCCACTTTATCCTGTCGCCCTACAGCCTGGCCCAGGTGGGTGTCTTCGGCTTCGCCCTGTTACTCTCGGTAACCACCCTGGTCATTTCCTGCCCCTGTGCCTTAGGGCTCGCCACCCCCAGCGCCGTCATGGCCGGTACAGGTAAGGGTGCTGAGAATGGCATCCTTTTCAAGGGTGCCGATGCGGTAGAGGCGAGCAGCAAGCTCAATGCCATTGTCTTTGACAAAACAGGGACCTTGACCAGAGGCGAGCCCTCGGTCACCGATGTGATTGTCGCTCCAGGTTTTGAGCAAAAAGAAATCCTGCGGCTGGCCGCTATGGCAGAAAAAACCTCCGAACATCCCCTGGGCGAGGCCATTGTCCGCAACGCCGTGGAAAAAGGCTTAGAATTAGAGGAAGTAGAAGACTTTGAGGCCATCCCGGGCCATGGTGTCCGGGCCATCTACCAGGGGCGAGAAATCCTGCTGGGCAATCGCCGGCTGATGCAGCAGCGTAACATCGCCATCAGCGACCTGGCCGGGCACATGGAGAAACTCGAAGAAGAAGGCAAAACCGCCATGTTAATGGCAGTAGACGGCAGGGCCGCCGGGATCATCGCTGTGGCCGACACTTTAAAAGAGCACGTAAAGGTTGCCATTGAACGCCTGCACAAGATGGGTATCCAGGTGGCCATGATCACCGGTGATAACCGGCGGACGGCTGCGGCCATCGCCCGCCAGGTAGGTATAGAGACCGTCCTGGCCGAGGTGCTGCCTCAGGACAAAGCCGAAGAAGTGAAGAAGCTCCAGGAAAAGGGCCTTAAAGTGGCCATGGTGGGGGATGGCATCAACGACGCCCCGGCCCTGGCTCAGGCTGACGTGGGCATCGCCATCGGCTCAGGTACCGATGTGGCCAAGGAGACGGGGGATATTATCCTCATCAAGGACGACATCCGTGACGTGGTGGGAGCCATAGAGATCG
The DNA here is from genome assembly GCF_001267405.1 of Moorella thermoacetica. Taxonomy (NCBI): domain Bacteria; kingdom Bacillati; phylum Bacillota; class Clostridia; order Neomoorellales; family Neomoorellaceae; genus Neomoorella; species Neomoorella thermoacetica. Next base: position 1,973,576 of record NZ_CP012369.1, read on the forward strand.
GGCGGGCCACTATGCGCAAGATCAAGGAGAACCTTATCTGGGCCTTCCTCTATAATTCCCTGGGTATTCCCATCGCCGCTGGCATCCTCTACCCCATCACAGGGTTAATCGTCAGCCCCGAGCTGGCTTCATTCTTCATGGCCATGAGTTCAATCTCCGTGACCCTGAATACCTTGACCCTGAAGCGCTTCCGGCCTTCCCTCCGCGCGGAGCGGGAGGAAGCTGTACCCCGGCACCGGCCGGCACCCCAGGCAGGCTAAAGGAGGTGACCCGACGTGACCGATCTTGAAAATAAAGCCGCCCGGCAAGCTGCGGTAATCTACACCGGCATCTCCCTGGGAGCAGTCCTCCTCTTCTTGGCCCTCACCTTCCTGACCGGGAAAACCTACACCGTTGTAGCCAGGGTGGGAGGAGCGGTATGGGTGTTCATCTTGACTTTGGTTGTGACCATGCCTATTGTAATCCCCAAAGTTAAAAATAAATTGATGGCTTAAATGCTGCCAGAATGGCCAGGGCTACCTGGCCATTTTTTTGTTCAACTGGTATTGTTATCCCCAAGACAAATAGGATAAAATAGGTAGAGATAAGCAGCAAGACTGGAGGTCAACTTTCCGAATGAGCTTGCTCGAATCCTCCGGACGGGCCGGGACTGTAACGTCCCGTTTTTTCTGGCGATACCTCTTCTTGAGCCTCAGACCGAAGCAGTGGACCAAAAATGCTTTTGTCTTTGCCGCCATTCTTTTTTCCCGCCACTTGCTGGAACTCCACCCGCTGGTGCGAACCATCCAGGTGTTCATCATCTTCTGCCTCCTTTCCGGGAGTACCTATCTGGTAAACGACCTGGTGGATCGGGAGAGGGATCGCCTCCATCCCCGAAAGAAATACCGGCCCATAGCCGCCGGCCTGCTGCCCCCCCTGCCGGCCGCCGTGGCTGCCGGTATCACCCTGGCCGGGAGCCTTTTCTGGGCCTTCGCCCTGAGCTGGCAGGTGGGCCTGGTCAGCCTGGCCTACGCCCTTCAGACCGTGGCTTACTCTTTTTATTTAAAGGACATGGTTATCATTGACGTTTTTGTGGTGGCCCTTGGCTTCGTCCTGCGGGTGGTAGCTGGAGCGGCGGCCATTATGGTGCCGGTTTCCGCCTGGCTGCTCATCGCCGTTATCCTCCTGGCCCTCTTCCTGGCCCTGTGCAAGCGTCGCCATGAACTCGTTTCCCTGGACAATGCCACCGCCCACCGCGGCATCCTGTCCGAGTACTCCGTTAACCTCCTGGACCAGATGATCGCCACCGTAACCTCGGCCACCGTCGTTGTCTATGCTATCTACACCTTCATTGGTGCACCGCGTCCTTATCTGATGTACACCGTTCCCCTGGTCCTCTTTGGGATCTGTCGCTATCTCTACCTGACTTATCGCTGCCAGGGGGGCGGGGAGCCGGAAAGCCTGGTTCTGAAGGACAAACCCCTGGCGGCCACCATCCTCCTCTGGGCGGCCAGCTGTTTTGTTATCCTGTACTGGCTCTAAAAATTATTACGGCGCTGTTCGCTCTTGGCAGGTTAACCCCGCAACCTTTCTTTACCTGCGGCGATGATAGCTTCTATAAACTGGAAATCCCCGCTGACAACGCCGGAATGCTTAAAATAAAAAGCCGCCACTCCTTTAGTTAAAGGGGTGACGGCATCGTCGCCTGGTAAATATCGTTGTTTACTGCAATAAAGATGGTTCTTACGTTAAGGATAGGCCTACTTCAGGGTAGCCGCCAGGATGGCCTTGATGGTGTGCAGCCGGTTCTCGGCTTCGTCATAGATGACTGACTGCGGCCCGTCCATGACTTCCTCCGTCACTTCAATGCCCCGGTCAGCTGGCATGCAGTGCATGTAAATGGCTTCCTTGTGACCCAAAGCCATCCGCCGGCTGTCCATGACCCAGTTGGGGTACTTGTCGATAAGCTCGGCACCTTCGGTGTCGCTACCGGTATAAGCGATTGGGCCCCAGCTCTTGGCGTAAATAATGTCCGCGTCCTTGCAGGCTTCGTCCATATCATTGACAATATTAAACTTGACGCCGTTTTCAGCTGCGTTTTTCTTGGCCTGTTCTATGAATTCCGGCAACAAATGGAACTCCGGCGGATGGGCCAGGGTTACGTTCATGCCAAAGCGGCTCATTAGGAGGATGAGGGACTGGGGCATGGAGAGGGGCCGTATATATTTGGGTGCATAGGTCCAGGAAATGGTGAAGTTTAACCCCCGGGTATTCTTACCGAACTTCTCCTGGATGGTCATGATGTCAGCCAGGGCCTGGGTGGGGTGATAGAGGTCGCACTGCATGTTGATTACAGGGATCTTGGAGTACTTGGCCAGTTCCCGCATGTAGGCATTGCCCACTTTGTAGGTGCAATTGCGGACCCCGATGCCGTTGCCGAAACGGCCCAGGACCTCTACCGTATCCTTGGGGGTTTCGCCATGGCCGATCTGGGTGGTTTTAGGGGTCAAGTAAATGGCGTGCCCGCCCAGCTGAGTCATACCGGTCTCGAAGGCATTACGGGTGCGGGTGGAATTGTCGAAGAAAAGCATATAAAAGGTCTTATCCTCAAGGAGGTGGTGTTTTTCGCCCAGGGCCTTCCGTCTTTTGAGGTCAAAGGCGATGTCGAGGAGCGTATCGATTTCTTCCCTGGTCCACTCCTGCAAGGTGATCAAGTGTTTCCCGCGTAGATCCGTCTGCATTCTTGTCCCTCCATTTAATAATGAATGATTATTTATCTACCAGCAAGTACCCCTACGGGCTCTGCCGGTTACCAAAGTAGAAGGGTGAGGTGTAAAGTTGGAAGTGGGAGGCAGGTAAAAACCGGCTTGCCAGGCACCAATCTTGATTTCGTCGTGTTCTTCCCGGCTATAGTTTAGTCCTCCCAGGGCCCGAGGTCAATGATCGGGCTGACGTCGGCCAGGCGGCTTTCCTGCCTGGAGGTTATCAGCAACCCCCGCGGGATAGTGACCGGCTCTGGTGCCGGAATCTTGAAGCCACCCCAAAATTAAGTCACGTTTAATCTTATTCAACTTTTTTTAGTAAATTCCTGCTTGCAGGGTGCTCTGGAAATAAAAATATTGCATGGCATCGATACAGGTCTGGGCCTGCTCTGCGGCCGAATATGGGAGGATGGAGACATGGACGTGGCCCGGGCCACCGGAATGGAGAAGGCCGAGATTGGGCGGGGCCCGGCCGGAATAATTACAGGACGGTAATTTTTCCAGGGATAAACTCTCCCTGACCGGCCCGGCCCAGGAAACGGCCCAGGTCATAAATAAGCCGACCCCGTAGATAGGTTGCTTCCACGTACCCCTGGAGAGCAAAGCCCTCAAAGATGGTATAAGCTGCGGCAGAATGCAGGTCAGAAGCCTTGAGTATAACCTCCTGGCTGGGGTCGAAGACCACCAGGTCGGCATCGCTGCCCGGCGCCAGGCAACCTTTACGCGGGTAAAGACCGAAAAGGCGGGCCGGGTTGGTGGCCAGCACCCGGACCATTTGCGGCAGGGTCAGCCGCCCCTGGCGTACACCATAAGAATAAAGTAGGGGTAAAAGGGTCTCCGTCCCCGGTACGCCCGAGGGGGTGTTATAAAAAGCCGTTCCGGCAGCCTTCTGTTCCGGGCTGTAGCTGCAATGGTCAGTCGCTACCACCTGGAGATCACCACTGGCCAGGTGCTGCCAGAGAATCCGGTTATCTTTTACCGTCCTCAGGGGTGGGCACATCAGGAAGAGGCGGCTGTCCGGACCGGCATACCTCTCCTCTGTTAGTAAGAGGTAGTGGGGGCAGGTTTCACCAAAGACCTGCTGTCCTCGGGCCCGGGCGGTGGCAATTAATTCCGCCCCCCCGCCGGTGGAGACATGGACGATATAAACTGGCGCCCCGGCCGCGGCTGCCTGGCGGATAACCTTTTCTATGGCCTTTACTTCGGCCGCTGCGGGCCGGCTGTTGGCGTGGTAGGCCGGGTCTGTCTGGCCGGTAGCCTCCAGTTCCCTCCGCCTGGCCGTTACCAGATCATGATCCTCACAGTGAACCGTCACCAGGGCTCCCAACCGCCGGGCCTGCTTAAGCAGGCGGCCGATGGCCGCGTAACCCAGGCACTGCTTGTAGGTGGTAAAGACTTTAAAGCTGGTGACTCCCTGCTCTATTACCTTTGCCAGCTCACCGGTGTCTTCTTCCTGGCCGGGCAGCACCACCTGGTGCAGACCATAGTCAACGCACGCCTGCTCCCGGGCTTCCTCCAGGCGTTTGGCCAGGGCTTCCGTCAAGGGTTCGGCCGGGCCGGCGGGCTCGGCATAATCAATGACGGTGGTAACCCCGCCGCAGGCTGCCAGTCTGGTACCGGTGAACCAGTCGTCGGCGGTCAGGAGCTCGCCGATGGGCATCTGGTAGTGGACGTGGGCGTCGATGGCGCCGGGCAGGATGTATTTCCCGGTGACATCCCTGACGGCAGCCGCCCGGGCCTCCAGGTCCGGGCCTATGGCGGCAATTTTCTCCCCTTCGACGGCTATATCGGCCTGCTCCACCCGCTCCTGGGTAACAACCCAGCCGCCCTTCAGCAAGAGATCCATTTTCTCCGGCGCCTCCTTTGTAATCTACATTATATATCCGCCCTACCTGTCTCTTCCCGGCCGCGGTTCATTTCCCGTACCGAGCCAGGGCTTCCTTTAAGGCCTCCAGGGAGGGCTCCACCCGGATAGGCTCTCCGGCCGCTTTGATGGCATTGGCCACATCCTTGAGGCCGTTGCCTGTTACCAGGACGACCACCTTATCTCCGGATTTAATTATTCCTTCCTGGACGGCTTTGATAAGGCCGGCGGTCCCGGCTGCACCGGCAGGTTCGCCGAAGATGCCGCTGGTCCGCCCCAGGGTGCGCATGGCTGCAAGGATTTCTTCATCGCTGACGTTGATCATCGTACCCCCGGAATCCCTTACGGCCCGCAGAGCCTTTTCTGGATTGCGGGGCACGCCGACGGCGATGCTGTCCGCCAGGGTATTTTCGGGCATGGGTTTTACCCTGGTTCCCTCCCGGAAGGCCCTGGTAATGGGGCAGCAACCCTCGGCCTGGACCCCCAGCATCCGCGGCAGTTTGTCAATCCAACCGGCCTTTTTCAGGTCCACCCAGGCCTTCCAGGCACCGGCCATGGTACAACCGTCGCCCACGGAAAGGACCACCCAGTCGGGTACCTCCCAGTTTAGCTGTTCCGCCACTTCCAGGCAAACTGTCTTTTTGCCTTCTACCAGATAAGGGTTAATGGCGGCATTGCGGTTGTACCAGCCGTGCTCGGCTATGGCCGCCGCCGAAAGCTTGAAGGCATCCTCATAGGATCCCTGAACACTGATAACGGTGGCCCCGAAAATCAAGAGTTGGGCTACCTTCCCTTGCGGTGCCCGTCCCGGTACAAAGATTACCGCCTTCAGGCCCACGGAAGCTGCTGCCCCCGCCAGGGAGGAAGCAGCGTTGCCGGTTGAAGAGCAGGCGACCACCTTAGCTCCTTCGGCCAGGGCTCGGGCCACCGCCACGGCCGAAGGCCTGTCTTTTAAAGACCCCGTGGGATTAATCCCATCGTCCTTGATATATAGCTCTTTCAACCCCAGTTCGTCCCCCAGGCGCCGGGCCCGGTACAGGGGGCTCCAACCCACCCGCAGAGGGGGCAGCGGTCCCTCCTGGGCCACCGGCAAGAAGGGACGGTAACGCCAGAGGGAATGTTCCCGGTTGCTGGCCAGGCTCTGCCTGGAGATGGATTTGTTTATATAATCGTAATCGTATTCGACATCCAGGATGCCGTCCGTCGACCCGCAGATGGGGCAGGTATAAAAGCCGGGCCGGGGTTGATAGGTACGGCTGCAGTTTATACAGCGTAGTTGGGTTATATTGCTCATCTTGAGTCATCTCTCCCGTAAAAACTCTCTCTTCCCACAAGGTATCTCTACTGTCCGCGGAGGGTTCTATCCCACGCTGCCACGTAACAACGTTATCTTCAACCTAACCCCGGGTGTACGGCGTTCCTTCCAGGGGAAGGCTCAAGCGCACCTTGCCGTCGAAGCGGTAATAGGCGCCGGCCACCGCTGCTGCCGTGGGAATGGTGGCCAGTTCGCCGACACCCTTGGCCCCGTAAGCATAAGGGGTACCGCCCTTCTCTATGAGGTGGACCTCCATGGCCGGCACCTGGTGGGACCGCAGGAGGCCCAGGCGGCCCAGAGTCTGACGCTCGGGAATGCCCTCCCGCAGGGGAAAATCTTCCGTCAGGGCGTAGCCCAGGCCCATCACGATACCTCCCTCAATCTGGCCCTCCAGGTTCAAGGGGTTGATGGCCCGTCCTATATCGTAAGCAGCCACCACTTTGCTTACCTTACCGGCGTCGTCCAGGAGTACCACCTGGGTGGCATAGCTGTAGCCCACATGGGTCAGGGGGTGTTCCCGGGTAGAATTAAGGGGATCGGTAACCCCGTGGAACTCGCCCCGGAAGACCCGGCCCTCCAGTTCAGCCAGGGTACGGCCCCGTAGGGCTTCCGCCAGGGCCGCCGCCGCCCGGCGCGTGGCCTCGCCGGTAAAGAGGCTCTGGCGGGAGGCGGTGGTACAGCCGGCGTCCGGAGTAAGGGCCGTGTCGGAGAGGACGCAGTCAATAACCTCCGCCGGCAAACCGGTGGTTTCAGCAACTATCTGAATAAGAACGGATTCCAGGCCCTGGCCCATACAGGCCGCACTGGAATAGATCCTCACCCTCCCCCCTTCGACAGCCAGGTTGGCCCGGCCTGTATCCGGGGTGCCCACCCCCAGACCGACATTCTTAAAGGCACAGGCAATACCAGCGCAGGGACTGGATTCGTAAGCCTCTTTGACCGCCAGCAGGGTCTCTTTAATGCCGATATCCTCACTGACCACTTGGCCGGTGGCCAGGGTGTCCCCCGGCTCCAGGGCGTTCTGCCAGCGAATCTGCCAGGGAGACAGGCCGGTCGCTGCTGCCAGGAGGTTCATCTGGGTCTCCATGGCGAAGTTGGACTGGGGCACGCCAAAGCCCCGGAAGGCACCGGCCGGCGGGTTATTGGTGTAGACGGCCCGGCCGCGAATGGTAACGTTGGGGATGCGGTAAGGACCGGTGGCGTGGGTACAGGCCCGTTCCAGCACCTGGGCTCCCAGGGAAGCATAGGCGCCGGTATCGGCCACCAGGTCGGCCACCAGGGCTACCAGGTTCCCAGCGGCATCGCAGCCGGTTGTCATGGTGATGGTCATGGCATGGCGTTTGGGGTGGCAGAGGATACTCTCCCGTCTGGTCCAGGTGAGCTTAACCGGCCTCTGTGTCGCCCAGGCCAGGAGGGTGGCGTGATGCTGGACGCTCAGATCCTCTTTGCCGCCAAAACCGCCGCCAACGAACCTGTTTATTACCCGTATCTTATCCGGCGGCAGGTTCAGGAGGGAAACCAGCTGGGCATGGATCTCGTAGACCCCCTGGGTGCTGGTGTAAACTGTCAGGCCGCCGTTTTCCGGAACGGCCAGGGCGCTCTCCGGTTCCAGGAAAGCGTGTTCTGTAAAGGGCGTTTGGTAGGTGTTGGTGACTACATGGGCACAGGACCGCAGGGCGGCCTCGGCGTCGCCCTTTTTCACCTGGGTCTCGCTCAGGAGATTGCCACGGGGATGCAGGGCCGGCGCTCCCGGCGCCAGGGCCTCTTCCGGCGAGGTCAGGGGCGGTAGTTCTTCATAATCTACTTTAATAAAATCAAGGGCCGCTCGCGCTTCCCGGGTTGATTTAGCTGCCACCAGGGCCAGGGCGTCCCCGGCGTACCTGGTTTCTTCGCCCACAGCCACCAGGGCCGGCCAATCTTTAAAAATATGCCCCTGGTAACGCTTGCCGGGAATATCATCCGCCGTGAGGACGGCCACTACCCCGGGCTGTTTCCTGGCGACCGTGGTGTCTATGCCTTTAATCCTCGCTCTGGCTACAGGCAGGCGGAAAACAGCGCCGTAGAGCATACCGGGCACCTGCATATCGTCGACAAAGACGGCTTCCCCCAGGACCTTGGGTGGGGCATCGGGACGGAAGAAGGCCTTGCCCAGGCCCGCCGGCTCGCCCCGGTAGGGCTCGATTTCACCCCGCAAGGCCTGTCCTGCCAGGCGTACGGCGGTAATGATTTTCTGGTAGCCGGTACAACGGCAGAGATGGGCCTTCAGGGCCTGGCGGATTTCCGCCTCGCCAGGATCCGGCTGCCGGTCCAGGAGGGCTTTGGCCTCCATAACCATCCCCGGGGTGCAAAAGCCGCACTGGACGGCCCCGGCCGCCGTAAAGGCCCAGGCGTAAATCTCCTTCTCCCGTGGCGTCAGGCCTTCAACGGTTATAATCTCCTGGCCGGCGGCCCTGGCCACCGGGGTCCGGCAGGCCCGTACCGCCTTGCCTCCCATGATTACCGTGCAGGCGCCGCAAGTACCCTCACCGCAGCCGTTTTTGGCTCCCGTCAGGCGCAGATGCTCCCGCAATACCTCCAGCAAGGTGGCTTCCTCATTGACATCCACTTCCCGCTGCTGTCCATTTACTAGCAATTGCAGGTGCATATCCTTCCCCCCCATCTGGTATACTGGCAGCCTGCCAGTCTGCCAGGCACGATTCCCCCTGAAAATACACGGATGGGATATGCCCCTGGTCACTATGACCTGGCTCGCACCGGGACATATCCCCCGTTAAATTGTATCTCTCAAAGCTTCCCTAGCGCATCTCTTTAATCTTGGCGTCGTAGTATTCAATCTTGGCGTACTCGTCGTCCCAGAAGGACTGGCTCTTCATGGAGTCAAGGTATTCCCTGGTATACCCGAAGGGCAACCAGTCTTTTTCCTTCTGCTGGAAGAGGCGTTCCTTGACTTCCGGCTTGCGGGTATCAACAATATAATGGGTGCTGGCCTTGAGGAAAATGTCATTAAACCAGCGCTCCAGGACAAAGTCCTCAATCTCCAGGGTACGTTCGGCCAGGTTTTCCAGTACCGAAGGATAACGATCAAAGCCGTCAGTAGCTACGGTAACTACATTGTCACCGGGACCAAGGCGCAGGTACTTGGCTATTTTAATAGCCCCCAGGATGTTGCAGATACCGGAGGGACCGAAGTTATCCCGCAGGGCCAGGGCGTCGGCCTCTTTGACCCCCATCTTGATCAAGGTCTCCGTCCCATCCTGGAAGACCTTCAAGCCGCGGACGGTATCCTCGTCATGGATCAGGACGATAAAGTCGGTATTCAAGACATTGTGGATGAGGGTGCACATCTTATCGCCGATACCCTCGATGCGGTGCTGGCCGCGACCGCCATTATAGAGGGTGGAGCACTCATAGGGCTCCAGGGCTGCGACTTTACACTCGGGGAAAACCTTCTTAATCTGGTCGCCGGCACCCAGGGTCCCTGCTGAACCGGGCGCCGAGGTAAAGGCGGCAATACGGCCGTTACCGATGCCCTGCACGGCTTCGATGGCGGCATTACCGGTCACATGCCGGTGGAAGCGGTAATTGGGCAGGAGTTCAAACTGGGCCAGGGCAAAGTTCTTGGGATCTTTCTTTAATTCATAGGTCCGCTGCAGGGTCAGGATGACGTCGGACTCGGTACCTGGGGTCAGGTCCAGTTCGCCGCCGTATTTACGAATGCGCTCGTAGCGTTCCTTGCTCATGTTGTCGGGCATAATAACTATCGCCCGGAAACCGAGGAGCCTGCTGATATAGGCGACACCGATGCCGAAATTGCCCGTGGAAGGTCCCAGGATGGTATGCTCGCCGGGCTTGATGACGCCGTCAACACAGCCTTCAATCAAAGTAGCGTAGGCCGGGCCAACCTTATGGGAACCGGATGGGAAGCCTCGCCCCAGGAGAACGACGATATTGGCATCAACCCCGGTCACCTCGGGAGGCAGGACCATCTTTCTTACCTGGTTGTTGGCGTCCTTCCAGGTAATGTTGAAGAGGTTAACAGGATCCAGTTCATCCTCCTTGAGAGCCTTCAGGGCCCTTTGCCGCAGGGCCGGATCGATCAGCGACGGATCAGCCATTTCGGCAAAGGTGGGGCCAAAGGGAATCTTGCCCGCCATATAAATCCCTCCAGTTAAATGTAATGTTACTGAATGCAAAAAACTTCATCCACACTTATTGTATAGTTCGACATGTATAAAATAAACCCTCCTTCTGGGACTAAAATTTAGGAGGGTTTATTTTAATTTTATAGATCTTAGTCTTTATCTATTCAAGCGCCCGTCCCGGTCGCGATGGGCCAGGCGGGAGGAGGCAGCGGCAGCAATAGCGGCTACCAGGTCGTCGAGAAAGGTGTTGACCTTCTCATTTTTCTTATCGTTTACAACGCCAATGATGCCGGGTTTGACTTTATCGAGGTAGCCGAAGTTGGTGAAACCGATGGAGCCGTAAATATTGACGATACTCAAGGCCATGACCTCATCAATACCGTAGAGGCCATCGTCACTCTTCAGCATGGAAGCCAGGGGCTCGGCCAGTTGCCCTTGCTCCGCCATTTCGTCGAGGGCTATCCCGGTAAAAACGGCGTTCTGGACCTCCCGCTTTTCCAGCACGCGTTCTACGCTTTCACGGCAGGCCGCGAGGGTCAATTCGCGGATATATTTCTTCTGGACATCATATACCAGGCGGGCGATATCCTCCAGGGTCACCCCTCGCCGCTCCAGCCAGGCTACGGCTGTTTCTTTGAGGAGCTGACTGCTGGAATATTGGGGTTTCTCCTTTAATTGGGCCACACTCACCTCTACTACCCCCTCTCAGAGATAAAACAAGTAAACCTATTCTAACACAGTTTTGTTTCTGGCGAAAGAGAGGGGCTGGCGAATGGCGTTTCACCCGTCTCACCATTTATCTACTACCTGGACAAAAAAATCAGGATATATAGCCTTTAAGGTGCAGGATAGCCTCCAGGACGCCGCCGCCAATGGCCCGGGCTTTATCAGAAATGGTGAAGCAGTAGTCCCGCTCACCCCTGGGGTCGACATCGCCGGCTTTCTGGCCTGCAGTCACCTCGAGACCATCGTGGAGAACACCCCGCAACACGCCGCCGATCTGCGCCCGCAGTGGAACATCGTTAACTGTAGCCACCGTTTCCCCGGCCTTTACCGAGTCGCCGATTGCCTTGCAGCTCTTGAAGATACCTGCTACCGGTGCTCGCAAGACCCTTTCTTCCCTGTAGCCCATGACCTCACCGGGGATGCCGGTATTGGCCGCCGCCGCCCCCTGCCAGATTACCCGGCCCAGGTAGTGGCCGCGTTGGGTTTCAATGACCGCATGGGCGTCCGTGCCGGCGGTAAAGCCGGGACCGAGGGCAATGACAATGGGAGCCTGGTCGATGCGCGTCCCAAGGTTGGTCTTGGCCAGGATGGCGTCGACAACTACCCGGGGCTTCAGGGCGGCAATAACCTCCGCCCGGGGGTCCACCAGGACGGCAACCTCCCCCTGCCAGGTTACCCTCAGGGCACCTTCCGGATCGGAAACCAGGCGGGCGGTGACCCCTTCGACCGTTATTTCCCCGCTATATACAGCTTCCGCGAATGCCACTGCCCGGCGAATTACCGTCGGCCTGGGGATCTCTGTCATGATCACCTGAAAGCCGGACTGGTGCAGGCGGTGGGCCACCCCGCTGGCCAGGTCGCCGGCCCCTTTAATAACTACTAGTTCCCGGGCCACTGCTCTCCTCGCTCCTCCTAAAAAATAGCTCTTATCGCACCCGCTTTGCCTTTGCGTACCGGTCAGAGTTAAATATCATTTAACTATATTGTACATCTGTCCGCTATTTTAGCAAGGACTATTTTCCTGCAACCAGGCCCGGTAATCAGCCGGGGTATCGATATCCTGAAAAATCCCCGGGCAGGAGACTTCCACCGGCAAGACCTCTTCTGGATATTCCCGGATAATTTCCCGGGCGCCGATGTCTCCCTTAAGGTTCAGGATTTGCGGCCAGAGGCCGCGATCGATAAGGACAGGATTCCCCCGCCGGCCGCGGTAAACCGGGACAATTATCCTCCTGCCCCCCGGCCGGTAGGCTTCTAAAAGCTGCCTGAGGACAGACGGCGTAACTCCCGGCTGATCGGCCAGGACAAAGAGGGCCGCCGGGGTCCGGGGCGGCAGGGCCGCCAGGCCGGCTTGCAGGGAGGTGCTGAGGCCCAGGCGATAGGCTGGGTTAATGGCCAAATCTACCTTTAAACCTGCCAGGGCGGCAGCCGTTTTATCGCTTTCATGGCCCAGGACGACAACGACTTTGTCCCCGGCGGCTTCCAGGGCGGTAAGCACCACCCGGCGTACCAGGGGCTGGCCCTTGAGGGGCAATAAAAGCTTACCACCACCCATCCGCTCCCCGGCGCCGGCGGCCAGGACGATAACCCCCACCTTGCCGGCCGGAGGGTCCGGGCCCCCAAGGACCTGGCGTACCGGGTTTGCAGTAGCCACCGCACCCAGGATCACCTTTTCCCCGCCGGCGTTAAAGATGGCGGCGGCTACCTCTCGTCCCCGACGTAAAAGGTCGTAACCCTCGGCCTGATTGAGGAGGGCCAGCCAGCGGGCCCCCGGCGGTACTCCTTTGCGGCCCCCATCCGGGTAGGCCAGAACCCTGGCTACATCGGCTGTCGCCAGGGGACAGTCCTCTCCCCGTCCCAGGAGTCCGGCCACTAGTCGGGGCCGGTGGACAAAGGGCGGGGCCAGGGGCTGGCCCAGGACCGGCAGGCCGGCTACCGCGATCACCATGGTCGTGACCGGCGGGATGACCGGCTCATGGGCCGCCGGGGCTTTGAGGAGGGCGCCCGCCGCCCCATCACCTTCCAGGAGCAGGTAATCGACGTCCAGATCGCCCAGGGCCGCTACCGTGGCCGCGTCAAGACCTATTACCTTGCCCCGGTCATCGATACCGGAACCGCAGGTAATCAGATTTTCTCTCTGCAAGCGGTACTTGACAGTTTTCGTTAAACAGTTACCGTCACTGTTGAGAATAGGTTCGGCCAGGCGGGAAAGCTGGCCGGGGAGCATCCTGGTGGTAGGGGCTACAATTACCCGTTTCCCGGCGGCCGCCAGCTCCCGGGCCAAACAAATAAGGGCCGAAGTCTTACCCCCGGCCCCCACCATGGTAATAATCTCCTTGGCTTGTAAATCTAAAGCCTGGCGCAGTTGCATTGAGATACAAGTCCTTCCCCTAGAATTGCGGCGGGGTAATAGCGGAAATAAAGACCAGTTCTTCCTCGCCAACGCTCCAGAGTTTATGGGGGATTGAGGCGTAATAGTAGATACTATCCCCCGTTTCTACCCGGAAAACCTCGCCACCGATATCTATTTCCATAACCCCCTGGAGCACGACGATGCACTCCTCCCCCGGATGGGCCAGGGGCTCGTCACAGCTGGCCGCCCCCGGTTCCAGGCGGGCCATCATAACCTCCATATTGCGGTTCAGATCCGGAGACAGCAGTTCATAGGTCAGGTGGGACTGGGGAAAGCGCAGGACCTTGCGCTGGTCTTTCCTGACCACCGGGCTATGATCCTCAGGGTTTAAGAGAAAATAAAAGATCGGAATATCCAGGGCCTCGGCAATCTTACGCAGGGATGTGATTGACGGGTCTGCAAGGTCCCGTTCAACCTGGCTCAGGAAGCTAGAAGTCAGGCCCGTTTTTTCGGCCACATCCTTAAGGCTCATCCCCCGCTCCCGGCGCAATTGGCGTATCTTTTTCCCTAGCACTCCCCTATTACCTCCAATGGTTCAATAAATACGTCCATGACGCCGCCACAGACCATGCCTTCGTCTTCGGCCGTGTCGGCCGTCAGGTCCAGGTGATAAATCTCCGGGCGCCCCCTGTCCAGGACCATTAGAGCCCGCTGGCGAATGGCCGCTTCGGCGCAACCACCGCCCACTGTACCCTGGATATGGCCATCGGCGCTGATAAGCATCCTGGTACCAGCTTCCCTGGGGGCCGAACCCTTAACCTGGATAATGGTCGCCAGGGCGCAGCGCTTACCCTGTTGCAATGACTTAATGACTTCACCGATAAGCTCCCGGTCCATATCCTTCGCCCCCCTGCTTTAGGCTGCTGCAAGTCATTAAAGATAATTACAACGCAGCTAACACTTTTTCCTCCTTTTTCAGGAGATTTTAATCCATTTTTTCTTGCTTGGGCGGTCATAAACATGAGCAAGTAAGCAAAGGCTAGCAGAAGTAACCCGATGGTTAAAAAATTACCGCCAGCTCATGACTGGCGGCAATATCTAAACTCCCCGGCGGTACACCCGGATAATCTCCGCCAGGATACTGATAGCGATCTCGGCAGGGGTCTCGGCGCCGATATCCAGGCCTATGGGAGCATGGACCCTCGCCAGTGCCTGCGGATCGACCCCCTCCTCCAGCAGGCGTTCCCTTACCCCCTGGACCCGGCGCCGGCTGCCAATCATGCCGATATAAGCCGCCGGGGCCTGGATGACCGCCCGCAGGCACTCATAGTCATAGCGGTGGCCCCGGGTGACAATGACGATAAATGTAGATGGATTGATCTCGATCTCCTGGAGAGCGGTGGTAAAGGGAGCGCAGATGATCCGATCAGCAGCCGGAAATAAAGCCTTGTTGGCAAAATCGGGCCGGTCGTCCACCACCGTTACCCGGTAACCTACCAGTTTGGCCGCTGCCGCCACCTGCTGGCCTACATGGCCGCCGCCAAGGATTAAAATCCGGGGTTCAGGAAGCACCGGCTCCAGGAAAAGGGTGATGTTACCACCTTTAACCTTCACGGTTTCCAGCCGGGGCTGGTGCCCGGCCAGGACCTCTGGCGCCACCTCGCCCAGGGTCTCCTCCAGGACGGCTGCTCCCGGCCCTTCGTAGCGGCCGTCAGGCATCCAGAGGAAGTGAGAACCGACCGCCATACCAGGGACCTCTCCTTCTACCTTGACCACTGTAGCCGCTACCGCTGGTCGCTGTTCTTCCAGGGCCGCAAGCAGCTCCTGGAAAAAAGCCAGTTTACCCATTCTGAGCCAGCCTCCCCCCCTTAGGACCGTCCAGGCAGAAATCGACAAACTCAGTCATGCTGGCCACCAGTACCTCCGGGCCGGCGGCCAGGATCTGGTCCCGGGGCACCCTGCTCCAGCCGGCGGCCACGCTGGTGACGCCCGCTGCCCGGGCCGCCTGGATATCGTGAGGACTGTCGCCGATCATGGCTGCCGCCCCCGCCTCCACTCCCAGGAGTTCCAGGCCGTAACGGACAGGCTCCGGGCCCGGCTTGTGGCTGGTTACGTCCTCGGCGGCAACGATCACCGGGAAAAAAGAAGTCAAGCCACAGAGTTCCAGACCGTAGAGGGTAGTATCACGTAATCGAGAAGTGACTACTCCAAGTTTAATACCGGCCTGCTGCAATCGTTGCAAACCCTCACGGACCCCAGGACAGGGCCGGACCAGGTCATCAAAGTGCGCGGCACTATAACGACGATACTCATGGAGCATCTCGTCCAGGTGGTCGGGCATGAAAGCGGCCAGGCCCTCCTTCAAGGTAACACCAAAGTAAGGGTAAACCTCCTTCGGGGCCACCACCCGGCCCAGGTAGGGCGCCAGGGTATGCTGGAAGGACTTGATAACCAGCTCGGAAGTATCCACCAGGGTGCCGTCAAAATCAAAAAGTACGCCGGCAAACAAGGGCAGGCCTCCCTATAACCTTTCCTTAAGGAGCTTGTTCACCAGGCCGGGGTTGGCTTTCCCCCCTGTCGCCTTCATTACCTGGCCCACCAGAAAGCCCAGAGCCTTTTCCTTGCCGTTGCGGTAGTCCTCCACCACGTTGGGATTGGCTGCCAGCACCTCGTCGACAATCTTCCCCAGGGCGGCGGTGTCGCTGATCTGGACCAGGCCCCTTTCCTGGACAATCTGGCGGGCGCCTTTGCCGCTGGCAAACATCTCCTCCAGGACCTGCTTGGCGATCTTACCGCTGATGGTGCCTTCCTTCTGCAACTCAAGGAGGTCTGCCAGTTCCTCGGGTGGTACCGGCGCCTGGCCGGGCTCAAGGTTCCGGGCGTTTAACAGCCGTAAGAAGTCGCCCATGATCCAGTTGCTGACAACCTTGGCATCGGGATACCGGGCCACTACCCGGTCGAAGTAGTCGGCCAGGTCCCGGGAGCTGGTTATCACCCCGGCATCGTAGGCCGGCAGGCCGAAGGTATCCATTAAACGCCGGCAACGGGCATCGGGCAGCTCCGGAAGCTCCCGGCGTACCCGTTCGATCCAGGCGGCGTCGATTTCCAGGGGTACCAGGTCCGGTTCCGGGAAGTAGCGGTAGTCGTGGGCCTGCTCCTTGGTCCGCATAACGGTTGTTACCCCGCGGCTTTCATCCCACGCCATGGTCGCCTGCTCGACCCGGCCGCCGCCCTCCAGAATGGCAATCTGGCGCTCAATCTCGTACTCCAGGGCCCGCTGCAGGGCGCGGAAGGAGTTCATATTCTTTACTTCCGTCTTGGTGCCGAAGGTTTGAGAACCCCGGGGCCGCACCGAGACATTGGCGTCGCAGCGCAAGGATCCCTCTTCCATCTTGCAGTCGGAAACGTCCAGGTACTGGAGGATGGCCCTGAGCTTTTCCATATAAGCCCGGGCCTCCGCCGGAGAGCGCAGGTCCGGCTCGGAGACGATTTCCAGCAGGGGTACGCCGGTGCGGTTGTAGTCCACCAGGGAGTAACCCCCGCCGGGTCCGTCCACGTGGACGAGTTTGCCGGCGTCTTCTTCCATATGCACCCGGGTGATACCGATTACCCGCTCCTGGCCGTCGACGTTGATCTTCAGGTAGCCGCCGGTAGCCAGGGGCAGGTCGTACTGGGAAATCTGGTAGTTCTTGGGGAGATCGGGGTAGTAGTAGTTCTTGCGGTCGAATTTACAGAAGGGCGCCACCCGGCAGTTGAGGGCCAGGGCCGTTTTCAGACCGAACTCAACCACCTGGCGGTTAATAACCGGCAATACCCCGGGCAGCCCCAGGCAAACAGGGCAGACGTGGGTATTGGGCTCGCCGCCAAAGGCCGTACTACAGCTACAGAAAGCCTTGGAAGCCGTCTTCAGTTCCGCATGGACTTCCAGGCCGATTACAGCTTCGTATTCCATTACGCCACCCCCAGTTCCGGCCGCCGCCGGTGGTATTCCGTACTCTGTTCAAAGGCATAAGCTGCCTGCAACAGGGTGGCCTCGGCAAAGGGCCGACCAATCAGCTGCAGGCCGACGGGTAGTCCCTGGCTGAAACCGCAGGGCAAAGACAGGGCCGGTAGCCCGGCCATGTTAATAGGGATGGTACACAGGTCGGACAGGTACATGGCCAGGGGGTCTCCCGCCTTTTCACCCAGGCGGAAGGCCACCGTCGGGGAGGTAGGCGTGGCCAGGAGATCGTATTTCTCGAAGGCCGTTTCAAAGTCCCGGCGGATAAGGGTTCGTACCTTAAGGGCCTTCAGGTAATAGGCATCATAGTAGCCCGAGCTCAAGGCATAGGTGCCGAGCATAATCCGCCGTTTGACCTCGGGGCCGAAACCCTGGCTGCGGGTATTCATGTACATCTCGATAATATCCTTGCCCGGCACCCGCAGGCCGTAACTGACGCCGTCATAACGGGCCAGGTTGGACGAGGCCTCGGCCGGGGCCACCAGGTAATAGGCCGGCAGGGCGTACTCGGTATGGGGCAGGGAGGTTTCCTCACAAACGGCTCCCAGTTCCTCCAGTTTGGCAATAGCCCGCCGGACAATGGCCGCCACCTCCGGTTCCATGCCAGCGCCGAAATACTCCCGCGGAACGCCTATCTTCAGGCCTTTCACTTCCGGCTTCAGGGCCGACCGGTAATCGGGCACCGGCAGATCGGCGGACGTAGAATCCAGGGGGTCATGCCCGGCAATGGCCTCCAGGACCAGGGCGCAATCGGTGACGTCGCGGGTAATGGGGCCGATCTGGTCCAGGGAGGAGGCGAAGGCCACCAGGCCGTAACGGGATACCCGGCCGTAGGTGGGCTTCATCCCCACGACGCCACAGAAGGAAGCCGGCTGGCGGATGGAACCGCCCGTATCCGACCCTAAGGCGAAATAGGCTTCGCCGGCAGCCACCGCCGCCACGGCGCCGCCGCTGGAACCTCCCGGCACCCGCTCCAGGTCCCAGGGATTCCGGGTGGGGAAGAAACTGGAATTCTCCGTGGAAGAACCCATGGCGAACTCGTCCATATTGAGCTTGCCCAGCATCACCGCCCCGGCCTCTTTAAGACGCCGGACCACGGTGGCGTCATAGGGAGGCACCCAGTCTGCCAGCATCCGGGACGAACAGGTGGTCCGCACCCCCTCCGTACAGAGATTGTCCTTCAGGGCCATGGGCACCCCGGCCAGGGGTCCCAGGGTTTCACCCCGGGCCCGGGCGGCATCCACAGCCCGGGCCTCTTCCAGGGCCTGTTCCGCCGTCCGGGTTAGATAAGCCTGGACCCGGCCGTCGACGGCTTCAATCCGGTCAATGATGGCCGCCGTGGCTTCTTCGGAGCTGATTTCCTTACGGTTCAACAGGTCGCTCAATTCATGGGCTGTTAAGTAATATAATTCCATCTTTTCTACCTCCCGGCCTATACTACCCGCGGTACTTTAAACTGGCCTTCGCTAACTTCGGGAGCCCCCTGCAGGGCTTTCTCCCGGGGCAGTCCGGGCCGGGCACAATCGTCGCGAAAGACGTTGCGCAGGGGCAGGACGTGGGCGGTGGGTTCCACGTCCCTGGTATCCAGGGCGTTTAATTTATCCATATACTCCAGGATGGCATTGAGCTGCTCGGTATAGGCCGTCTTTTCCTCCGGAGAGAGCTTCAGACGGGCCAGCAGGGCCACATGCTCGACTTCTGCAGTGCTAATGGGCATACTTTAACCACCTTTTCCAGCGTACTTTCTGCCTAATTATAGCAAAGAGGCTGGCTGACGGCAATGTTGAGCCGTCGTCATGCACCGCCGAAAAGAATACCGAGAATAAGCAACAACCACAGGGCCTGCCAGAAAGTGACCTTTTTTAAATTAAACACCTCCGGCATAGTGATAGAGCCACTGGAACAAACCGGTTACGGCGAAAAACAGGGCCACCAGGAAGGGTAAAACGGCGAAAATCCTTATGGGTATCATTCTCTAACCCCCCCCCATCTTTAGCGGCCAATCGTTAGCGGCGCAATAGCTGCTTTAACCCGTCTACCAAGAAGATGGAGATTTAGATCACGGATTCCAGGCTAAAATCCCCGTCAAACGGGTTAACAAAAGAAACGCCCTCCAAAGTAGAACCCGGATTAAAGTCTTCACTCAAAACAATATTAATTTGGTTTAAGCGGGCCGTTGCCCAAATTTGGGCATCCCAATAAGATAGCTGATATTCGCGAACACCCCGGGACGCTTCAATAATAATTAAGCCTGTCAAATCAAGAACCGTCCAGGAAGCAAGGTAGTTTTGGACCCGCTGATAAGCCAGTTCTGCTGTTAGGGGTTGCTGTATTTTACGGGTGACGGTCACAAAAAATTCAGCTAGCACCTGGGCACTAATGGCGCCAATTCTTCTCTTTGCTAAAAACTCAAGTACCTGTAAGGCTTTTTCTTGTTTTTCTGGTTCGGAACGATCATAGGCATAGACCATTACATTGGTATCAACAAATATTTTAGCGCTCATACAGGTCTTCACGCTTCCATGTGCGCTTGCCATTAACCGGCCCTTGTTTAATCCATTGTTGGATAAACTCTCTTTCCTTATCCCAAGCTTTACTGTCTTTCTTTTGCCACTTAAAAGTATCAATATGCCTATCAATAGCCCGGCGGACTAATTCCGCTTCCGTTATCCCCATTTCCCTGGCGGTCTCTTTGAGAATAAAGTTTTGATCAGGACTTAGATATAGTTGTTTACGGATCATCCTTTCCATGCCTATCGCCCCCTTCGTATATACATTATATTATACATTGTCAGGTGGCATCAACCAGGCTTGTTTCCAACGTGGTTCCTCGTTAAGGGTATTACCCGATCTTTTAGATACCATTTTTGCTGCATCTCCCCGCCCCTTTACCTAACGCTCGGTGAAATGGACGCCGCCGAAGAGTATGCCGGCATAAAGCAACAAACGCGGGGCCTCCCAAAAGGATTACTGGCGCAAGAGTTGTCGCAACCCATCCGCGTTGATTACCGGCACTCCCAGTTCCCGGGCACGGTCTAACTTGGAGCCAGGTTTTTCACCGGCGACTACATAGTCTGTTTTCCGGCTCACACTGCTGCTGACTTTACCCCCCGCCCTGGTGATCAGTTCCTCCGCTTCCTGGCGGGTCATACCCGGCAAGGTGCCGGTGAGGACAAAGACCTTGCCGGTTAAGGGTCCGGCCGGGGCTGCTGCATTCAAAGCCTCCAGCCGCACCCCGGCCTTTTTAAGCTTTTCCAGTACGGCCCGGTTCCGGGGTTCGCCAAAAAACTCCCGGATATTCTCGGCAATACGGGGGCCGATATCGGGCAGGGCGGTCAATTCCTCTACCGTGGCCGCGGCCAGTTTATCCAGGGAACCGAAATGATCGGCCAGGACCCGGGCCGCCCGCTGACCGACGTTACGGATACCCAGGGCAAAGATGAGGCGTTCCAGGGGTTGCTTTTTACTGGCAGCAATGGCTGCCAGAAGATTGCTGGCCGACTGCTGGCCGAAGCGCTCCAGTTTTAACAGGTCTTCTTCCTTTAAATAATAGAGATCGGCGGCGTCGTGGATGAGGCCGGCTTCCAGGAGCTGGGCCACGATGGCCGGACCCAGGCCCTGGATGTCCATGGCCCCCCGGGAAGCGAAGTGGATAATCCCCTCCAGGACCTGGGCCGGACAGGCCAGACCGCCGGTGCAGCGGTGGGCCGCCTCCCCCGGCGGCCGCACTACCGCAGCCCCGCAGGCCGGGCAGCGCTCCGGCATGGTAAAGACCTCTTCCGACCCGGTACGCCGCTCCGGTATAACAGCCACCACCTCCGGGATGATATCGCCGGCCTTCTGAACAATGACTGTATCGCCGATGCGAATGTCCTTCTCCCGGATATAATCTTCATTATGTAAAGTGGCCCGGCTAACGGTGGTTCCGGCCAGGCGGACCGGGGTGAGGACGGCCGTGGGGGTCAGAACCCCCGTGCGCCCGACCCGCAGGATAATCCCCTCCACCCTGGCGGTGGCCTGTTCAGCCGGGAATTTATAGGCCATAGCCCAACGGGGGGCTTTGGCCGTCGCCCCCAGGATGGAATGAAGGGCCAGGTCGTTGACCTTGATGACCAGGCCGTCGATTTCATAGGGTAAACTCGCCCGCCTTTCCGGCGTCCAGGCTTTTACCTCCTCCAGGACGGCCTGAATGTCCGGGGCCACGACCCGGTAAGGGTTGACGGGAAAGCCCAGCTCCGCCAGGAAGTCCAGGGCCCCGGCCTGGGTGGCAACTTCCGCCCCGGTAAGGCTGATTACCTGATAAACAAAGAGGCTCAAGCTGCGACTGGCCGTTATTTTCGGGTCCAGCTGGCGCAGTGAACCGGCGGCCGCGTTACGGGGGTTGGCAAAGAGGGGTTCCCCGGCTTCCTCCCGGGCGGCATTCAGGGCGGTAAAGGCGACCTTGGGCATGTAGACCTCCCCTCGGACCACGAGAAAAGGCAGTGGCCGGCGCAGGCGCAGGGGCAGGGCGGGAATGGTTTTGAGATTCGCAGTGACCTCCTCTCCCACCTGGCCGTCTCCCCGGGTGGCGCCCAGGGTAAAAAGGCCGTCCCTGTAGGTGAGGGCTACAGCCAGGCCGTCAATTTTAGCCTCGATGACGTATTCCACCGGGCGGCCCGCCAAATCCCGGACGCGACGGTCAAACTCCAGCAGGTCGCCTTCATTAAAGGCGTCGTTGAGGCTCAGCAGTACCTGGGGATGGCGCACCTGGTTGAACTCTTCCCGGGGTGCACCCCCTACCCGCTGGCTGGGGGAGTCCGGGGTCCGGAGTTCGGGGTAAGCCTCCTCCAGGGCTATGAGTTCCTGCATCAGGGCGTCGTATTCCCGGTCGCTGATCGAGGGTTGGTCGAGGACGTAGTAGCGGTAGTTATGTTCTTCGATCAGGCGTCGCAATTCTTCCACCCGTTGCCGGGCAGCAGCTAAATCCATACCTATTCCCCCGGAGATAATATTTCCTGTGCAGCCGCTGCTATGTCCCACCACGCAAATAGTTACCCAACGGCTCTCTGCCAACTCCTGAAAACTGAACTTCCCAGGATAGCAGCGGCGCGTCTCCATAAAGAGCTCCCATAGGGTTACGCGTACTTAAGCCTTCCTAATCGGGGCGTAGCGGAGGGCCAGTTGCTTGATGCCCCGCCCGGGAAAGGCGACGCTGATGATGGCATCATCGCCTTCGCCGCTGATCTTTACTATGACGCCCAGGCCCCAGGCGTCATGCTGGACCTTGTCCCCCACCTGCCAGGAGGCCCGGGTGCTCCTTGCCGGTGCCGGCTGGCGCCGGGTTGATCGGCCCCGGTCATCCCGTTCCTCACTGGTCCGGCTAAGGACCCCGGACCGCAGGCCGGTTCCTTCGCCCTGGATCAAGTCGGCCGGTATCTCATCCAGAAACCGGGAGGGAGGATTGCTCATGGTGCTACCGTAAAGGTTACGCGTCCAGGCATGGGTGAGATACAGGACCTCCCTGGCCCTGGTCATGCCCACATAGCAGAGTCGCCGTTCTTCTTCCATCTCCGCCGGGTCGTCCAGGGAGCGAAAATGGGGGAAAACCCCCTCTTCTAGGCCGGCCAGGAAGACCACCGGGAATTCCAGTCCCTTGGCCGTATGCATGGTCATTAAGGCCACCGCGGCATTGCCGCTATAGGTGTCACTCTCCGCCACCAGGGCTACCTGGGTCAGGAAATCTCCCAGGGATGATTCCGGAGCCCCCTGGTCGTAGCTCCGGGTCACCGTCTGGAATTCCTTCAAGTTCTCCAGCCGGGCCTGGGCCTCAGGAGTCCGCTCCGCCTCCAGTTCTGCTTGATAACCCGTCTCTTGCAAGATGGTAGCCACCAGGTCCGTCACCGTTATTTTTTCCTGCTGCTGGCGAAGGTTATCCAGCATTTCCACCAGTTCCCGCAGTGCCTGCCGGCCCCGGGCCGGGATGCCGGGGATGGTGTCCACCCGCTCCAGGACCCGGTAAAGGCTCTCCCCCTCACTGGTAGCGGCGGCTTCCAGCCTGGCCAGGGTGGCCTCGCCGATACCCCGCCGGGGGACGTTGATAATCCGCAACAGGCTGAGGCTATCGTCCGGGTTGGCAATTACCCGCAGATAGGCCAGGATATCCTTAATCTCCTTGCGCTGGTAGAACTTCAGGCCGCCGACAATCTCGTAGGGGACACCGGCCTGGATAAAGGCCTCTTCCAGGGCCCGCGACTGGGCATGGGTGCGGTAGAGGACGGCAAAGTCGCTGAAGGGCCGCCCCTCCTGCTGGTGCCGGCGGTAAACCTCGCCGGCGATAAACCGCCCCTCATCCCGCTCGTCAGTCGCCCGGTACAGGTGCAACAGCTCTCCTTCCCGCCGCCGTGTCCAGAGGCGTTTCTCCCGGCGCCCCTCATTATGCTGGATAACGGCATTGGCGGCCTGGAGGATGGGCCGGGTGGACCGGTAGTTTTCTTCCAGGAGAATCACCCGGGCCCGGGGGAAGTCCTCCTCAAAGGCCAGTATGTTACCGATATCAGCTCCCCGCCAGCCGTAGATACCCTGATCCGGGTCGCCGACGACACAGAGGTTGTCCCCTTTACCGGCAAGGAGACGCACCAGGATGTACTGGGCGTGGTTGGTATCCTGGTATTCGTCCACCAGGATATGCTGCCAGCGCTGCTGGTAGTAACGTAATACCAGGGGATTCTGCTGCCAGAGAAAGACCGTTTGCATGATAAGATCGTCAAAGTCCATGGCGTTTAATTCCCGCAGCTTCTCCTGATAACGGCGGTAAATCTGCCCCTGCTGTTGCTCCCGGAAGGTGGCCGCGCCGTCCAGGAAACGCTCCGGTGTCTTAAGGTCGTTCTTGGCCATGCTAATGACCTGAGCCAGGGAACGAGGCGGATATTTTTTATCATCCAGGTCTAACTCTTTTAAGACCTCTTTAAGGGCCGCCTGCTGATCGTCGGTATCGTAGATGACAAAATTCGGCCGATAACCAAGGAGGTGGGCCTCCCGCCGCAGAATGCGGACACAGGCTGAATGGAAGGTGCTGACCCAGAGGCCCCGGGCCGCCTCCCCTACCAGGCCCTCCAGGCGTTCTTTCATTTCCTGGGCCGCTTTATTGGTAAAGGTAACCGCGAGGATGTTTTCCGGGCGAACACCTTCCTGAATCAGGGCGGCCACCCGGTAAGTAAGGACCCGGGTCTTGCCGCTGCCGGCTCCGGCCAGGACCAGGAGGGGTGTGCCCCGGTGCTTGACGGCCTCCTGCTGGGGACCATTGAGTAAAGCCATAAAATCTGCCAATACCTTCACACTCCTAAGCCCTGGTTATATTCGCCCCGGCAGCCAAAAAACCTGCAAGGAAACGGCCTTCTTTTTCCCCTTCCAGGAAGGTAATGCATATAATGCAGCAGGTTGAAAAATGAGGGGTGAAACTGATGGAAACCCGGCTTAAAAAGATGGAAGCCCGGTTAAGCAACGACCCGCCAGGTCAAGAAAAACCGGAAGTAGACTCCTGCCTCCTTGAAGTCAGCAGTAGCCAGCAGGAGACGGAAGGCACCTTCGGCTTCTTTAAGGACAGCAGTGATGAACCTGGACAGGAAGGAGCCGCAGGCGATCCCCGGCCCCGGGGAGAGCCCCTGACCCTGGCTGCCCGCAGCCAGGCCCTGTTCCAGGAAGCCCTCCTGAATGGTAGTATTGACCAGTTCCTGGCCCAGCTCCAGGGCTGGATCGAGAGGATTCGCACCTTCCTCAGCTATGCTGATATGGGCATCACCACAGCCGACAACATCCTCAATGTAACGAAAAGCACCCTGGAAGCGGAGATGGGGATTAAAACGGCCGGCGATACCGGTGCCCCTGCCGGTATGCCCCTGCCTGCTTCCTCCCTTCAGCTAATGTGGAACCTCATCCAGACCCCGGAATTTCAAACCTTTACCGGACGCATGCTGGCTCAACTTTTAAAAATGAACCTCAACCCGCCCATCAGCAAAGGAAGCCCCGGCTAAGCCAGGGCTTCCTTCTTTATGTGGTATTCTCCTCTCCAGGCGCAGAAAGCACCAGCCAGGGCAGTACAGCTACTGCTCGCCAGTCGGGGCTGCTAGCCTATCTGGCTGTTCCGGACTTCCTGCACCAGGCCGGATATAAAAAGACCTGGAGTATTAAATATCTCCAGGGGTATATCATTTATCAATCTACCCGTAAACAGGCATTTTAGTTATTGGAATTGGTGGGGCCTTACTTCCCCCATAGTTGCCGGGGAATAAGTATTCATCATGGTGCTGGTGGTCATTTCTTGCATCGTCGGCACCTGGTAATACCCCTTCTGGTTCATATACTGCCACACCTCGTAGGCCTGTTCGGCACAATTGATAGCCCCCTGCTGGATTATACGCCGCAGTTCGGGGTCAGCGCACTCCAGGGCGGCTATCATTCGCATGGTGGCCGAAGACTTGTGGCACCCCAGCATGCCGCTGGCCACATCCCGGTCGTCCATCTCGTTTAAGGAGGAATTTGGCGTCAGGGTACCCGGATTGTCCAGACCGTACACCGGGCTGGCGGTCCTTACGGGACGGTAGGGCACCGCCTGGCCCATACCCCGCTGGTTGATAGTCTGAACCATATTGTTGTATTCCTGGGTCATGAATTGAATCTGCTTATCCAGGATACCCCGGAGCTGCTGGTCCCTGGTGTGGGGGCGGTAGAGTTGGAATTGATTGATACCGTCGATGGTATCGCTTAAAACCTCGTGAACCTCCATTACCTCGTGGGCTCCGTACTGAGCGGCCATGTGTAAATCTCCTCCTGAAAATAATTTTTGGCGAAGAGGTTACCTGACAATGATTATCTCCGTTTTGGGAGGAAATTATGTGGCCCGGTTTTAGACGAGCTGTGAACAACGCCCACATTATGGTATACTAAAGTGCAACAAGTTAAAAAGTTCGTTGAAAGGAAGGAAATTATGAACTGGGGAGAACAGGTGGCTTCGAGACGACAAAGGGTACATGAACAACGGCCGCTAGTACATCATATTACTAATTTAGTTGTAACTAATCTTACGGCCAATGTTACACTGGCGATTGGCGCCTCGCCAGTCATGGCCTATGCCAGGGAAGAAGTAGCCGATATGGCCCGCCTGGCCCAGGCGGTCGTATTGAATATGGGAACCTTGACGGGAGATGTAGTAGAAGCGATGCTCCTGGCAGGTAAAGCAGCCAATAATGCCGGCATCCCTGTAGTTTTCGATCCTGTAGGAGCCGGGGCTACGCCCTTCCGCACCCGGACGGCGCAAAAAATTATCAAGGAATTGCATATCGACATCTTGCGCGGCAATGCGTCGGAAATAGCCAGCATAGGCGGTTTTGGCGGGCATACCAAAGGAGTAGATGCCGCAGGGGCTCCTGCCCGGGTGGCAGAAATGGTCAAGCAAGTAGCCAGGGATTTAAATACTGTGGTAGCGGTTACGGGAGCTACCGATTACATTAGTGACGGAGAACGCTTGATTGCCGTGGACAACGGGCACCCGCTGCTGACTTTTGTTACCGGTACCGGCTGTTCTGCCACCTCGATAATTGCCGCTTTCCGGGCCGTGGAGGAAGATGGCGTAACGGCCAGTACCGCTGCCCTCGCCTATTATGGGCTGGCGGCAGAAAGGGCGGCTGCAGTTAGCCAGGGTCCGGCCAGCTTCCAGGTAGCCCTCCTGGATACACTTTATAATTTAGCCGGCGAAGAACTCGCCCGGGGAGTAAAAATACGCCTTTTGTAAAAGGCTCCGGAACAGGTGCTATTACCTGGACCAGTTAAAAACCCGGCTGGTCAAAGGAAAACAGGGAAGTAGCGGTAAACCGCGGACAACTCCTGGCGGCACCTATAATTTTCGCCTTGAGGGAGATACTGATAATACATTCATCCATCAAGGAACGGAGCGCTTAATGGGAAATCGAAAAACCGGGAATACCAACCTCTGGAAAGTAGCGCTGGGTTCGGCCGGCCTGACCTGTTTGGGGCTATGGCTTTTCAGCCGCCCCCTGCTGAACCGCATTCACGATTCTTTCCTTAAAACCGTGATGACCGATCCTTATGAAGAGAATTTCTGGGAATTTGTCTCGGCCGCAAACCGTACCGGTCTCCAGAAAATTGTCGAGACCAATTTACGGGCTCAGCAGGGGAAACTCATCCAGAGGCCCTTTGGCAGCCCCCGGCGTTTCCCCGGTACGGACGGCCTTGTTTTTAACCTGGCGCAGCTGGCCAGGCTTCCTGTTGAAGAGGGTGTTCCCGTTGATACAAAGGTAACCTTGGGGCCCCGGGCGGCCAAGCCCCTTAATATTAGCATGCCGATCATCATCTCCGGCATGGCCTACGGGCTGGCCTTAAGCGAAAAGACCAAGATAGCCCTGGCGAGAGGAGCCAGCCTGGCCGGTACCGCCACTAATACCGGTGAAGGGCCTTTCTTGCCTTCCGAGAGGCAGGCTGCCAGGCACCTTATCGTCCAGTACAACCGCGGAGGCTGGAACCACAACCCCCGTATACTCAAACAGGCCGACATGGTAGAAATCCAGTTCGGCCAGGCAGCCATAGGTGGCCTGGGCCACAGCACCAATTACGGCGAGATACCTACCAAAGGTCGTCGCCTCCTGGGGATCAAGCCCGGCCAGGCGGCTGTCACCCATGCCCGTATGCCCGGTATAAAAGACCCTAAAAAAGACCTGCCCCCCCTCGTCACCAGGTTACGCCACCTGACCGGGGGCGTTCCCATTGGCGCTAAAATCGGCGCCGGCAATGACCTGGAGAAGGACCTGGCCATCCTCCTGGAAGCAGGCGTCGACTTTATTGCCATCGATGGAGCCGGGGCGGCATCCAAGGGCTCACCGCCCATCGTCCAGGATGACTTTGGCGTGCCCACGGTCTATGCCGTCAACCGTGCGGCTACTTTTCTAAAAAAACAGGGGGTAAAGGACAGAGTGAGCCTGATAGCCGGCGGCGGGCTGGTTACCCCGGGCGACTTTTTAAAAATCCTGGCCTTGGGTGCCGACGCCGTTTACATCGGTACCATAGCCCTCTTCGCCCTCACCCACACCCAGGTCTTAAAGGCCATGCCCTGGGAACCCCCGGTCCAGGTTGTCTTTGCCCAGGGCCGCTACCAGGATCAGCTGGATGAAGACAGGGCGGCCCACAATCTCGCCAATTTCTTATGGTCCTGCAACGCCGAAATCATGGAAGGCGTACGCGCCCTGGGCAAGAAATCCGTCAAACAGGTCGACAAGTCCGACCTGGCCGCCCTGGACCCCGTTACCGCCAGGGCTTTAGGCATCCCCCTGGCGGCCCGGGCCAGGAGTTGCTTTCCCTCCTGATATAGATGGTATATTTTGCCAAACAGATTATGGGCCTGGCTATTACCGTCACCAGCCAGGTTCAAATCCTCCGTATTTTTTTCGCCCCTTCCCGGTGGTATAATAACCAGTAAAATATAACAACAACCTGGAGGTGCATGAAATAATGCAAGACAAAGAGCAAGCTGGGAGCAGGCCCCTTGACGCCCGGGCAGCCATTTTAAGCGAGCTGGTCGATTATCAGGAGGGCTCTATCGTCAGCCGGACGATTATTGATAAAAAGGCCGGGACGGTAACCCTTTTTGCCTTCGCCGCCGGCCAGGGCCTGAGCGAACATACGGCACCCTACGACGCCCTGGTCCACGTACTCGACGGGGAAGTGGAGATTACCATCGCCGGTAAACCTCTCCATGTAAAGACGGGAGAAGCCGTAATCATGCCCGCCAACCAGCCCCATGCCCTGCGGGCGCTAACAAATTTTAAAATGATCCTGACCATGATCCGGTCTTGAGAGAGCCAGGCAAAAAAATCCCGCCATAATACCCTCCAGTCATTATGGCGGCTCTCTCTTTTTACCTCGTTAAGCTCCCATTGTCCTGATTGCCTCTCCCTACCAGCCTGCACAACACCAGCGACCTGCCCCGGCCAAATCCTAATTTCTACGCCTTCTGTTCCCCGTATTTGCCTGCAACGCGGGCGGCAACCCAGGCAACTATGGAAAAGACTTCCGGCTTCCTTCCAAGTTAGGATATAAGCACATATAATTTATATCCAAGCTTATTACATATGCGGGGCATCGCAACTAATTGGGCACTTAAAGTCTGTTTCGATCAATTTTGAGCCCTTGTTTTAGTTGCGATATCGATCCATACCGCCAGCACAAGAATCAAACCTTTAACTATAAACTGCCAGAAGGTCGGGGTATTCATCATGCTCAGGCCATTATCTAAACTGGCCATAACAAGTGCTCCTATCATCGCCCCACCAATACTACCTGTACCACCCATAAGACTTGTACCACCTATAACGCACGCTGCAATGGCATCAAGCTCAGCATTTTGCCCTGCAGCTACTGAAGCACCGTTTAATCTTGCAGTTAACAGGATACCGCTTAAGGCAGCCATTAACCCACTGATAACAAAAACGGCCAGGATGTTATATCGAATATTAATACCGGATAAACGTGCTGCTTCACTGTTACCACCAATTGCGTAGACATAACGCCCGAAGCGAGTTTTCGTTGCTAAACCCGTAAAAATAAATGCCATCGCCACTACGATTAGGACAGGTACAGGTATACCCTGGTAATCATTCATTAGATAGACAAAAAGGCCAATGAGAAAGGCGTAAAAAATGGTACGCATTATTTCCAGAGCTAAAGAAGGCACAGTAAAACCATACTTAATTCTAGTATACCGTTGCTTTACAGTAACATAGATCACATAAATAATACCCAGGAATGCTAATAAGAAGCCTGTACTTTCAGGTACATAGGATTGGCCTATTTGTTTAAAACTATCCATGAGAGGCGAAACTGTTTCGCCATGACTAATTCCTATTAGAATTCCCCGAAATACCATCATACCGCCCAGGGTGACAATGAAAGCAGGCACCTTTTTATAGGCAACCCACCAGCCCTGCCATAAGCCGGCCAGCAGACCAATTAAAAAGCTTATAAAAATAGCAGGAATGGTCTGCCAACCATACCAGACCTGTAAAATTGCCGCTACCCCTCCAGTAAGTCCCATGAGAGAACCTACGGAAAGGTCAATATGACCGGCTACTATTACAAAGACCATACCTATCGCTAAAATAGAGGTAATTGACATCTGCCTGAAGAGGTTTGATAGATTACGGGAAGTCAAAAAAGCACCCTGGGTAGTATAAGTGAAAATAGCCCATATACCCAATAAGGCTAATATCATTGTATAAGCGCGTATATCTATTCTACTTAAATACCCATTCGCTTTAGGTTTAGATTGTACCGTTTCTGCAGGGGAAATAGTTTTAATAAGATTAAACACTTTACTTACCTCCAGTTGCACAGGCCATTATTTTTTCTTCTGTAGCTTCTTCACGGGAAAACTCGCCAGTTATTCTACCTTCACATAACACCAAAATACGATCGCTCATACCCAATATCTCAGGTAACTCGGATGACACCATAACTATGGCTACACCCTGACTAACTAAACTATTAATTAGATTATATATTTCATATTTAGCCCCCACATCAATACCCCGCGTTGGTTCATCAAGAATTAGAACCCTGGGGTTAGTCATCAGGGCTTTACCCAGGACTACCTTTTGTTGATTCCCACCACTCAAGTTTCCCACACGAGCTTCTACAGAGGGGCTCTTTATTTTCAATTTATCAACAAAGAATTCCGCATCTCTAATTTCCGCGCTTTCGTTAAGCATAATATTATATGATCTTTTTAAGCTGGCAAGGGTTATATTTTTGCAGATATCCATATCCAGTACCAGCCCTTGACGCCGGCGATCTTCCGGCACGAGAGCAATCCCATTCGAAAGGGCATCTTCAGAATTCTTTATTTTTATCTTTCTCCCATCCAGCCATATTTCTCCTTCATTTTTTCCTGGATAACCACCATAAATGCTAGTAACTAGTTCCGTACGACCCGATCCTATAAGTCCGGCAATACCCAGGACTTCCCCTTTGCGGACATAAAAGTTAACATCTTTTACTATTTTTTTGCGGGGGTTATCTGGGTTGTAGACGCTAAAGTTACGAACCTCCAAAGTAATTGCTCCGGGACTATGGTTAATATAGGGAAAAAGCCTGTTCAGTTCCCGGCCAACCATCATTGTTATGATCTTATCTTGACTCGTTTCGTCTTTTTTCACCGTACCAATGGTTCTACCATCACGAAGGACAGTAATATTATCGGCAATTGCAAAGACTTCATTTAACTTATGGGATATATAAATACATGTTACTCCCTTACTTTTTAGCTGGTGTAAAATATGCATCAGAATTTCTACTTCAGCTTCTGTCAAAGCGGCAGTAGGTTCATCTAGAACAAGAATGCTGGCGTTCTTCGCTAAAGCTTTGGCTATCTCAACTAGTTGCTGTTGCCCTACACCCAGGTTTTTAATTTTAGTTCCCGGGCTGACATCCAGGCCAACCTCTTTGAGCCATTTCGTTGCCTCTATATACATTTTATCCCAATCAATTAAGTGGTGATGCAGAGGCTCATTGCCCAGAAAAATGTTTTCCGCAACAGATAATTCGCTAACTAAAGCCAGCTCCTGGTAAATAATGGCTATCCCGGCTCTTTCTGAATCCTTAATGGTGTAGAACTTTTGGGGTTGACCGTTAATCAAAATTTCTCCCTGGTAGGTGCCATAAGGATATACACCGCTAAGGACTTTCATTAAAATAGATTTACCAGCCCCATTTTCGCCACATAAAGCATGTATTTCACCTTTCCTGGCCTTAAAATCAACTTTGTCTAGAGCCTTGACGCCGGGAAATTGCTTTGTAATTTCCTGCATTTCTAGAATATAGTGGTCCATAATAGACCCCTTCTTTCCCAATAGACTCGGCGTTTGTTTAAATTTAACAGGCAAGAGGCCATACGGTGGCCTCTTGCCTAATTGAATTAATTGATTGCCTATTGCTTAGGCCACTTTTCTTTGGGGACGTTTTTATAAACATCTTCAAGTTTATGGAAACCATCTTTAATTACCGTCTGGACCATATTATCTTTATCCACCATAATGGGTGTCAGTAACACTGAGGGTACATCTATTTTCCCGTTATTTACTTTATTATTAGCCCCAATATTTTCACCCTTGGCCAGCGCCACCGCAACCTCCGCCGCCCGGGTAGCCAGAGTCGTAATAGGTTTATAAACAGTCATAGATTGAGTTCCTTCAACAATACACTGGCAGGCAGCAAGATCTGCGTCCTGGCCAGAAATAGCCACTTTACCAGCTAGATTCTGGGCAGCTAAAGCTTGAATAGCTCCCCCATCAGTACTGTCATTAGATGCGACTACAGCATCAATCTGGTTATTATTGCTAGTCAGGGCATTTTCCATAATCTTCATGGCCTCTTCCGGCAGCCAATCTTTAACCCACTGATCGCCAACAACCTTAATGTCTCCCTTATCAATAAGTGGTTTAAGAACATTCATCTGTCCCTGTCTAAATAATTTTGCATTGTTGTCTGTAGGCGATCCACCCATAAGGAAATATTTACCTTTAGGAACCTTTTTGGTCAGGTACTCTGCCTGCAATTCACCAACGCGGACATTATCAAAGGAAATATAGAGATCTACATCTGCATTTCTTATTAAACGATCATATGCCAGCACTTTTACCCCGGCTTTATGCGCTGCTTCGACAATAGGGGCCATGGCGTCTCCATTATGGGGTATTACAACCAAGACATTAATACCCTGGGAAATGAGGTTCTCAGCCTGGGAAAGCTGGGTAGCATCATCACCGTTTGCTGATTGTACCAGTACTTCAGCTCCGAGTTCTTTGGCCTTAGCAACAAACAAGTCTCTATCATGCTGCCAGCGTTCCTGGCGTAAATCATCCATTGAGAGACCTATCTTTATCTTATCGCCATTTTTAGCCGAAGCGCCCTGATTACCTCCATTTTTGCTCGAATTTCCGCCTTGACCGCAACCTATAAGGGTCATAGCCAGCAGGATTAAAACTGCAGCCAAGGCAATTATCCTGGTAGCCTTCTTTTTTAGCACTCTTAAAGCTCCCCCTTTTCACATTTAGAATTAAAGACAGATTTATCTTTTTCTTAGAATTAGAGGTACGCTAGGTAGTATTCATCCATACCCCCCGGATGGTCAATGATTAAATGAGCTTGCAGGGATGGAAAAACTACCCTGGAAAATGGAAGATCTATTTTTTGGTTAACTTTTACCTCTTCGTGGGGAGATACTTCTCCTAAATCTTGTTGCAAAATAACGTTATGCCTGGCATCAGTTACAACTACCTGCAACCTTCCTTTATAAAAAACACCGCCAGAAAGATTTATTATTAATTTCCCTTTTTCTAACCTGGCACCACCTCCCATGATAATATAACCCCCTGCTGTGACTTTTTTAAATCTACCGCCCCCTTTCGCTACCCCCATTTCCAGTTCTAAAAACTGCTCTTCACCTGGTTTAAGCTTTCTTACTGGCCCCAGTACTTCTGCCTCTATATGATAACCGGTCTCCTGGGAATAATCCTTACCGGTCACTACACCGCGACCCACCGTCCAGCATTCTACCGAGCAACCCCCGTCGGGATATGCATCTTTCTCTTCCGGATAGTAGGGGTAGCGCAGGCACCAGGTATAGCCTTCAGTATCATTGACAAAAGCCATCCAACCCACCGGTGAATCGACGCCAATTTTACCGACGTAAAATAGGTAAGGTATTACTAAGAGGTCATTGCCTTCCCGTTGGCCCCATTGCGGGTTATCTTCTTCGCCGAAGATTACCCGGTATCCTTTTGCAAACCTGCTCACAGGGTTCAATGGTATATAAAGGCGACAATTAGGATCATACCCTTTGCCATTCCTCAACCGCGTATCCAGTTGGGTTACATTCCAGATGCTCCACGCCACTGGCCGGGAGCTGATATTCTTCATCCTCAGCTCCAGCCACAGCTTGCTGCTGTCCTGCCGGATAGTAACCTTACGAAAGAGCTTAATTCCCGTGCGGGGATCCGGCGGGCTCTCCACTTCATAGCTTACTTTTTCCGGGCTGCATTCCAGCCATCGCCCAGTATATACCCCGCTGTCAAGTACCGGGTCCGGCGGCCCGTGCCATTCTTCCTCGGTATCCCACCCCTGGGGTGCTGGCCAGGTTTTATCGCCACCGTAATTCTTCCAGGCGGCAATGGAACCATCACCGTAATTTTCTTCGGGCGTGAAAAGTTTACCCTCTAACTCTTTATTAACGTAAAGAAAGGAATAATCACCAAGATCGTAGGCCATAATTCTTCCACCCAGGTTCGGGACCATAACCACCCGGATCAGGTCATTTCCGAACTCGACAGCCCCATTCCAGCCACGGAAATCTATTTCCCGCCACCAGCAAGGATTCATGCCGGCTTGCCTCCTTCTACATACCCCTGGTCGCCGCGCCGGAAAACAGCGCCGCAGGATTCCCGAATTACCAGGCTCGTCTTAAACTCTGTTACCGTCGGCTGCATTTCTTTATTCTCGATCTGCTGGATCAGGGACCAGGCGGCCATGGAGCCGATTTCATAGCGGGGCTGATGGATGGTTGTTAAGGGTGGTGTTACTAGGGAAGCCAGCTC
The DNA here is from genome assembly GCF_001267405.1 of Moorella thermoacetica. Classification (NCBI taxonomy): domain Bacteria; kingdom Bacillati; phylum Bacillota; class Clostridia; order Neomoorellales; family Neomoorellaceae; genus Neomoorella; species Neomoorella thermoacetica. Next base: position 2,008,350 of record NZ_CP012369.1, read on the forward strand.
GATGTCGTCGTAGCCGACCACCGCCAGATCCTTTGGAACCCTTAATCCCAGTTCGCGGGCCGCATGGATGACGCCGTAGGCCATCAGGTCGTTGGCCGCAAAGATGGCTGTCGGCCGCTCAGGCAGGGATAATAGTTTTTTCGCAACCGGTATGGCTCCTTCGGTGGTAAAATCGCTGTAAACTACCAGGCTTTCGTCGTAGGGCCTGCCGGCTTCCTCCAGGGCCTGGCGGTAACCGGCCAGGCGTTCTTGCGATACCCGGGCGTTTTTATGCCCTGCTACATGGGCAATGCGGCGGTGCCCAAGTCCCAGCAGGTGCCTGGTGGCCAGGTAACCCCCCCTTTGTTATCAATGGATATAAAGTTGGCCTTGAGATTCTCAATCCAATATTCAACCAGGACCAGGGGAAACTTATCCTCTACCATCTCCCGTACATAGTCTTCATTGCCCACTGTATGGCCCATCATAAGGAGACCGTCCACCCGCCCGTTGCGCAAGAAACTTACATAGTTATGCTTGATTTGCGGGTCCCAGCGCATACTGGCGTAAACTATGCCGTAACCGAATTTATGAGCTACATCTTCCACCCCCTGGATAATAAGGGAAAAGAAGGGATCGGTGATATCCGACAGGATAACGCCAATGGTATCGGTCTTTTGTTTCACCAGGCTGCGGGCCAGGGCACTGGGGCGGTAGTTTAGCTCCTTAATGGCCTCCAGTACCCGGCGCCGGGTTTCTTCGTTGACGTCGTCTTTCCCGTTGAGGACCCTGGATACCATAGTTCGTGATACTCCGGCTCTTCTGGCAACATCAGAGATATTTGGCAAATCGTTTTCACTCCGTAAATTTTGTCAGATCGTGCATCGTGTCGCGCAGGAGAGGATAAAGGGATTTATATATTTCATACAGCCTATCGTAGGCATCTGTTTCGGGTGCTATCGGTTCCACCCGGCTGGTCACTTTAATGGTCAACCTGCAGGCTTCCTCGACGGAAGGATAAATGCCCGCCCCCACGCCAGCCAGCAGGGCGGCGCCGAAGGCCGGACCGTCGGTGCTGTTCACCGTGGTTATTGGATACTTAAAGGTACTGGCCAGGATATGGCGCCACAGGGGGCTTCTGGCGCCGCCGCCTGAAACCCGGATTTCCTCTACTTTCACCCCGGCCTGCCGGAGCAGCTCCAAGGAGTCCCTCAGGCCGAAAGCAACCCCCTCCATGACGGCCCGTACCAGATGGCCTTTCCGGTGACGCATGGTCAGGCCGATAAAAGCGCCCCTAGCCGCCGGATCAGGGTAGGGCGTCCTTTCTCCCAGAAGGTAAGGGAGGAACAGCAATCCTCCTGCGCCGGTGCCGACCTCAGCCGCCTGTTCTGTCAACATTTCGTAGGGATCGATATTCTTTACGGCGGCTTCCCGCACCTCCTCGCTACCGAGTTGATTACGGAACCACTGCAAGGATCCCCCGGCGGCCAGCATCACACCCATCAGGTGCCACTTGCCCGGCACGGCATGGCAGAAGGAATGCAGGGCGCTCCCCGGCTGGGTGTGGGGCCGATCGGTCATGACGAAAACTACACCCGACGTACCCAGGGCAGTGGAAATAATTCCTTCTACTACGACTCCTGTACCTATGGCCCCGGCGGCCTGGTCGCCGCCTCCGCCTACCACCGGCGTTCCCGCCATTAGACCGGTGAGGGCAGCGGCCTCAGGGGTTATGCGTCCGGTTACTTCCGGCGATTCATATACCCGGGGCAGCCATTCCTCCGGGAGGCCCATGGCGGCCAGTATCTCACCGGACCAGCACCGGTGGGTCATATCCAGGAGCAGGGTTCCGGAAGCGTCAGATACCTCGGTAGCCAGTTCCCCTGTCAGGCGGAAGCGAATATAATCCTTGGGCAACAGGACATGGCGTATCCTGCTATAGGTTTCCGGTTCATGGCGCTTAAGCCAGACCAGCTTGGGCGCCGTAAAGCCTGGCAGGACCGGGTTTCCCGTCCACCGGTAGAGTTTTTCTTGCCCTATTTCTTCGTACATCCAGGCGCACTCTGCTCCCGTTCGCTGGTCGCACCAGAGGATAGCCGGCCGTAAAACCCTGTAATTAGCGTCAAGAACTACCGCCCCATGCATCTGGCCGGAAAGACCCACGCCGGCAACATCGCCGCCTGCCAGACCGCTCCGGGCGAGGACTTCCCGGGCCGCCTCCACCACGGCCCGCCACCACTCCTCCGGATCCTGCTCGGCCCACCCCGGCCGGGGCTGGCTCAAAGGATACTCTTTATAGGCAGAAGCTACAACCCTGCCGGTTTCCTCCACCAGGAGGGCTTTGGTGCCCGAAGTACCGATATCAATCCCGAGAAGATACGGCATAATTCCTTTTCCCTTCTGAAAACGTCTATGCTGAAATGGAAGTCGTCGTCCGGTAACTGTTTTAAAATTACTGGCGGATTATACTCCTTGGAGGCTTAAGGGGCTGAGGATCTCAGGGTTTCTAGCCCGGGCCCGGATAAGGAGAGCTTCTAAGTAACCGGTATAACGTTCCGGGTCCTGGACGCAGGCAACTACCAGCTCGTGATCGAGATTGTTGATGCGGTCGTTCATGGCCCGGATGGCATCCATGCTATTAATAACCGCCCTTTCCACCGGCATCCGCTCCGGATTGATATCCAGACCGAACCACCCCTGATAACCGTGCATCTTCAAGACGTAAAGGGCGGCCTCGGCCTGTTCGGGCGCGATTACACCGACGTTTAGGTCCTGATCGTAATTACCCAGGGGCTGGCTGTTCCAATGGGTATGCACCAGGCGACCGTATTCCAGGGGCAGGCTCAAGGCATAGGGCAGGTCTTCATAACCCATGATGACGTGGCCGATTTCCGGGTTGAGTCCCAGCAGGGTATAACCCTGCTGCAGCAGTTCTTTGTTAACAGGATTTTGTAACAATCCTTCTACTTTTTCCGCCAAGAGAATTCCTTCCGGTGTGGTGCCATAGATTATTCTGCCCCGGGGTTCGTAGGGCTTGGGCTCCATCGCCACCCTAATTCCCGGTACGGCGTCCATAGCTTCTGCCAGGCCGGCGGCGAACCGACGGCGCATCTCGCTGAAATCGATACCGAAAGGATTTTCGTAACCGTCGATACCCGGCCAGACAACATGGACTCTGTCCCCAGTTCCTTATTTATTTCTAGCGTTTCTTTAACGCGCTGGATGGCGGACTGCCTGGCAGCCGGAAGGGGCGACGATAAAGAACCGTAGCAGTACTGTTCTTCATAGAAAAGGTTGGGTACAACGGTGACCACCTTCATGCCGGTGTCCCGGCAAAAATCCTTATAAAGCGGCAGGTTATGTTCGTTAATCTCATTGGGGTAATGGGCCTCGATACCCTCCAGCCCGTACTCCTTCAGGCTGGCGAATTTCTCCAAGCGTTCCTCAATGCTCATTTCTTGGCCGTAGCGGATATGGAAGCGGCTGTTGCTGCCGGAAAAAAACCAAATTCCGGCTGAGAAGCGGAGGTTGAGCTCAAAGTTCTGCAAGTGCCTGATCAACTCTTCCGGCGAGCGGCGGGTGGCCTGGTAGCTTAAATCTTGCATGGTTCCTCCTCTTTTCTAGCTTAAAAGAATGTCTTCTACCGAAATCGGTTCTGGACAGATTTTGCAGTCATTTCAGTGCGTCATTAGATTGCTGGTGGGATATTTCCGAAATCGGTTCCGATACGCCTATATATTTCTCCACTTTCAGTTAAATTCCTGCTGGTTCTTAATATTTTTTTAAAAAAATTTTACGGTACAAAAAAAGAGACGACCGCGCCAACGGTCGTTTACTCCAAAACCTAGAATTAGTAACTCTTTTAGCCGACCGACTCCTCGCCTGCCGTTCCCGTTTCCCCAATAAAGCGGGCTACGGCCGCCAGGGCGGTGGCGTTGACCAAACCGTCCCCCTGTTCCCGGGGTGACAGATCGGGTAACTTAATGGCCGTGCGGCAGATTATCCTGGCCACCTGCCGGCCGGATAGGCGCCTATCCTGGGCCAGAATCAGGGCCGCCACCCCGGCGGCGTGGGGGCAGGCCATGGAAGTTCCGCTCATAGTCCGGTATTTGCCCCCCGGGTAAGTAGATAGGATATCGACTCCGGGAGCAGTGACCGTTACCTCCGTTCCCCGGCTGCTAAAGCTGGCCAGGTTATCCTTCTTATCGACGGCCGAAACGGCGATGACCCCCGGATAGCGGGCCGGATATAGAACACTATCGTCCCTGCCTTCGTTTCCGGCCGCCGCAACCAGCACCATTCCCGCCTGGACACATTTGCGGACGGCCTCCTCCAGGGCCTGGCTGGGTTGGCTGGTGCCAAAGCTCATGTTTACTACCTGCATCTTATTTTTTAGCGCCCAGTCCAGGCCGGCTACGATATCGGATATATAACCGTCACCTTGACGGTTAAAAATCTTTACTCCATAAATCTCGGCCCGGGGCGCAACCCCTACCACCCCGAAGCTGTTGTTCAGGGCGGCAATAATCCCTGCTACATGGGTACCGTGGCCGTTCCCGTCTCCGGCCCGCCAGCCGGGAAATTTTATATTCTGGGTACCGCGGACGTTGGCCGCCAGGTCGGGATGCCCGGCATCAAGGCCTGTGTCTAGGACCGCCACCTTCACCTTTTCCCCGGCAGCCACCTGCCAGGCCCTCGGAGCGCCGATGCGCTCAACGCCCCAAGGAACTATCTGTTTCTCCTGCCGTATCCGGGCGGCCGGCAACTCCACCGTGTGAACTTCAAAATCGTCTTCAATCAGGCGAATGTCAGGGTGTAAACCCAGTTCTTCAATTACTTTTCCCTTTGCAGGTAGTCGGGCCACAAGGGCATGCACCAGGGGTAATTCCTTTAATACCTGGCCGCCCCTCTTTTGCAACAGGGCGCGGCAACTGGGTAGGGGTTTCTCCTGGTGAAAAAGGATAATCTTCCGCTTACCTACTTTTTTGTTGCCGGACCAGGCGATCATGGCACCTGCCGCCGTCGCTACGCCGGTATAATAAGCCAGTAAAACCGGCCACACGGACAATCCCTCCAGGAATTAGATATCATGATTATGCTGCATCCTATGCAGGGGTTCTCCTGGAGGTACCTGGTCAACCGCAAGAATTTTTCTCCCTCCCTTTAACCACTATCATCCAACCTGCATATGCTAGGTCTAGAAAGGGTTCCCCAAAAAGGAAAGGAGGCTATTCTAATGACGCAAGAGTTCTTCTGGTGGTTTATTATCATCCTTATTCCCATCATCATTATTATCCCCTTCTTCTTCCTGTTCTTCCTCTTTCCGTTAAACGCTAAATAGGAGGGATTATTAGTGGGCAACCATGACTTTAACTTTTGGTGGATATTTATTTTCATAATCCCGATTATCATCATCCCCATCTTCTTTATTTTCTTCCTAATCCCCCTCAATGCCGCCAATGCTTGAGCGGGAAAACCCCGGCCCCGCCGGGGTTTTTATATAAAGGTCCCGGGTCGGAAAGACCCGGGGCCGGTTTTTTTATAAAAGAAACAGCTATTACTGCTTGAGCCAGGTAATAGCTGCTTCTTCATAACTCCTTAATCCTCAAACTATCAGTTGCCCGGTGGCATCGGCGTGGGAATAGCAAAGGCGAGGAGGGAAAACTCAGTACGTTTGAAAAGTGAGATCAAAAGCAGGTTGCTACCTGGGCTCGACCCCGGGTTTGTCGCCGGGCCTGACCCACCCTCCCCGTCCTTCGGGGATAAGAAAAATTCATGTATTAATGGGCGTGCTTTCTTGGGGCCTGCTTGCTAATCACTGTTACCCCATCCTTTAAGAAATTCTTCAACATCCGGCGGCAATGGCTGGCCGTTGTTTATTTCACTGGCCAGGCCGTGGATCACCTGGGAGAGCTGCTGTTTGACCTCGGGGCTCAGGTCTTTGGTCAGGTTGTTGACCATACCGGGCATATCTACCTGGCCATCGGGAAAAAGGGTATTCAGGTCAAAACCGGCCTGGGCCATTAGGGCCTGCAGAACCTGAGGGTTGTCGGGTGTAATACCCAGTTCTTTAAATACCTGGCCGGGAGAAATTCCGTTCATGGCCGCTTCCATCAGGCGCTGGCGCAGGGTCTCCAGATCAACGCTCATCGGCTTCACCCCATCGATTAAATTTAAACCTGTAATCATCTTATGCCCTGCCGCACCCTTTAGTGCTAAAAATTTTCGCTGCCGCCCTTAGGCCCAGCAGCCATGGGCGATAAAAAAAGCCCCCTCAGGGGGGCGAGAACGGCACCTACCGTACTGTGTTGCCGGAAGATTATCTCCGCGCCGGGGCTATGTTGGCCGCCAGGACCCCGGCGATGCGGCCTTCATCACCGAAAATGGGTACAGAGATGGTAACGGCCACCCGGTTGGTGCACTGGGTCACGTAGGGCTCGCTAGCGTAGTTTTCACCCCTGACAGCCGCCTGAAACCATGGCCGGAAGGCCCAGTTTGTTATAGTCGACTCCGGCCGGTTATAGATAGCCGTACCATCAGGCAGGGCGGCAATCAATGTCTGGATAAAAGGTGATTTACTGAAGGTGTCATCCAGGATGGGTGCCAGGGTTGTCGCCTCCATTTTTTTAACTCCCGGGTCGGCGGCCAGCCTTGCCAGCACCTCCTGTCCCTGGCGAATGAGTTCCCGGCGCAGGTCCTCATCCCAGCCGTCCCTGGTAAAGGAGGCGACCATGGTAAAGAAATTCCGCGCCATATCCGTAAACTGGCGCGTATGCTCCTCCACTACGGCCATGGTGGACTTATGCTCTTCGGTAGCCGCCGCTACTTCTTCAATGCTGGCGGCAGTCTCCTGAGCCACGGCGGCCATACGGCCGGCGGCCTCGCCGACTTCCTTTACCCTGGTCAGCTGGTTCTGGGCCTGGTGACTGATATTGGTCATGACTTCGGCGGCTTTTTTTATCGCCTCACTGACAACGCTAAAGTTCTCCCGCACCTGGGCGCCGCGCTGGATGTTGCTCTGGACCAATTCCACATTCTTATCCACCTGGGCTGCCGTCTGGCGCGCTTCATCGCCAATGGAGGCAGCCAGGGAGGTTATATCCTGGGCGGCTGCCGCCGACTGTTCTGCGAGCTTGCGCACCTCTTCGGCCACCACAGCAAAACCTCGACCCTGCTCACCGGCGCGGGCGGCTTCAATGGCGGCATTCAGGGCCAGGAGGTTGGTCTGGTCGGCGATCTCCGTTACTGCCTGGACCAGGGTGTTGATCTGGTCCATTTTGGCTTCCAGCTGCCGCATCCGCCCGGCAGCTTCCTGGATGGAGGAGGCCCCGGCCTTTATCTCTTGGAGCAAATGCTCCAGGAGGTCCCGACCTTCCTTTTCTTTCCTATTGACTTCCTCCCCCATCTCCATCCCCAGGGCGGCCCGATCGTTAATATCTTCTGCTAAATTATGTAAAACATTGATATTCTCCGCTACCCGCTGGGCTGCACCGGCCTGTTCATCGGCTCCGCTGGTAATCCCCTGGATGGCTGCCGTTACTTCCTCCAGGTTACGGGAAGTGGTACTGGAACTCTCCTCGAGGTTACGGGAAAAATGGGCCAGCTCATCGGCAGTTAATTGTAAGCGACCCACCAGGCGGTAAAAACTGTCCAGGACGGCAGTTACCGGCCCCTGGAAGCTCTCCCCCAGTCGCGCGTTCTGTAAAGACTTCTCGGCCTGGACCGGGTCGCCTTTGCCCAGTAAATTAAGGAACTGCAGGACCCGGTGCAGGGGCCGCATCCACTTTATGTACAGGTTAAGGAGGATACCCAGGCTTAAAATCAGCCCCAGGGCACCGGCGACGACAGCCGGCAAAAGGAGAATTTGCCAGCTAATACCCTGGATGGCCACCAGGGCCGTTCCCACAGTACCCGGCGCCAGAGCCAGGAGTAGTAGGAGGATAAAATACAGAAGTTTGGTTTGCCACTTGAGTACCATGATCCCCCACCCCCGGGCATTTTTCTCTATATTAACACAAATATTCAACTTTCACCAGGAAAAAATCTATAAGTTCCGTAACTGGCGTTCCCTGCCGGTAACCTGCCGGCGGCAGGGGCAGCAGCACCGGACCTGGAGGGATCACCGGGCCGCCGGCAGGTCACTGGCGCCGTCAGCGGCGGGCGGCCAGCTCAGCCGCCAGTTGCTCAGGTTCCAGACCGTGGTAAGCCAGGAGGACCAGAGTATGGTAGTAAAGGTCGGCCATTTCGTATAGTATCTCGTGCCGGCTGTCGTTTTTAGAGGCAATAATGGTCTCGCCGGCCTCTTCGCCTATCTTCTTGAGGATCTTATCCTGGCCGTTATTAAAAAGGTAGGCTGTATAGGACCCTTCAGGTCGAGTCGCCTGGCGCTCCTTGATGACCTGGAAGACCTGGGACAGGATGGTTCCCAGGTCGGCATTAACCTGGCTGCTGGTGTTTCCCTCCCTACGGCCCTGCTTCTCTTGCCCGCTGGTGTGGTCGCAGTAAGAGCCGGCCTCCTGCTGCTCCCCGGCGGTTGTGGTTACGACCCGGCCGGCCTCTCCTTTATTTGCAGCTTTCCCCACCCCTTCCGGTAAGGGGAAAGCCGCCCCGCGGGGCGCGCCGGCTGCTTGAGCGTCGCCTCCCGCCCCGGTTTCCCTGGGCCGGCTGACTTGCAGGGGGAGGGGGTTGTGGAAGCAGGAGAACTCCCCTTCATGGCAGGCCACACCCACCTGGCGCACCTTAAAGAGCAGGGCGTCGGCGTCACAGTCGTAACTGGCAGACTCAATATACTGGCGGTGACCGGAAGTGGCGCCCTTATGCCAGAGTTCGCGGCGGCTGCGGCTGTAAAACCATGTCTCGCCGGTAGCCAGGGACCGGGCCAGGGACTCCCGGTTCATGTAGGCCAGCATCAAGACCTGGCCGCTGGCCGCGTCCTGGATGATGGCCGGGATCAGGCCCTCGGCGTTAAAGTGAATATCCTCAGGGATGGTGACACTCATGAGGTTTACCTCCTATAACCGCACCGGGACGCCGCGGGCCGCCAGGTAGTCCTTGGCCTCTTTGATGGTATAGGTGCCAAAATGGAAAATAGAAGCCGCCAGGACAGCGTCGGCCCTTCCTGCCGTCAAACCCTCATAAAGGTGTTCCAGCTTGCCCACCCCGCCGGAGGCGATAACCGGGATATTCACGGCCTGGCTGACGGTGGCCGTCAGTTCCAGGTCGTAGCCGTCCAGGGTACCGTCGCAGTCCATGCTGGTCAGCAGGATCTCCCCGGCCCCCAGTTCCTCCACCTGCCGGGCCCAGGCCACGGCATCCCTGCCGGTCGGCCTCCGGCCGCCGTGGGTATAGACCTCCCAGCGACCCGGGCCGGTACGCCGGGCGTCGATGGCCACCACCACGCACTGGCTGCCGAAACGTCGGGCCGCCGTGGCCACCAGGTCCGGGTCCAGGACGGCGGCCGTATTCAGGGAAATTTTGTCCGCCCCGGCGGCCAGCATGGCCCGGATGTCCTCCAGGGAGCGCAAGCCGCCGCCGATGGTGAAGGGGATAAAGACCTGGGCCGCCGTGCGCCGGGCCACGTCGATCATAATATCCCGGCCCTCCACCGAGGCTGAAATATCCAAGAATACCAGCTCGTCGGCGCCCTCCCGGTCGTAGGCGGCCGCCAGCTCCACCGGGTCGCCGGCGTCCCTCAAATTTAAAAAGTTAGTACCCTTGACCACCCGACCGTGGTCAACATCCAGGCAGGGAATAATTCTTTTGGTCAACAACCTATACCGCCTCTTTCCGCTGGCTCTACAAAAGGCGAATTCACCCCGCCCTTTAATCTCCATCTGCGGCTACGGCCAGGGCCTCTTCCAGGGTGAAATTGCCGTTGTACAGGGAGCGACCCAGGATGGCCCCTTCCACTCCCTCGGCTGCCAGTTCCTTGAGCTTCCGGAGGTCGTCCAGGCTGGCAATACCCCCGGAGGCAATGATCTTTAGGCCGCCGCTGCGCGCCATCTCCCGGGTGGCGGCAATGTTGGGCCCCTGGAGGGTGCCGTCGCGGCCGATGTCGGTAAAAACGGCCCGCGTGACCCCCAGGGACGCCATTTGCCGGGCAAACTCCACTGCTCCCCTGGCTACCGTAGCTTCCCAGCCCTCGATGGCCACCTGGCCGTCAAGGCTGTCAATACCGACAACCACCCGTTCGCCATAACGTTCCACCGCCGTGGCCACAACTTCCGGGTTGGTAATGGCTACCGTCCCCAGGACCACCCGGGAGGCCCCGGCTGCCAGGACACCCGCCAGGCTTTCCAGGCTGCGGATACCGCCGCCCACCTGGACCGGCACCCCGGCGGCCCTGATAATGGCTGCAATAACCTCCAGGTTCCGCGGCCGGCCGGCAAAGGCGCCGTCCAGGTCCACCACATGGAGCCAGCGGGCGCCCCGTTCCACCCAGCCCCGGGCAACGGCCACCGGATCCGTGGAATAGACGGTCTCGGCTTCGATACGTCCCTGGTAGAGGCGCACGCATCGCCCCTCCCGCAAATCAATGGCCGGCATTACCAGCATGGCGCACCAACTCCCCGAAATTCTTTAAAACTTCCAGGCCCCGGCGGCTGCTCTTCTCCGGGTGAAACTGGACCCCGAAGAGGTTGCCCCTCTGGATGCTGACGGCAAACTCCAGGCCGTATTCGGTGGTGCCGGTTACCACTTCTTCCTCCCGGGGTACAATATAATACGAATGGACAAAGTAAAAGTCTGTACCCCCGGGGATTCCCCGGAAGAGGGCCCCCGGCCGCGGGAAACGGACCTGGTTCCAGCCCATATGGGGAACTTTTATGCCGGCCGGTAACCTCTTGACCTCTCCCGGCAGGAGATCCAGGCCGGCTACCTGCCCCCCCTCCTCGCTGGTGGAGAAAAGGAGTTGTAGCCCCAGGCAGATGCCCAGCAAGGGCACGCCCCGCTCCGCAACCTCGCGGATGGCTGCCACCAGCCCCTTCTGCTGCAGGTTGGCCATAGCGTCGGCAAAGGCCCCCACCCCGGGCAGAATGACACCGGGAGCAGCGGTGATCTCTCCTGGGTCGTCGGTTACCTCGACCGGGTAACCAAGGCGGTCCAGGGCCTTCTGGACGCTTAAAAGGTTGCCCATACCATAGTCGATGATAGCAATCGGCCGCACTTCTTTAGTCCTCCGGAATTAACTCTTTCATTAGCCGGCTTGGTCTTCCTTCGCTCCCTGTTCCTCGCCTAAGCGGCCCGGGGTTCACTCCTGGCGCCTGGTGTCTTGCCGCCACGATGCCCTTCTTACGACAAGATACCTTTGGTGGAGGGTATCCCCTGCTCCCGCGGGTCCAGGGTGACGGCCTGCCTGATGGCCCGACCCAGGGCTTTGAACAGGGCTTCCGCCAGGTGGTGGGCGTTATGGCCGGCCAGTTGCCGGACGTGGAGGGTCAGCCCGCTGTTATTCACCATGGCCCGCAGGAACTCCTCCACCAGCTCCGTCTCCAGGCTGCCAATCCGGCCCGGGGGGAGTTCCAGGCCCCAGGCCAGGTAGGGACGGCCGCTGAAATCCAGGGCTACCAGCACCAGGGCCTCGTCCATGGGCACCAGGGCACTGCCGTAACGGCTAATCCCCTTCTTATCCCCCAGGGCCTTTTTTACGGCCTGTCCGAGGCAGATGCCGATATCCTCGACGGTGTGATGGTTATCTACCTCCAGGTCTCCCTCGGCCCAGACCTTCAGGTCCAAGAGGCCGTGGCGGGCCATCTGGGCCAGGAGGTGATCAAAGAAGGGGATACCGCTGCTCCCCTGCCAGGTACCGCTCCCGTCCAGGGCAACCTTCAAGCGAATGTTTGTTTCCGTGGTCTGGCGCTCAATCAGGGCCTCGCGACTCATGACGGGTCATTCCTCCCGTAGCTCGATGGCCCGGGCGTGCCCCTCCAGGCCCTCGGCCCGGGCCAGAGCCTGGATATATCCCGCGGCAGCCCGGAAGCCCGCCCGGTTGCAGGCAATCAAGCTACTTTTCTTTAAAAAGGTGTCTACGCTCAGGGGTGAATAGAACCTGGCCGTGCCGCCGGTGGGTAGGACGTGGCTGGGACCGGCCAGGTAATCGCCCAGGGGCTCGGAACTATAAGGCCCCAGGAAAATCGCCCCGGCATTCTCCACCCGGCCCAGCCATGACCAGGGTTCAGATACGTACAGCTCCAGGTGCTCCGGGGCCAGGGAGTTGGCCAGGTCCATGGCAGCGTCCAGGCCCGTCACCACTACGGCGGCGCCGTAATCGGCCAGGGAACGGCTGGCAATCTCCCGCCTGGGCAAGGCTTCGAGCTGGCGGGTAACTTCCTCCCCCACCGCCCGGGCCAGGCCGGCATCCGGCGTGATGAGGACTGCCCCGGCCAGGGCGTCGTGTTCGGCCTGGGAGAGAAGGTCGGCCGCCACCCAGTCCGGCCGGGCCTTTCCATCGGCGATCACGACAATCTCACTGGGCCCGGCCAGCATGTCGATATCCACCTGGCCGTAGACTTCCTTCTTCGCCAGGGTAACGTAGATATTCCCCGGCCCGGCGATCTTATTCACCGGGGCCACTTTCTCCGTACCGTAGGCCAGGGCGGCCACGGCCTGGGCGCCCCCCATTTTGTAGATCTCTTCTACTCCGGCTTCCGCTGCCGCCACCAAGAGCAGGGGCGGTAGTGTCCCGTCCCGCCGCGGCGGTGTCGCTAGGGCAATCTCCCTGACCCCGGCCACCCGGGCCGGTACAGCGGTCATCAATACCGACGAAGGGTAAGCCGCCGTGCCACCTGGCACATAAAGCCCCACCCGTCCCAGGGGCCGGCAGATCTGGCCCAGGATGGTGCCGTCCGCTGCCGTCTCCATCCAGGAACCGCGGGGTTGGCGGCGGTGATAAGTGGCGATATTGTCCCTGGCGATCCTCAGGGCTTCCAGAAGGTCCGGGCTAACGGCCCTGTAAGCGGCCCCAATCTCTTCTCTGGTTACCCGGAAGCCAGCCTCCTTAAGGTCGACACCGTCCAGTTCCAGGGTATAGCGCTCCACCGCAGCCTGGCCTTCCCTCTTCACGGCGGCAATAATCTCCCGCACCCTGGCTGCCACCCCTTCCCGGGCCAGGAGACGCCCGGACCAGCGGCGCTTTACCTCTTTACCATCAATTAGTGGTAGCAATCTTTTCTCCCCCCTGGCCGGCCGCCCGCTTCAGGGCTTCCACCACCGATGTCAGGCGGCGGTAATTTATGCGGTAGCTGACCCGGTTGGCTATCAGGCGGGCGGTAGAAGAAAAAATGGGGGCTACCTCCACCAGGTCATTCTCCTTTAAGGTCCGGCCGGTAGATACAATATCGACAATCAGGTCCGCCAGTCCCGCCCGGGGCGCCAGCTCGATATTGCCGTGCAATTTAATGATTTCCACCGGGAGGCCCCGTTCCTGGAAAAAGGAAGCCGCCACCCGGGGGAACTTAGTGGCCACCCGCCGGCTGCCGGCCAGCAAGTTTTCCAGGGATCGCCCGGCCTCCTCCCAGCGCTCCCGGGGGGCGGCCACCACAAAGCGGCAGTAGCCGAAACCCAGGTCCACCAGTTCAAAGACATCGGCCCCGGCCTCGGCCAGGGTGTCCTTCCCCACGATGCCCAGGTCGGCGGCCCCGTATTCGACATAGGTCGGTACATCGGTGGGCCGGCAGATCAGATAGCGTATCCCCGGGGCGGGAAAAGTAAAGGTCAGCTGTCTGGCCTCGGTAGCTACCCCTTCTACCGGTAGCCCGGCTGCCTGTAATAATTGCAGGGCGTCCTGGCCCAGTTTACCCTTCGGCAGGGCCAGGGTGAGCAGGTTGGTTACCATTACTTCCTCCGAAAATAGACTTCTGGTAAAAATGGAAGTCAATACCATCCAGCCTGGGGGCTGGAGGGTACAGCTCCGGCCTCCGGTGGTTCTCGGCTAGCAAACTTAGCGCTCAGCCTTGCTCGGCGTCGGGGGTGGCTCGGCTTTATCTCTTTGATCATTCATAACGGGGTGTGGTACTTCTCATTCCTCAAGCCACTTTGCGATCCCCATCCCGTTCACCGCCGCCTCGCTTCGGCTTCGCGTAAGTATCTGACGCCTCGAACCAAGTCGCCCTCCGCCTGTACCCTCCAGCCCTCTGCCTCAGCCTACATTTTATGGTTCGCTGGCGGGGACGTCAGCCACCATGAAGGGCTCCTCCAAAAATACTTACTCCCCGATCCATTCCAGGTTCAAGCCGCGGGCGGCGGCCCGGGCTGCCGCCTCCTGGCGGCTCCGGCTCTCGCCGTCGAGAACTACCGCCGTTCCTTTGCTGCGCAATTCCCGCGCCCTTTTCAGGAGGGCAGCCAGGTCCCGCCCGGCCACCAGGTAGCCTCCCGCAAGCGAGGCCGGTGCCGTCTCTCCCCGGGCCAGGAGCAACCGCTCCAGGCCCAGGGCAAAACCCGTAGCCGGGCAGGGATAACCGAACTGGGCCAGCAGGCCGTCATAACGGCCGCCGCCGCAAACCGGGGCTCCCAGGCCCGGCACATAACCTTCAAAGACAATGCCCGTATAATAATCAAAGTCCCGCAGAATACCAAGGTCGATAAAAAGCCACTTCTCCAGGCCGGCGGCCCCCAGGGCCTCCCAGACCCGGGACAACTCTGCCAGGGAAGCGGCCGCAGCCGTCCGGCCGAAACAAGCCCGGGCTTCCTCCAGGGCTTCCCGGCCACCGTGGATGGTGGCCAGCAGCTCCAAGCGCCGCCGGCGTTCACCTTCCAGATGGTACTCATCATAGATCCGTTCCAGGGCTACCAGGTCCTTGCTGGCCAGGGCGGATTTGATACCGGCCACCGCTTCGGGCGGCAGAGCCAGATCCTGGAGAACGCCTTTGGTCACGGCCACCTGGCCCAGGCCCAGCCGGAAATCCTCCAGACCGGCCTGCGCCAGACTCTCCACCGCCAGGGCGATAATCTCGACATCTCCGGCCACTCCCCCGGCGCCAATAAGTTCGACGCCGGCCTGGTGAAACTCCCGCCGGCGGCCGGCCTGGGGCTCCTCATAGCGGAAGACCCGGGCGCTATACCCCAGGCGCAGGGGTAGTTCCCGGCGCCGCAGGGAGGTTGCCACCAGGCGGGCAATGGGGGCGGTCATTTCCGGCCGTAGGGCCAGGACCCGCCCCTGGCAGTCGATAAACTTGTAGAGGGCCCCTTCTTCCCCGGCCGGGGAGCCGGCCTGAAAGGTAGTGGCGAATTCAAAGGTCGGGGTCATTACTTCCTGGTAACCCCAGCTGCGAAAACAATTTAACAGTCGCTGCTCCAGCTGCCGGAGGGCGGCCGCCTCCGGCGGTAGAAGATCACTTACCCCGGCCGGTAGCTGGAGGGGAAGGTTGCTGGCCAACCCGTTTGCACCTACTTTACTATGTTAACGTATTAACGTAATAATAGCACAAGCCGTCCCTCCGGGCAAAGGCCCGTTGCCGCCATCCACAGCCCTCACTCCCGATTGGTACCCTTAAACGCAGTCGCATACAGAAAAGCTGCCATTTACACCCGGGCCTGCCGGCCACCTGTCAGTGCCCTCCGCCCAAACCCCGTCCCGGCCCGCTACCGGACGTCTACAGAGGTCCTACTTACCATTACCCTCCAGGCGCTCCAGGATTAATTTATAGCCATCAGCGCCGTAGTTTAAAAAGCGTTTGACCCGGCTGATGGTGGCCGTGCTGGCCCCGGTGGCTTCGGCGATGGCCGTATAGGTCACTCCCCGGCGCAGGAGACGAGCTACGGCCAGGCGCTGGGCCATGGCTTTGATTTCGGCGGTAGTACAGAGGTCTTCAAAGAAGCGGTAACACTCATCAATATCTTCCAGGGCCAGGATGGCCCGGAAGAGATCATCAACCTGAGGATCGCGCAACTTATCGCTTACCATAAAGCACCCTCCCCCGTATAAACGGCAGCATGACCACGGCAGCAATCAAGTCCCTGATAAAATTCCCGAGAGATACTCTATAAACCCCAGCAACTACTTTTCGCTACCAGCCTGAATTTTTCCTCCTAACAGCCCCTGTCCCTTCAACCAATCAACCTGGTCAGCCATGAGGTTACCGGGCCAAAAAAACGGGCCAGCATTTTAGCCGGGCTGGGAACTGGTAAATGGAAAGCCAGGCCCAGGCTCAGGGCCAGGCCGAGGGACCAGACAATGCCCATAACAGCCAGCTCCCGCCACTCTTTTTTTTGCCAGAGGGCCGGAGCGTCCAGGTAGGCGATGACCAGGAAAGCCAGGATAATTAAAGCGATCATTAGTAATACCCCCAGCGCAGTTTTATCTTTACGCCTGTACCTGAAAACAGCCTGCTGGTGCCGTGCCGGCGGTAGGAAACACTCATCCGGCCGGGAGACACCCGCAATGGTCAAACACGGCCGACAGCCTGCCAAGGCTCTTAAAAAAGTCTATCTCGTCATGCCCTGGGTGGAGACTTTACCGCCCACGGCCCCCACTCTACCAGGGGTCCTGTTGGTCATGCCCGTCCTTCGTAGCTGTAACTCCACCTGCACCTGTACTCGCGCCCGGGTAAATTCTTCGTTCCAATGATCCTGGACCTGGTGCCAGTAACGGGGGTTGCTCCGGTGCAGGATCTCGCCGAAACCGAAGATATCCGTCTGGAACTCCTGCTGGGCTTTACGCAGGGCGAGAAGAACGCGTTCCTCGATGGCCTTGTTGACGGCCTCCTGGAGAGAGAGCAACTGTTCCTGGTTATCGGGATTAAAGTTACCCGTCACCTCTATCAAGTCTCCTTGACCACGGATCCCCACCATAAAGGTAACCTGCTGGCCCTGAACCTGGGCCTTGGTTTTGGCGCTAACGCGGTGAAAGACGACGGAAACCTGAGCCGGCGCGGAGAGGGTGGTTTGCGCCAGGGGCAGATCCCGGTTACCCCCCTTCTCCGCGCCGGGGGTCTGTCCCTGACCGGGACTGCCTCCCTTACCCGTGGTTGAACTTAGGCCACCAGCCGTACCCTGCCCCGTTCCCGTGGCTCCGGCGGGCAGGGGTACCGTAACAACCCCCTCCGTTACCTCTCCCCGCAGCCACATCAGCCCGTTAGCCTCCTTTTCGTCGAGCCAGCCAGCCAGGCGGTCGTAACGGAAGGCGCCGGCGCCTTTAATTACCACAGCCTCGGGTTGTGTTTTCCCTTTCCCTCCTCCTTCGTTGCCGCCTCCTTTAGCGTCCCGACCCTCGCCGCCTGTTTCCTTGCTCTCCTGCTCCGGTGTCGGCGTCATAACCACCTCCGGCAGGGCCGGGTTGTCTCCGGGCGCCTCCCACATAGCCAGGAGGTCCTTTAACTCCACTTTAAACGTGGTGCGATTACGCAAGATCCCCGTCAGGATGGTACCGGGATTCAGCTCGATCCCCGGCGGCAGGTCCAGCACCTTACGCGCTTCGCCCTTGGTGATTAAAATAGGCGTTGTCAGGCGCATCTGGCGATCACGGAGGAAGAGGTCTAAGTAATTGAGGCCGCGCCGGGCCAGGTCCTCGCCTATAATTATCACCCTGTTCTGGGCCCAAAAGAGGCGCCGCGGCACCTGTCCTTCCAGGCGCCTGGTCGCCTGGGCAAAGTCGCTACCAACGGCGCTGACGACCTCGCCCGCTTTTTTGGGTTCACCGCCACCACCGCCGCCCATGGAGGGGCCGCCGCCTACGGCCCTGGGGATAACTACAAAGGTAGTCAGGCGTACCTGGCCCCCGGGAGCACTATCCAGGGCTACCGCCATGATAATAGCCAGTTCCTCAATCTCATGCCGGCTCCAACAACCAGATAGGGTGGGCAGGCCCAGGATCAGCAAGACAGCAGCCAGTACCCGCCGGCACCAGATCATCAAGCGCCAGTCCTCCTTTGCCCTCGCACCCAGGCTACCAGCAGCAACAGCAGGGGTAGAATAAATTGCCAGGTCAAGGTCCAACCAGGTTCTACCATCAATAAATCCTGCCGGATCTCGCTGATGTTTCTATACATAAATGCTGCTAGAGCCGTATTTAAGGCCCCTAGGGGCGCCACCAGGGGCCGGTACTCTTTCAGACCGGTAACAGTAGCCAGGCCCAGGGCGACCACATAGAAGTTCAAGGTTATTTTAATAAAGACACCGGCGACCCAGATAGCCAGGAAAAGGACCTCTATCCT
Organism: Moorella thermoacetica; assembly: GCF_001267405.1. Classification (NCBI taxonomy): domain Bacteria; kingdom Bacillati; phylum Bacillota; class Clostridia; order Neomoorellales; family Neomoorellaceae; genus Neomoorella; species Neomoorella thermoacetica. Next base: position 2,026,475 of record NZ_CP012369.1, read on the forward strand.
CTCCAAAAACTGGCCCAGGGAGACAACCCTGGCCAGGTTATAACCGGCAAAGGTCAGGCTGCTGGCTTCGCAGGCACCAAAGACGAGGATTACGCCCATAGTAACTAGACCGAGGAAAAAGGCGATCCCCACCAGACCGCTAATGAGGCTCCACCCCAGGGACCGGGGTGGGTTGACGAAGGCACCATAAGTGGCCAGGATAATCACCTGGCCCAGGAAGGGCCAGGTGATTAGGGTTCCTCCCAGGACCGGCCGGATGCCGTTTTCTAGAAAAGGAAAGATATTCCTTAAAGACATTTCCGGAGTCGAAAAGAGAAGGATCACAAAAATAAAAGCGACCAGCAGGGGCATGATAAAATCTGTGCAGCGGGCGATAACCTCCAGGCCGTTGCGGGCGGCATAAATAGCCACGGCGACAATACTGAAGGCAAAGAATAAACACGGCGTCTCCGGCATTACCGCGGTCGTTAGAAACTCGCTGAACTCCCGGATGACCACGGCGTTGAGTAAGAAAAAACCCAGGACAAACACCATGGCCACCATTTTGCCGGCCAAGCGTCCTAAAATCAACTCGCAGTATTGAAACAGGGTATAATGGGGAAAGCGCTGGGCCAGCAGGTAAATACCCAGTGCCGGCACTCCGGCGGCCATTGTAGCCAGGATAACCGCCAACCAGGCGTCCTGACGGGCACGTAAAGCCAGAAGGGCCGGCAAAAAGAGGATGGCCGTGGGCAGGATGGCAAACCATAGCAGAACGCTTGCCTGGCGGGGGCTGATATAACCCTCTTCCCGCAATTAAGACTCGCCCCTTTCAGGCGCAGGATTAGAACTGGCCGGCGGCGTAGGCTTCAGACCTGCCCCCTGGCGGACGGGGTCGCGGTAGCCGATTTGGCTGGGCCGGGAGTTCATGGCCCAGCGGGGCACCCGGACCACGACATCTTTAAAGTCACTAAAATTCCAGGGTGCCACCGGCGCCAGGTAGGGTACGCCGAAGGAGCGCAAGGTATTGAGGTGTACAAGGATGGCCAGCAGGCCGAGCATGATACCGTAAAAGCCAAGGGTTCCCGCCAGGATAAGCATGATGAAACGGAGCAGGCGCAAAGTAATGGCCATGGAGTAAGAGGGTGTGGCAAAGGAGCTGATCCCCGTCATAGCCACGACAATGACCATGGCCGGGGAAACCAGGCTAGCGCTGACTGCCGCCTCGCCGATGACCAAGGCGCCGACAATGCTCACCGCCTGGCCCACCGGACGCGGCAGGCGCACGCCGGCCTCCCGCAGGAGTTCAAAGGTCAGCTCTATCAACAGGGCCTCCACCAAGGCAGGGAAGGGAATCCCTTCTCGCTGGGAAGCCACCTTCACCAGCAGGTTAGTAGGCAGCATCTCCTGGTGAAAGGTAGTGACGGCCACGTACACAGCCGGCAGTAAGAGGGCGATATTCAGGGCTACGAATCGGGCTAAACGTAAGAAACTGGAAAGATAATAGCGTTCATAGTAATCCTCGCTGGCCTGAAGGAACTGGACAAAAACGGTGGGCACAATGAGGGCGAAGGGCGTGCCGTCAATAAGGATGCCCACCCGCCCCTCCAACAGGGCGGCAGCCACTTTGTCCGGTCGCTCCGTGTGGTCGATCTGGGGAAAAGGGGAATCCGGGTTGTCTTCGATCAGTTCCTCAATATAGGCGCTCTCCAGGACGCCGTCAATTTGAATGCGCTCCAGGCGCCGGCGCACCTCCCGCACCACCGCCGGGTCAGCCAGGTCCTCTATGTAAGTAATGACAATGTTGGTCATGGTGTAGCGACCCAGGCAGACAGTCTCCATCTTCAGGGACGGGGTTTTCAGGCGCCGGCGGATAAGGGAGGTGTTGGTGCGCAGGCTCTCGATAAAACTCTCCCTGGGGCCACGAACTACGCTTTCGGTAATGGGTTCTTCGACGGCACGGTGCTCCCAGGCCCTGGTGCTCAAGGCCAGGCCCTTGTTAAACCCGTCTAGGATCAAGACTGTATCACCGTTGAGGACGTGCTTAACCAAACTCCCCATGTTGTCAACCACGGCCACGTCCGTCATAGGCATGACCATCTCCATAACCGCCGTCAGGTCCCGGGTTCTTTCCGCCAGGGAGCGGGCCAGTTCCGCAGGTGCCTGCTGCAGAGTCCGCACCAGAGTGTCCTCGATCAGCTTTTTATCAGCCAGGCCGTCGATATAAAAAAGGGCTACCTTGACGGCCTGGCCCAGGTAAAAATCGCGACGGACCACATCGCTGCACTTGGCGAATATATTTTGTAGCTGCTCCAGGTTGAGCTTGAGCTCGGCCGTAAGCCGGTACTCTTCCAGGGGCGGGTAAGGCGCCGTGTGTTTATTCCCGCTGCCAGGCTGGCCCTGTTTATCTTTATTGTTATCTTGCTTGCCCTGTTGGGTCGGCTTTTGCCGGCGGCGGAAAAGGGCCGCCCGCAGGGGTCTACGGTAAGGACCGGGCAAAGTTTCTCCCTCCTGTACGCGGGATAACAGTAGTAAACCCGAAGTCAGTTCTTTTCATATAAGTTATCCTTGGCCGGGAGAGGAGAAATTATGCGCCCGGGGAAGAGCAGGGGGGCTCGAAAATGACTTTTCGTAAAAGCCCCTTTCGCTTTCTGCCGAAAGGGGCTTTTATCTTAAATTTAAATTATTTAAGTTGCCTCCAAGGCCCAACGGCCGATATCCCGGCGGTAGTGCATTCCCTGGAAGTGGATGGCCCTGATACTGTCATAAACGCGGTCCAAAGCGGCCCGTAAATCTTTACCCCGGGCGGTTACACACACCACCCGGCCCCCGGACGTTACGACCTGGCCGTCCACCAGGGCGGTGCCGGCGTGGAAGACTTCCACCCCCGGTGCCACTGCCTCCAATCCCGTAATAAAATCACCCTTGGCGTACGGGCCCGGATAACCGCCCGCCGCCAGGACCACCCCGGCGGCGGCACCGGGGTACCAGGCGATCCTCGTTTCCGCCAGCTCACCGTTGACGGCAGCTAGCATCAGCTCCACCAGGTCGCTTGCCAAAAGGAGCATCAGGGGCTGGGTTTCCGGGTCGCCGAAGCGACAGTTGAACTCCAGGACTTTGGGACCTTCCCGGGTAAGCATCAGCCCGGCGTAAAGGACGCCCCGGTAGGGGTGCCCGGCTGCGGCCATGGTCCGGATAACCGGCCGGAGAACCCTTTCTTCCACCTGGGCGGCAATCTCCGGGGTATAGAAGGGCACCGGCGCGTAGGCGCCCATGCCGCCGGTATTGGGGCCGGTATCCCCTTCCCCCACCCGCTTATGGTCCTGGGAAGGGAGGAGGGGAATAGCTGTTTTCCCATCGCACAGGGCCAGGATGCTGACTTCTTCCCCTTCCAGGCGTTCTTCGAGGATTACCCTCCGGCCGGCGGGACCAAATTTGCCTCCAAACATATCCCGGACCGCTGCTCGGGCCGTAGCCGCGTCCGGGGCCACCACCACGCCCTTGCCGGCTGCCAGGCCGTCGGCCTTGACCACCACCGGTCCGGGGTGTTCCTCCAGGTAGGCCAGGGCCGGACCGGGCTCCGTAAAGGTAGCGTGGGCAGCCGTGGGGATGCCTGCTTCCTGCATCAACTCTTTGGCGAAAATCTTGCTTCCTTCCAGCCGGGCCGCTCCCCGGGAGGGGCCAAAGATTGGCAGGCCGGCCGCCTGGAAGGCGTCGACGATACCGGCCACCAGGGGGGCCTCGGGACCGACGACGGTGAGATCTATGGCAGCCCGACGGGCGAAGTCCAGCAGGCCGGTAATATCATCGGCAGCAATGGGCACACAGTAGGCCAGGCCGGCGATGCCGGCGTTGCCCGGGGCGCAGTAGATTTCCGTAACCCTGGGACTCCGGGCAATCTTCCAGACCAGGGCGTGTTCCCGGCCGCCGCCGCCAACTACCAGGATACGCATCTTCCAGTGCCCTCCTTTAATGCCGGAAGTGGCGGATGCCGGTGAAAACCATGGCTATACCCGCGGCATCGGCAGCCCTGATCGACTCCTCGTCGCGGATAGAGCCGCCGGGCTGGATGATGGCTGTGATCCCGGCCCCGGCCGCCAGTTCCACGGTGTCGCCGAAGGGGAAGAAGGCGTCGGAAGCCAGAACGGCGCCTTTAGCCCGGGCCCCGGCCTGCTCCAGGGCGATGCGAGCCGCCCCCACCCGGTTCATCTGGCCGGCGCCGATACCCAGGGTGACGCCGTCCCTGGCCACCACGATGGCGTTGGACTTGACGTGTTTGACTACCTGCCAGGCGAAGAGCAGGTCGGCCATCTCTTTGGCTTCAGGTTTACGGGCGGTTACCATCTTGAGGCTCTCCGGCTCGAGGACATGGTAGTCCGGCTCCTGGACCAGGAAGCCGCCGCTGACGGGCCTTATCTGGTATTCCCGGGTACGGCAACCCGCCCTCTCACCCGCGGCCAGAAGGCGCAGGTTGGATTTGCTTTTCAGGATCGCCATGGCTTCCGGGGTAAAAGACGGGGCGATGACTGCTTCCAGGAATATCTCCGTCATGGCCCCGGCCATTTCGCCGTCCACCGGCCGGTTGCAGGCGACGATGCCGCCAAAGGCGGAAACGGGGTCGGCAGCGTAAGCCAGGCGGTAGGCCGCAGCCGGGGTACTTGCCCGGGCGACCCCGCAGGGGTTGGTATGTTTGATGATCGCCACCACCGGTTCTTTGAAGTCACAGGCCAGGTTCCAGGCGGCGTCCAGGTCCATGAGGTTATTATATGAAAGCTCCTTGCCCTGGAGCTGCCGGGCCCCGGCCAGGGTGCCGGGGGGTGGGGCGGGCAAGCGGTAGAAAGCGGCCCCCTGGTGGGGGTTCTCGCCGTAGCGCAGGTCCTGGACCTTTTCACCGCTTAAGACGAAGCTGGCCGGGAAGGGTTCTTCATTGCGCATGAGGCGCTGGAAATAGGCCGCAATGGCCGCGTCGTAGGCGGCGGTATGGGCGAAGGCCGCCGCCGCCAGGCGGCGCCTGGTCTCCGGGCTCAAGCTTCCTTTCTCCCTCAGTTCCGTTAACACCTCATTGTAACTGGCCGGGTCGACGATAATACCCACCCTCTCGTGGTTCTTGGCCGCCGCCCTGACCATGGCCGGGCCGCCGATGTCGATGTTTTCAATGGCCTCCGCCGGCGTCACTCCGGGCCGGGCGATAGTTTCCCGGAAGGGGTAGAGGTTGACCACCACCAGGTCGATGGGCTGGATGCCCTGCTCCTGGAGCTGGGCCAGGTGTTCGGGGGTCGGCCGGGCCAGGATGCCGCCGTGGATCTTCGGGTGCAGGGTCTTGACCCGGCCGTCAAGGATCTCGGGAAAGCCGGTGACGGCTGCCACTTCGGTCACAGGCAGGCCGGCTGCGATTAAGGTGCGGGCCGTGCCGCCGGTGGAAAGGAGTTCCCAGCCCAGTTCCACCAGGCCGCGGGCCAGTTCCACCAGACCGGTTTTGTCGGAGACGCTGATTAGAGCCCTTTTAGACATATGTTTTAAACCTGCCTCCCTTTCAATTGCTGAAACATCCCTAACTCTACCATGCCACTAAAGGTTCCCCTCAAGCGCTGGTTGCGCCCAATTCCAAGGCCTTCGCTCCGCAGGCCTTGGGCCGGATAAAATCGACGCACCACCATGGCGTAACATCAAATTTTCCTGTTCGATGGTAGAGCGGCTCCTTCAAATTCTTACTATTACCCGCCGGCCCCGGAGTTCTACCCGGCCTTCGGCCAACCACTTGATCACCCGGGGGTAGAGGCGATGCTCCTCCGCCAGGATGCGGGCGGCCAGGGTTTCCGGGGTATCATCGTTCCGGACCGGTACTACGGCCTGGGCGATGATGGGGCCGGTGTCCATGCCGGCGTCGACAAAGTGGACGGTGCAGCCGGAAAACTTGACGCCGTACTCCAGGGCCTGACGCTGGGCGTTAAGCCCCGGGAAAGCAGGCAACAGGGCCGGGTGGATGTTGATGACCGCTCCCGGGAACTGTTCCAGAAACTCCCGGCCCAGGAGGCGCATAAAACCGGCCAGGGCTACCAGTTCCACCCCCTCTTTTTTCAGGGCCGTCGCCAGGGCCAGGTCATAGGCCTGCCGTGAAGGATATTCCCCGGGCGCGAGGCAGAAGGCTTTCAACCCCCGTTCCCGGGCCAGCTCCAGGGCGCGGGCCTCCGGCCGGTCGCTTATGACCGCCTGGATGCGGGCCGGCACCTCCCCAGCCTCTATAGCAGCGGCAATGGCCTCCATGTTGCTGCCGCGGCCGGAAACCAGAATGCCAATGGGTAAAGTTGACGCAACCATGAGCCCTTCCTCCCCCTTATTGCAAACCGGGCACAAATTCCACTTCCCGCCGGCCGGGAATAACCTCACCAACGACAAAAACCTTCTCGCCTGCGGCCTCCAACCGGGACTTTACCCTGCCGGCGTCGCTTTCCTCAACCACCACCAGCATCCCCAGACCCATATTGAAGGTGCGGTACATTTCTTCCTCAGGCACCCTGCCGGTAGCCTGGATGAGCCGGAAAGCGGGCGGCACCGGCCAGCTGCGCCGATCCAGGCGCAGGCTGCAACCCGGCGGCAGGATGCGCGGCGGGTTCTCAATCAGCCCACCGCCGGTGATGTGGGCCAGGCCCTTTATAAGTCCTTCTTTCAGCAAGGGTAAAATACTGGCCACATAAATCCGCGTCGGTTCCAGGAGTTCTTCTCCCAGGGTTCGGCCCAGTTCCGGCAGTTTCCGTTCCAGGGTATAACCGGCTTCCACCAACAAAACCCGCCGGGCCAGGGAAAAGCCATTGGAATGCAGGCCACTGGATGCCAGTCCCAGGACTACCTGCCCGGGCCGGATGCGGCTACCGTCCAAAAGCTCCTCCCGTTCCACAACACCGACGGCAAATCCGGCCAGGTCGTATTCATCCTCCCGGTAAAAGCCGGGCATCTCGGCCGTCTCGCCGCCGATGAGGGCGCAACCAGCCCGGCGGCACCCTTCGGCCACCCCGGCGACAATCCGGGCCACCCTTTCCGGCACCATTTTGCCCACGGCCAGGTAGTCCAGGAAAAAGAGGGGTTCGGCCCCCTGGACCAGGATGTCGTTGACGCACATGGCCACGGCGTCGATGCCGATGGTGTCGTGCCGGTCCAGGCTAAAGGCTATCTTCAGCTTCGTCCCCACCCCGTCGGTCCCGGCCACCAGCACCGGCTGCCGGTAACGCCCCGCCTCCAGGGCAAAGAGGCCGCCGAAGCCACCCAGGTCCCCCAGCACCCCCGGCCGGAAGGTCCGGCGGACATGCTCTTTCATTAATTCGACGGCGCGGTTGCCGGCGGCGATATCCACGCCGGCGGCAGCATAGGTGAAGCCTTCCCCAGCTACCATAATGTCCCCCTCCGAAAATAACTCTATCGCCGGTTGGCATTGTCTCCCTCGCTTCCGACAAATGCCAACCAGGCATTTTCATGCCCTCGTTGGTGGCGGCGTGCCGCCATGAGCGGCTCTTCAGTAAAGTTAGTCCTGCAAACCAAAAGCCAGCCTGTTAAACCTTGACCCCTACCCTTCCAGGCTGTACTTGGTAGCCTCCTCCGGGGAAGGGATGGGGATGGGGTAGCGGCCGGTGAAGCAGGCGGCGCAGAAGTCTTCCATCCCCCTCTGCACGGAACGAAACAACCCTTCCAGGCTGAGGTAGTGGAGACTGTCGGCATCCACATGGCGGCGGATGTCCTCCAGGGGATACCGGGCGGCAATGAGCTCTCCCCGGGCGCTGGTATCAATGCCGTAGTAACAGGGATACAGGACCGGCGGCGAGGCCACCAGCAGGTGCACCTCCCGGACCCCGGCCTGGCGCAGCATGGCTACTATCCTCCGGCTGGTGGTTCCCCGGACCAGGGAGTCATCAATTATAATAACCCTTTTATCCTTTAAGATGGGCTTGATAGGGTTGAGCTTCAAGCGCACCCCCAGGTCCCGCATCTCCTGGGTGGGCTGGATGAAGGTCCGGCCGACGTAGCGGTTTTTCATCAACCCCTCCACAAAGGGCAGGCCGGCCACCTCGGCATAGCCGGCGGCGGCGGCAATACCGGAGTCGGGTACCGGAATGACGGCGTCGGCCGCCACCCGGTATTCCCGGGCTAGATTCCGGCCCAGTTCCCGCCGCACCAGGTTGACGGTCTCGCCGTCCAGGATGCTATCCGGCCGGGCAAAGTAGACATATTCAAAAATGCAGTGGGCCCGGTGGGCCGCCCGGGGTCCCTGGAGGGAACGCACCCCCCGGCTGTCGATAATGACAATCTCCCCGGGTTCCAGATCGCGGACAAAATCGGCCCCCAGGGTATCCAGGGCGCAGGACTCCGAGGCCAGGATCCAGGCCCCATCCATCCTGCCCAGGCACAGGGGCCGGACACCATGGGGATCACGGACGCCGATGAGTTGTTCCTCGGTCATGACCACCAGGGAATAAGCACCGCGAAGCTCTTCCTGGCAATGGAGCAAGGCTGCTTCGACGGGCTCCTGGCTGTGGCGGGCGATAAGGTTAACGATGATTTCACTATCGGTGGAGGACTGGAAGATAGACCCGCTGGCTCCAAGCTCCCGCCGCAGCTCGCTGGCGTTGGTCAGGTTACCGTTATGGGCGATGGCCACCATGCCCCTGAGGTAGCGGAAGACCAGGGGCTGGGCGTTGACCAGGGAACTGGCACCAGTGGTGGAGTAACGCACGTGGCCGATGGCCACGTCACCATGTAAAGCCCGAAGGTTGTCCCGGTTAAAGACCTCCGCCACCAGCCCCATACCCTTGTGGACGGCGATATGGCGGCCGTTGGCCACGGCGATACCAGCGCTCTCCTGGCCGCGGTGCTGGAGGGCAAAGAGTCCGTAGTAGGCCAGCCGGGCCACGTCCTGGCCCGGAGCGTAGATGCCAAAGACACCGCACTCCTCGTGCCAGGATGACATCCTTACCGGGCCATCAGCACCGGTATGCTCTCCCGCCATTGTTTCCCCATCTCCTCAAGGCTTAGATTGAACAATGTCCTGCCGTTTATCCTTACCACCAGGCTGTGGCCCCCGCACCGGCCAATGACCGATGCCCGCACGCCCTTTTCTCGGGCCAGATCCAGCACCCTGTCCCTGGCCTCAGGTGCTACCGCCAGCAGTATCCTGGACTGGCTCTCACTGAAGAGGAGAAAATCGGGCCGCAGGTCGCTCGCCAGTTCCACCTCCGCCCCCAGGCCTCCGGCCAGGGCGCTTTCTGCCAGGGCCACGGCCAGACCCCCTTCGGCGCAGTCATGGGCTGCTGTTGCTAGCCCGGCGGCGATAACCTCCCGGACCAGGGCCTGGACGGCCTTTTCCCGCTCCAGGTCCAGGGCAGGCGGTTCTCCGGCCACCAGGCCATGGAATGTGGCCAGGTACTCGCTGCCGCCTATCTCCGGGTAAGTCTCGCCCATAAGGATCAACAGGTCGCCTTCCCGGCGGAAACCAATGCCACAGCGTTTTTCTATATCCGGCAGCAGGCCGACCATGCCCACCACCGGGGTGGGGTAGATAGCTCCGCTTTCGGTTTCGTTATAAAAGCTGACGTTACCGCCGGTTACCGGGGTCCGCAAAACCTCACAGGCCCGGCTCATGCCGCTCACGGCCTGATAGAACTGCCAGGCCACCTCGGGCTTTTCGGGATTACCGAAGTTCAGGCAATCGGTGATGGCCAGGGGCCGCGCCCCCACACAGGCGAGGTTCCGGGCCGCCTCGGCAACGGCGATGGCCCCGCCCCGCTCCGGGTCCAGGTAACAGTAGCGACCATTGCCGTCCACCGTCAGGGCCAGGCCTTTGCTCGTGCCTTTAACCCTTAAGATCGCGGCGTCTCCCCCGGGCCCGGCCACCGTATCCGTCCGGACCATATAATCATACTGGCGGTAAACCCACTCTTTACTGGCCAGGTTCGGCGCCGCCAGCAGCCCCAGGAGCACCCGGCCGTAATCCTCCGGTTCCGGCAGGCGGCTTAAGTCCCTTTGCCGTACTTCATCCAGGTAGGCCGGCCGGCGGCGTTCCCGTTCATAGACCGGGCACTGGTCCGTCAGGGCCTTGGCCGGCACCTCGGCCACCACCCGGCCGTTCTCCATGATGCGCATCAGGCCGTCGCCCGTTACCCGGCCGATGATTACCGCTTCCAGGCCCCAGCGCCGGCAGATGGCCCGGATCCTCTCTTCAGCGCCTTTTTTGGGTACCAAGAGCATCCGTTCCTGGGATTCCGACAGCATGACCTCGTAGGGGGTCATACCTTCTTCCCGCCGCGGCACCAGGGCGATGTCAATCTCCATGCCGGTGCCGGCCCGGGCCGCCATCTCGCAGGAGGAGCTGGTAATACCGGCGGCGCCCATATCCTGCATGCCGATGATTAAATCTTCATTTATTATTTCCAGGCAGGCTTCGATGAGGAGCTTTTCCCGGAAGGGGTCGCCTACCTGGACGGAGGGCCGTCGCTCCTCGGAAGCCTCGCTCAATTCCTCGGAGGCGAAGGTGGCCCCGTGGATGCCGTCGCGGCCGGTGCGAGCACCTATTAGCATGACGGCGTTGCCCACTCCGGCAGCCGTACCCCGGCGGATATTCTTTTGCTCGATTAAGCCCACGGCCATGACGTTGACCAGGGGGTTACAGGCATACGAGGGTTCAAAATAAACCTCCCCGGCCACCGTGGGCAGGCCCAGGCAGTTGCCGTAAAAGGCGATGCCGCCCACCACCCCGCCCATGAGGTACCGGGTGCGGGAGTCGTCCAGGGGTCCGAAACGTAAGGAATTGAGGACGGCAATGGGCCGCGCCCCCATGGCAAAGATGTCGCGGACGATGCCCCCCACCCCGGTGGCCGCCCCCTGGAAGGGTTCTATGGCCGAGGGATGGTTGTGGCTTTCGATTTTAAAGACCACGGCCTGGCCGTCACCGATGTCCACGATGCCGGCGTTCTCCCCCGGGCCCTGGAGGACCCAGGGGGCCTTCGTCGGGAACAGCTTCAGTACCGAACGGGAGCTTTTATAGCCGCAGTGCTCTGACCACATAACGGCAAACATGCCCAGTTCGACGTAGTTGGGTTCCCGGCCCAGGATGGCCTTAACTTTCTCAAATTCTGCATCAGTGAGGCCCATTCTCCGGTAGATTTCAGGCTCCAAGGCGCTCTCCCCTCTCCCACCAGTCAACAATGGACGCCAGCAGTTCCCGGCCGTCGCTACCACCCAGGATCCCTTCGGCACAACGTTCCGGATGGGGCATCATTCCCAGAACGTTGCCTTCCCGGTTGATGATGCCGGCGATATTGCCCACCGAACCATTGGGATTGGCCGCCGGCGTCACCTCACCGTCCGGGGAGCAGTAGCGAAAGATAATTTGCCGGTTGGCTTCCAGTTGGGCCAGGGTGGCTGCGTCGGCGTAGTAATTGCCTTCACCATGGGCGATGGGGATACGGACGACCTGCCCCTCCCGGAAGCGATTGGTAAAGGGTGTAGCGTTATTATCCACTTTTAAACAGGTCCACTGGCAGCGAAACTGGAGGCAGGCGTTACGCATCATGGCACCCGGTAGGAGGCCGGCCTCCAGGAGGATCTGGAAACCGTTGCAGATACCCAGGACCAGACCCCCGGAGCGAGCGAAATCAATGACTGCCGGCATAATGGGGGCAAAGCGGGCAATGGCCCCGGCCCGCAGGTAGTCGCCGTAGGAGAAGCCGCCGGGCAGGATCAGGCAGTCGTAGCCGGAAACGCTGGTGTCGCCGTGCCATAGATAGTCAACGTTCTGGCCCAGGACGCTACCCAGGGCGTAGTGGACGTCCTGGTCGCAGTTGGAGCCGGGAAAGACGATAACGCCGAATTTCATAGCTGTTCCTCCATAAATTTTCAGGGTTCTTGGAGAGGGCAGGGTCCCTCATGAGGGATCCTGCAAAAATATCACCATTCCGTTCACCGCTGCGATGCTTTCGTGGCGTCCCTCATGAGCGGCCCCTCTGTGGAAACGCCGGCAACATCTTCGAGGGAATAGCGATACTCCTCGATTACCGGATTAGCCAGGAGGCGCCGGCACATCTCCTCTACCAGCCGCCCGGCCTCTTCCCGGTCGTCCAGGTTCAGCATGATTTCGAGGTATTTACCAACGCGCACTGCGGCGACGCCACCATAGCCCATGGCCTTGAGGCCCTTACCTACGGCCTCGCCCTGGGGATCAAGGACACCTGGCTTTAAGGTAACGTGAATCTTGGCCAGTAACATAGATGACGCTCCTTTGAAAATAGGTTCTACCCTCCGCCTGTATCTGCCAGCCCCTTGCCTCAGCCTACACTTTCAAGGTTCAGGCACAATCTCTCCACCCGGCGCAGAACTTCCTCGTAGGCGTCTTCTACCCCGCCCAGGTCGCGGCGGAAGCGGTCCTTGTCCAGCTTTTCTCCGCTGGTGCTGTCCCAGAAGCGGCAGGTGTCGGGGGAGATCTCGTCCGCCAAAAGGACCTGGCCGTGGTGCAGGCCAAACTCCAGCTTAAAGTCCACCAGGACCAAGTTGGCCGGTTTTAAAAATTCCGTCAGCAATTCGTTTACCTTCCACGCGTAACCTTCCATTGCTTCTACCTGGTCGCCGGCGGCCAGTTCCAGGGCGGCGATGTGGTAGTTGTTAATCATTGGGTCGTGGAGCTCGTCGGATTTGTAGTAAAACTCCAGGACCGGTCGTTTGAGGGGCTCGCCCTCAGCCAGGCCCAGGCGTTTAGCCAGGCTGCCGGCGGCAATGTTGCGGGCGACCACTTCCACCGGGATAATGTCTACCGCTCGGACCAGCATCTCCCGGGGGCCGGTCTGCTCGATAAAGTGGGTGGGGATACCCCGGCCGGCCAGCATTTGAAAGAACAGGGCCGATAGCCGGGTGTTAATCTCTCCTTTGCGGGCTATGGTGCCCTTTTTCAAGCCGTCAAAAGCGGTGGCCTCGTCCTTGAATTCCACCAGGTAATGGTCGGGGTCGTCCGTCCGGTAAACCCGTTTGGCTTTACCTTCATACAGTAGTTCGCCTTTAACAGGCATGTCATCCCTCTCCTTTGAAATAATCTATACCAAATAAGGAAATTATTGGTCGGCTTCCTGGAGGCGGGAGGGTAAGTCTCCGCCCTCCGGTTGGTTCTCGGCTAGCAAACTTTGGTGCTGGAGCCTTGCTTGGCGGCGGGGGTGAGCTTTCGGCTTCGCGGAAGTATCAGATGTTTTAAACCGAGTCGACCTTCGACTGTAACCCCCAGCCCCTTGCATCGGTCCGGACGTTGTCCGCCCGCCGCTACTCCAAACCGGCGCGGCGGAAGATATAATCTACGTGGCGCAGGTGGTAGTCGTAATCAAAGAGGGCCTCTACTTCCTTCGGATCCAGGCGAGACATGATATCCTGGTCCTTAAGGACCAGTTCTTTAAATGGCTGGCGGGTCTGCCAGGCCTTGAGGGCGTTGCGCTGCACCCAGGCGTAGGCCGTTTCCCGCAGGACGCCCTTATTCACCAGGGCCAGGAGGACCCGCTGGGAAAAGACCAGGCCGTGGGTGGCCTCGAGATTCCGGCGCATGTTCTCCGGGTAGACGTTAAGGCCGGCGATAATCCCGGTAAACTTTACCAGCATATAGTCCAGCAGGATGGTGCTGTCGGGGATAATCACCCGCTCAACGGAGGAATGGGTGAGATCCCGCTCGTGCCAGAGGGCGATGTCCTCCATGGCGGCCAGGGCGTTGCCCCGCAACACTCGCGAAAGGCCGGCCACCCGTTCCGATATAATGGGGTTTCGTTTGTGGGGCATAGCCGAAGACCCTTTTTGACCTTTAGCGAAGGGCTCCTCCACCTCCAGGATGTCGGTGCGCTGGAGGTTGCGGATCTCTGTGGCCATTTTCTCCAGGGAGCTGCCGATGATGGCCAGGGTGGCCAGGAACTGGGCGTGACGGTCCCGTTGGATTATCTGGGTGGAGACGCTGGCGGGCTTGAGCCCCAGGCGACGGCAGACGTGCTCCTCCACCCGGGGGTTGATATTGGCGAAAGTACCCACGGCGCCGGAGATTTTGCCGACGCTGATCATCTCTTTAGCCTGTTCCAGCCGGATGAGGTGCCGATCAACCTCCATAACCCACAGGGCCATCTTGAGGCCAAAAGTGGTGGGCTCGGCGTGGACGCCGTGGGTGCGGCCGATCATCAAAGTATATTTATGCTCCATGGCCTTTTTCACCAGTTCGGCCCGCAGATCCCGGAGGCGCTTAAGGAGCAGGTCGGCGGCGTCCCGCATCTGTACGGCCAGGGCCGTATCCAGGACGTCTGAGGATGTCATACCAAGATGAATATACTTGGAGGCATCACCGACCTTCTCCGCAACGGCAGTGAGGAAAGCCAGGACGTCATGGCGGGTGGTGGCTTCAATTTCATTGATCCGGTCAATGTCGAAATCGGCCCTGGCCTTGATCTCTTCCAGGGCGGCCGGCGGAATCCGGCCGAGCTCCGCCCAGGCCTCGCAGGCATAGATCTCAATGGCCAGCCAGGTGCGGAACTTGTGCTCCGGTTCCCAAATTTTACCCATTTCCGGCAGGGTATAGCGCTCGATCATTTTTTCTCCTCCCCCAGATAACCTTCAATACCCAGTTGCGCCAGCCGGGCATCTTTGACCGCCACTTCCTGGGCCAGTTCCTGCTTATAGGCCGCCAGCCGCTCCTGAAGGGCGTCATTGTGGACGGCCAGGATCTGGGCCGCGAGTATGGCGGCGTTGGTTGCGCCGTCAATGGCCACCGTGGCCACCGGGATGCCCCGGGGCATCTGGACCATGGCATAGAGGGAATCGACGCCGCCCAGGGCCGCCGTGCGGATGGGGACGCCGATTACCGGTAGGGTGGTGACTGCGGCCAGGACGCCGGCCAGGTGGGCCGCGCCCCCGGCGCCGGCGATAATGACTTTGAGCCCCCGGCCGGCAGCATTGCGGGCGTAATCCAGGGCGGCGTCCGGGGAACGGTGGGCCGAGAGGATTCTTACTTCATAAGGAATCTGGAAACGGTCCAGCATGGCCGCTGCCCGGGCCATAATTGGCAGGTCGGAGTCGCTGCCCATAACAATACCAACATGTGCCAGGTTCATCAAATTTCTTCTCCTTCCCTATATTTTAGCATCTATTTGATCAGCCCCCTCTATCCTTTTTGCTACCACCCTGTATTTAAATATAATTTAACTCTCACCGCCGGTTCCTTTCCGCTTTCTCTCCGCTTCCAATCCGATTTCTGGACATAAAGATCATAAAGCACAGTTTAAATCCCTCTCACCAGCCGGCAAACTAAAGAACCCAGGCCGGGGTAGGTCACGCAACACTGAAACCTACCCGCCTGGGTTTTTATCCCTCCGGTGTAGCACAAAAGTGCCTGTACCACTCGGACCTAGCCGCGAAATAACCTTCGCGCGGAACCCTGAGGTACACTTTCAGGCTGTAGCCAGGGCAATTTACGGTTGCCCGGTAGAAACTTGGGAGCCCTATTCCCCCAATTATACAGGCCATTGCCATATTTATTTTTCGCCCCCATAATAGCAAAAGGGGCAACAACTGTCAATATAAAAGCCATAAGAAAGCGATGGCTTGATCCATCGCTTTCTTATAGAAAGTTAGATGTCGGGAGAAATGATAGTGGGAGCTGCCCTATGTTGTTTAAAACCTTCTATATGGCAGCCATTTACCATTAAAGGTGAATTCCGCCCTTTCGGCCCCATGTTCTTCAACCTTTTTGAGATCCAGCTTCATATCTATGGCGCTCATAATTCCATCCCCAAACATCTCGTGGGCCACATCTTTAATTACCGGCCCGTAAAGCATTACGACCTCATAAAACCGGTAGACAAAAGGATCCGTCGGGGGCCATGGCTGAACATTCCTCAACGCTTTCAGGGACAAAAGACCGTCCGGCAGGCTTAGGTCGTCTGTGAAAAAGCATCACATCACCATTTTCAGCCAGCAGCTTCCCCTTATAGCTGGTAGCTACTGTAGGACTTTCCTCCGCCGGTAAAAATTACGCTGGTGAAACTAATACTTTTTTAATCTTTCACCGCCGCTTTTATGTTTTAATATTTATATGGGACAATCCCGGTCCCGATTCTTCCCTATTATCCTCAGGAGGTGCTTTGATGTTCCGACGCATTAAGTTCAAGTTTCTTTTTCTGGCCGGCGCCCTGGCAATTATCGTAGCCTTTCCCATGGCGGCCTGGGCCTTAAATTACCAGGTTCAACCCGGCGATACCCTGTGGTATATCGCCCAGCGCTTCGGTACCAGCATCACCGACTTGAAGGCCGGCAATAATCTTAGTAGCGATGTTATTTATCCCGGCCAAAATCTCACCATTCCCGGCGGCGCCTCTCCTCAAGCCCCTGATTATACGAGCCTGCAGCAGCAGATCCAGAACTATTTGGCGGACAAGCCCGGGACCTATGGTATCTACTTTAAAGACCTGGCCTCCGGCCAGTCCTTCGGCATCAATGCTGACACTCCCCTGCCGGCAGCGAGCACGGTGAAACTACCGGCCGTCCTCTTCATCAATAGCCTGGTGGACCAGGGTGTCCTGGACTGGCAGCAAAAGCTGACTTACAACAGTGCCACTGATTACCAGGGCGGTAGCGGCATCCTGCAGTTCAGCGTCAAGGACGGGGATCAATTCACCCTGCGTACCTTGACGACCCTGGCCATTACCGCCAGCGACAACATTGCTTATAATATGCTGCGCAATTTCGTAGGCAAAGGGAGCATCGCCAATTATATGCAAAGCCTTGGTGGCCAGACAGTCTTCCCGGGCGGGCAAAACCTGAGTACCGCCCGGGATATGGCTATCTATGTCCAGGCAGCTTTGAACTCTGCCAATACCAGCGCCAACGGCCGCCGGCTGCTGGACGATATGGCCAACGGTATTTATAACGAAGGTATACCCTTAAAAATACCCGCCGGTGTTACTGTAGCCCACAAGGAGGGCTTCGTCTGGGGCAGCCCCGGTGACGTCGGCGTGGTCTTCGGTTCCCGGCCTTTCATTATCACTGTCCTTTCCCAGAATGTCCCCGACCCTGACCAGGGTTTCGCCAATATCGCTACGATCACCCGGATGATCTATGACTACCAGGAAAACCTGGCCGGCAAATAAACAAGCAGCGGAGTTGTTTATCGGTGCCGGTTGGTAAAAGGAAAGAGGCTCCCGGCGACGCCTGCAGGCGACGCCAGGGGCCTCTTTCCAGTTAAACACCTATAGCGGCGCCATGCCTTTATTAGCGCCGGCGACTGGGGTTAGCAGGGTGAAATCGGGGCTCTCCGCCATCTAAATCCCTCGCCCTACCTCATAACCCTCCCAGATGGCCGCCAGGATATTCCGGGGCTCCCGGGAGTCGCCGATGAGGTACAGGTTGGGGATTTTATCCCGCAAGGCGTTATAGAGCCGCTGATCGGCGGCAAAGCCCACAGCCAGGATAACGGTATCGGCCGGCAGGGGGCTGCGCTGGTAGGTTTTACCGATGAGGGTCACCCCGTCGTCGGTTACCTCCAGGACGCTGGTCTCAGTCAGCCATTTGACGCCGTTCATTTTTAGCAAATCCAGGAGCATCATCCGGTTCATATAGGGAACGGGGATGCCGGCCCGCATCAGGTCATCCAGGATCTCAATGATGGTGACGTCCTTGCCCTGCTGGGCGAGCCAGAGGGCCGTTTCACACCCGGCCAGCCCGCCGCCGATAATAACAACCCTGTCCCCGGCCTGCTTTTTACCCAGGAGGAGGTCGGAAACCGTTGTCACCTTATCTTTATTCACGCCCGGTATATCGGGAATGGCCGGCGTGGAACCGGTGGCCACGACGACTACATCAGGGTTTTTCTCCTCTACGAACTCCGGCGTTACCTCCTGGTTCAGGTGGATCTCCACCTGTAGCTCGCCGAGTTCAGTCTTGTACCACTCCAGCAGGCGTCCGTCATCAGCCTTGAAATCCGGTACCGCAGCCTCGACGACATGGCCCCCCAGGCGGTCGCTTTTCTCGTAAAGGCTTACCCTGTGCCCCCGCAAGGCGGCCACCCGGGCCGCCTCCATACCGGCCACTCCGCCGCCGATAACCATGACCTGTTTGGCTTCCGGCGCCCGGTCGATGGCGTACTCCTCTTCCCGGCCGCAGGCCGGGTTCACCGTACAGGAAAGGGGCCGGCCCAGGAAGCCCCGTCCCAGGCAACCGTCGTGGCAACCGATGCAGGGCCGGATATTCTTGCTCCTCCCGGTCATGACCTTGTTAACCCAATAAGGGTCCGTGAGAAGGCCGCGGCCGATGGCGATCATATCGGCCTGGCCCTTGACCAGGGCCTCTTCTGCCAGCTCCGGTATCTCCAGCCTGCCGGCCACGATCACCGGTACCTTCACCACTTCCTTTAACCTCTGAGTGAGGGGCAAGTAGCAGCCATGCTTCTGGTAAACCGGCGGGTGGGCCCAGTACCAGGCATCGTAGGAGCCGGCATCGGCATCAAAGCCGTCATAACCCGCTCCTTCAAGGATCTTTGCTGCCGCCAGGGCTTCTTCCACGTCCCGGCCCTTTTCCTGGAAGTTCTCACCGGGCAAACCGCCCTGGCGCCAGTCCTTGATGTAGTTCTTGATACTGAAACGCAACACCACGGGAAAATCTTTGCCCACTCTGTCTTTAATAGCGCGGACGATTTCAATGGGAAAGGTCAGCCTGTCCTCTAAAGCGCCGCCGTATTTATCCCCCCTCCTGTTAAACAGGGCGATAGTGAACTGGTCGAGGAGGTAGCCTTCGTGCATGGCATGGATCTCCACCCCGTCAAAGCCGGCTTCCACAGCGATCTCCGCCGCTTCACTTGCCCGCTGGACCAGGGTCTCGACCTCCGCCGTGGTCAACTCCCGGCAGGTTATGGATGGATCCCAGAAGTTAGGGAGGGCTGACGGCGCCACAGGATGGCTTTCTAGGAGAATGGGCGCTGCCACCCGGCCGAAGCCCATACCTAACTGTAAAAAAATCTTAGTACCATAGGCATGAACCCGCTCCGTCAATTCACCCGCCGTGGCGATAAAGTGCAGGGGGTTCGCCGTGGCCACCGGCACCGCACCGGCTTTGAACCTCTCGATTTCGTTATCGACTTTGGTGACGCTGGTGATGATCAGCCCGGTGCCGCCTTTAGCCCTCTCCACGTAGTAGTCAACCACTCGCTTGGAGAAACAGCCGTCCTGGGTGGCCAGGCCCAGGACACCCATGGGGGCCATGGCAATCTTGTTCTTAATCTCCACCTTGCCGATCTTTATCGGCTCAAAAAGTCTGGTATAGGCTACCACCACAGTTAACCTCCCGTTTTTCCTGGTATTAGGTATTTACTAAATTTATTGTGCACCAATACCAGCCAATTATTAGTACCCTTATATTTTTATTCCCGCAGCTCCCTGTCCCAGCGCAGGCCCCGGTAAGCGGGATGGCACAGGCGCCCGTCCGGAGGCTGCTTCAGGCAGTCCACGGTACAGAGCGGGCCATACCCCCCTCCAGGCCCTGCCCGACACAGGCGGCAAAAAAGTTGGGACTGTTGCCTCACCTATGACGGTTCAACGACACATATAACAAAGTTTTATTTTACAGATTACACATGCGAATATATAATAGCATTGGCGGTGCAGACAGGCAAAGCCGTACCACATTTTGGTTTGGGAGGAGATATTGTGAACAAACCTGTAAAGCTGGCTATTATTTCTACAGGCATTGCCATCAATATTATTGGCAGTATGGTATCTTCCACGGTTAAACTCCCGATTTTTCTGGACAGCGTCGGCACTATGCTTGCGGCGGTGCTCCTGGGTCCCTGGCCGGGGGCTTTGACCGGGCTTCTTGGCAATATTATCCAGGGTGTATTAACTGATCCGGCAAGCATACCTTTTGGTGTTGTCAATGCAGTCATCGGTCTAGTTGTAGGCTACCTGTCGCTAAAACGCGGCTTTGAAGATTATGTTACCCCTTTGCTGGCCGGATTGATCCTGGCAATACTTTGCCCGGTGGTAGGCACGCCCATCGCGGTGTACCTTTTCGGAGGTGTTACCGGTGGCGGTGTGGATATTTTGTATGCTATTTTTCTAAAAAAAGAAATGGGAATATTTACATCTGCTTTTCTGGCCCGTATTCCAGCGAACCTTGTCGATAAACTTTTGAGCGCTTATATGGTCATGCTGGTAATACGTAAGTTTCCTCCCGCCATGAAAATGAAAAGGGCTAGTGTTTAACTTCAGATAAGGATAGTGAATCGACCTAATATGACAATCAGGGTTGAGACACGCGCGATAATGGCAATTATCGCGCTTTTGGCAGTTACTATAATCCCCACCTGGAAGCAACTGGCTGCCAATCTCGTCGCCCTTTTGATTTTTGCTACGTTTACCGGTGTTTTTAAAGAGGTAGTAAAGCGCCTATGGCCATGTGCCTCTTTGTTGGCGGCAATGCTTATAATTCATAGTCTCTTTAATCCTGCCAACCAGCATTACTGGTGGGTGTTCGACCTGGAGGGGACAGTATATGCCCTGAGGTTGGCATTGCGTTTATTGTGTATTTTAATTATTTTGCATTACCTAATCTCTACTACCCCGCCTTTTGAGTTCGTAAAATTGTTCAACAAAATTCATCCGGATCTGGGAATGATAGTCAGCATGTTCCTTGCAATAATGCCCGCTTTGCAGAAACAGTTTATTACCACTCTGGAAATTCAGGAAGTGCGGGGGTTGATTAAGACCAATTCGCTCCCGGCGCGGCTAAGGGCTTACCTGGCAGTTTTGGTCCCAATAGTCATCCACTCTATTAATCATGCGTATAGCCTGGCCCAGCTTCTATATCTGCGCGGTTACAGCGGGCGCCACATCGGGCTGGCCCGGGAGCCGGCTAAACGAAGCGAAAAGGTGGCCATCGGGCTGTCCGCCGTATACCTGCTGGCCAATGTGCTTGTGGCATACAGGTGGTATTAGATGAAAGAGGCAGGCATCCAAGTTGAGTCTTTGAGCCTTTTTTATCCCGGGAACCCCAGACCGGCTTTGCAAGGTGTCAATTTAACCGTATATCAGGGGGAGATAGCCTTTTTAGTTGGCGGCAATTTAAGCGGCAAGACCTCCCTCCTGCGGTGCCTTGCTGGTTTAATTCCCGGAGTGCTGCCCGGTAAATGGCGGGGCCGGATCCTGGTGGCCAACAAAAGCCTGAACGCGGAGGGCAACGAGCGTGCGCCTGCAGGCGTGATCCTCCAGAATTCCGATTTATATCTCTTGCCTCGGGTATACGACGAATTGGCGCTCCCTTTGGTAAATTCCGGGTTGACATCCCGGGAGGTCGAAAAGAGGATCGTACTCCTGGCGGAAGAACTAGGAATATGTCATCTACTGAACAGGCAGATGAGCAGCCTGTCCGGAGGCGAGCGTCAAAAGGTGGCTTTTGCCGCCGCCATTGCGGTTGATTATCCAGTTATACTGTGCGATGAGCCTTTTGAACAGGCGGATGCGGAAGCGGCTGAGGCGATGCTTTCCCTTTTAAGAAGGAAAGCAGCTTCAGGGGGTACGGTTCTCATTGCAACTCGCTATTTTGAGTATGCCCGTTATTTTGCTGACCGGATCATACTAATCAGGGACGGGGCCGTGATTGCGCAGGACAGGTCCGGCAATGCTGAAAAAATCGCTGGAATGGTGCCGGAGTGTCGAATCAGCTGGCGGCAGCGATCTCAGGCTCCTATTTTGACCGTCTCCGGTTCCAGGGAGCTCTTTTTTGAAGGCGTCACGCATCTTTTTGACAGCGGGCATGGTATCAAAAATGTTTCTTTAGAAGTCTGTAAGGGCGAAGTAGTGGCAATTATGGGCCCCAACGGGTCGGGCAAAACTACTCTGCTCAAGCATACGGTCGGCCTTTTAAGACCCCAGGAGGGGCGGGTTTGGTTGCGCGAGACAGAAACCTCGCGGCTACCCGTAGGCCTGCTGGCTCAGAAAATCGGCATGTTATTTCAAAATCCCGACGACCAGATATTTAATGAAAGAGTGGACCGCGAAATAGCCTGTAGCTTAAGGGCGCGTGGCGCACGGTGGAATGAAGCTCTCAAGGAAGCAGCCCATTGGCTTGCCAAAATTGGGCAGGCCCAAATAGCCGCTAGCCACCCGCATTCCTTACCTTATTCGCTGCGGCAAATAGTATCCTTAGTGTCGGTTTTGATCAACCGGCCAGAGATAATAGTGCTTGATGAACCCTTCAAATCCCTGGACTATCGGAATGTAGAAATACTCATGTCAATTATACTTGAGCTACGGCAAGAAAAGGACAACCCCATAATCCTAGTGGCTCATGATCCAACTGTAACCCTGCTTTACGCCAATCGAGTAGCTTTCTTTGATCATGGCGAAATAGTTCTGCAGGGGGTCCCGCAAGATATTTTCTTTTCTACCCAGTTCCGGAATTTAAGCTTGAGCAGACACCCGTTTATAAGGGGGCTCCTAAATAACAATAACCACTAACCATAGTAAATAATAAGGGAATGGCTTTCTTTTTATCACTTGCAGCAACCTTCTCATGACATCCTGGCTTAGACTGGAGGTGATGAAAATTAGGCGTAGCCGCAAAATAGCTTTGGTGAGCCATTGTATCCTCAACACCAACGCCAAAATCGAGGGAACAGCTAGCTATCCTGCCGCGCTGCAGCAGGTTGTCGGGCTTCTCCTCGCCCACCATTATGGGATTATCCAGCTCCCCTGCCCGGAGCTGAGGGCAATGGGACTGAGAAGGTGGGGGCAGGTAGTCGAACAATATGCAAACCCCTTTTTTACCGAAGCTGTCCGCTCTATGCTGGTTCCTACCCTGAGGGAGATCCAGGAATATGTCCGCAACGGGTACAGGGTGGACCTCCTTATAGGTATTGACAAGAGCCCGTCTTGCGGGGTGAATTTGACCTGCTCGGGGGACTGAGGAGGTGAAATAGGAATAAAGAAGCTTACTGAAAGCATGGTGGTTAAAGGTGAAGGGGTAATGATTAGGGTTCTGCGCCAGGAGATGGAAAAACTGGGCATACCCCTTACAATGGTAGGTGTGGATGAAGATAACCTTGATTTATCAATCGAAGCAATAAAACAGGCTATGCTGAGGGCGGGATCTTAAAACCCTTGCCCGGCCCGCAGTCCTCGATATGGGCCAGGGCTCACCTCCTGCCCGGGCTTTACCTGTAGTATCTCAGCCCGGCAGCAGGCAATCGCCGGTGTGAGCCAGTTCCATGGCTGCCAGCACCGTGCTCAAAATAAAAATCCGGCCCCCGGGCCGTTATACGAAGTCTGTACCAGGATAAATTTAGAAGATACTTTCTACCTGTACCTCAAAGCCAACTATCACCCGCGACTTAACCGTCCCCTGCTGCTCTGCTTCCTGATCGAGGACAAATTTTCCTTCCTGCCGGCAAAAAACCTGCACTGATTTATGTTGGGGATCGACAATCCAATATTCCCTGACGCCTTTCTTTTCATAGACCTTGTACTTGCTGCGCAGGTCGTAATAACCCGTACTGGGGGAGAGTATCTCCGCCACCAGGTCCGGGGCGCCGTTGATACGTTTTTCATCTATAATAGGTAGCTTTTCGTTAGAAATAAAAATTATGTCCGGTTGATAGGTTTCCGTATCGTCTAGGTAGACGTCCAAGGGAGCATGCAACACAATGCCCAGCCCTTTGTCCAGGACAAAGCCCGCCATTTTTAATTCCAACTTCATGGATACCATTTGGTGATAGGGTGTAGGCGAAGGTGTCATTACCAGTTCCCCCCCGATAAGCTGATAGGGTGACCCCTCCGGGAGGCGGCAATAGTCTTCATAAGTATACCGTTCTCGACCCACCGCTAGTTCTGCCAGACTAACTCCCATTTTCCTACACCTCCGTTCCCTTGGTTCTGCTTTTTACCGGCAGTTTTTTCTTTATTCTATCTCACTAGCGTTGCATAAAGAAAATATTAACATGTCAATGGCAATAACGCCCTAAAAACGGCCAAATTCCTAAAATAACCTGGCCTTGCAAGAAAAAACTCCTTATACTAGAGACTAAGGGTAGTCCTTGCCCCAACCTCTAATATAAGGAGGCCAAAATGCAAGGCAAGGATACCACATTATCCACATTTCATCAACTGTTTGCTCCGATTTCCGACAACTTTTTTTGGCATTTAACCGAGGGCCTGGAGGTGGATAAATACGTAAAGAAGTTAACAACCCTTCAACTCATTGCGGATTAACCCCCGCAGATTGGACATATGCACCCGACATTAAGCTCTCTTGCAATTTTTCTTCAAGCTTTTAAGGGGCAAAGGCTTCCGGATACGCACCAATTTACGTCACACCCTCACGGGATATCTGGGCTGCAATCCTGTCTCGATATGACGACGGTAAAACTTGGCCGGCGACAGGTAGTGTAAACTAGAGTGCAATCGGCGGTTGTTATAACGGCTAACGAATTCCACGACCGCCTGATATGCCTCCGCGTAGGTCCCAAACTCGCCCATCGACAAGCATTCATCCTCAAGAAGCCGATGGTACGATTCGATATATGCGTTCATATTCGGTGTCTTGGGCGGTATTCTCTCGTGTAGGACATTCCATCGCTCACATTCCGATTCAAACAGATGGCTTACAAACTGGGGTCCATTATCCGAACGGATGATGGGTAATGGTAAATTCCTTTGAAGAATCTGACGTTTCCACAATGCTGCTCGAAAAGTTTCAACGGCATGTCTGGCTTCACAGGTTAGACCAATATGATAGCCCACAATCTGCCTGTCATAGACGTCAATGTACGACAGCACAAAGAAAAACCGGTCTTCTCCTGCAATGTATCCGTACTTGACATCGACCTCCCAGAGCTGGTTTGGCGCTGTGATAGTGCGGTTCTGGGCCAAATTCCGCGGGTGTTTCCGACGGAGGTTCCGTTGTGGCCGCAGAATATCCAGTTCCTTACACAAGCGGTATACCTTTTTCTCGTTCACCACCAGCTCATGATCTTGTCGAAGCATATGAGTGAGCTTACGGTACCCGTAGGCGTAACCATCACCGGAAATAGACTCCATAATCCATTCCTTAATCTGTTCATCACTGACCTTGCGGCCGCCCACAGTCAGTGAATGACCAGGAAACGGACGTCCACCCGTCGTGGTATGCGGCTTGGGTTCATGTGTTAATTGATAATAATAGGTGGATCGAGAAACCCCCACTATGCGCAGCACGAGAGTAGCGTTGTACCCGGCTGTGATCCACTTGTGCGCAATGGCTACTTTATCTGCAAGTGAGGGTTGGCTTTTTTTAATAGGTCACGCAATATAGCAATTTCAAGGTCTTTTTCGCCCAGAAGTTGCTTTAGATGGGTATTCTGTTTGTCTAACTCACGGTTCTCTGCAACGAGTCGGGCGTGTTCCTGCTGAGTAACGTGGGTGGCGTTTCCCTTTGGGCTACTGCCTTGCATGGGTTGGCCGGCTTTGTACTGACGAACCCATCGGCTGACAATATTCGGCCGGATATCATACTTCCGAGCAACGACGGAATTATTTCCGGCAGCGATGGCCTGTTCGACGACCTGGCGCTTGAACTCTAGGGTAAATTTCCGACGTTCCACTTGAACAACCTCCTGACCTTATAGTCTCATGAATTTGGAAGATTGTCCAATCTAATTTCGGGGCTTAAGAGATTGAACTGATAGCCTTCGCCCAGCTTAAACAACTAGATGGCCTACGGGATATCAGCTACAGTCTCCACGACCCACAATGTAGCCAGGCTATCAACCTGAAGAGCATTAGTTTTTCCCAGATATCCCGCCGTTTAAGGGATTTATCCCCGGAATTTATCCGGCTATTATTCAGTTATCTCACCACCCAGGTAGGCAAAGAAATCGGCTTAGTAAACTTAAGGAACGCAGTAGGCCGTATTTACCTCATTGATTCCACCACCATTAGCCTCTGCCTGACCCAGTACCGCTGGGCCGAGTTCCGCAAGACTAAAGGCGGTGTCAAGCTCCACCTGCGCTTAAGGTTCTTTGAAGAAGAAGTTCTACCTGATAAAGCAGTCATCACCCCGGCCCGGCCGGCAGATAAAACCCAGATGGATATTCTCGTAGTCGAGGAAAAAGATGCTTTAAACGTCTTTGACCGTGGCTACGTTGACTACAAAAAGTTTGACAGGTACTGTGAAGAAGGCATCCGCTTTGCCAGCCGCTTAAAGGGTAATGCCATAGTGGAAGTGATTGCCGACTTGCCGGTAAACTCTTATAGCAAGGTTAAAAAGGATCAGATCGTTTACCTGGGCAAAGACGGCGTTACCAAAATGAAGCATCCCCTGCGGCTGATAACGACCGAAGATACCCAAGGGCAACCGGTAGTGATCGTCACCAATGATTTTCAACTAAAGGCGGAAGAATTAAGCGAGATTTACCGTAACCGCTGGCAGATAGAACTCTTCTTCAAATGGATCAAGCAACACCTCCAGGTAAAACACTTTTATGGCAAAAGCGAACAAGCTGTAGAAAACCAGCTCTTCATAGCGCTAATAACCTACTGTTTGATGGTCATGCTGCAGTTAAAAGCCGGTTACCGGGGCCCATTGCTAACCATTAAACGTTTAATTCGTACCTGTCTCTACGAACCCTTTACATTCTTCGTCCAAGCCCTACATCGTAAGCCTCAACATAGTACCCGGGATCGACGAAGGGTAGATTACGAAAGAATCTACCAGGAAACCGTAAGGCAGGTTTTGGCGGGCGAAGCAGGCTATCTTAACGACGTAACTTGTGACCCTTTAGTTCTCTAGCAAGTTTGATACTGGCAATATGTGGATAAGGACTACCCCTGATGCCCTAAGTCCTTTGACCAGGCAAGGGAAAATATCATGGTTGTATACACCATTATTGTTGTTATATTACATTTAATCAACTACCATATATTGCCTTGCAATGGGTTAAAGATTTTTATGCAACGCTAGTGATTCTATCTGAAAGTTACCGGGTGAGCAAGCATAAGGAGTACCCGCTCCCGGCAGCTCGGTTAGCTAAGACCACTTCTTCAACATAGGAGTAAATTCGGTTTGCCGGTCTTTCTTTTGCCGCCTACGATGTCGGTAAAATCAACCTGGTCGACCTTAATAAGGAGCCTATCCAAGTCTCCTCTTAATTATATCGTTCTATCGGGTTTATTTATCTCTTTCCAGGCAGGCCAACCAAAGATGTGAGCCAGTTGGTTGTATATCCATTTAGATTCTTTCGTAAGTAAAGGACCCAGAATAGCCATAAGCAACACATACAGGGCTGCGAAGGGTTGTAGCACCGGCAGTAATCCGCCGGTCTTCGCCAGATTGGCGAGGATGATAGAAAATTCTCCGCGGGGAGTAATAGTAAGCCCGATATTGGTACACCCCCGGTACGAATAACCGGCCATTCGTCCGGCAAGAATACCAGCAAGAAAATTGCCTGTTAATGTTGCCGCTACGGCAGTCAAAACCGGCCCGACGGCCCCTCCCAAGGTTAAAGGGTCGATGCTCAAACCGAAGCTGAAAAAAAACAGGGCCCCGAAAAAATCACGGAACGGCACGACAATATGCTCGATGCGGTCGAGATGGTCTGTCTCGGCTAAAATTAAACCCACCAGCAAGGCGCCAATAGCTTCCGCCACATGGATAGTCTCTGAAAAACCGGCTACCAGGGTGAGGAAAGCAAAGACTATGAGCATAAAAACTTCATCGAAAGGAACGTTAAGCAGCCTGTTAATTAACGGTGCCAGTTTGCGGCCGGCGAGAATTAAGCCCAGCATAAATCCCAGGGCAAGGGAGGTAGATTTCAACACGCTCGCCGGTGAGGCCGAACCTGTAAGGACCAGACCGGAAATGATGGATAGATACACTGCTACGAATACGTCCTGGAATAACATAAGCCCCAGGATCATCTCGGTTTCCGGCCGTGCCGTTCGCTTTAGGTCAACCAGAACCTTGGCAACAATGGCGCTTGAGGAAATAGAAATAAGCCCGGCTACCACCAGGGTTTCCCGCAACGGCCAACCCCAAATTATAGGTAGAACCATGCCCAGGGTAAAATTTATGGCCATATAGATGGACCCGCCCACCAGTATAGAACGGCCTGCCTTTAATAATCTCCCGACGGAAAACTCCAGGCCGAGGCTGAAAAGGAGAAAGAGTATCCCTACCCGCCCCATAAAATCTATTAAAGGCGCGCTTTTAATAAAGCGAAAATCCAGGATACCAATTACCGGCGCATGAGGGCCGACAACCATACCGGCAAGGATCAAGAGCGGTACAATAGAAACGCGGAACCTGGCGGCAAGGATCCCGGCAAAAGCTACGATAGCTAATGCTAGCCCGATTTCAAGGAGCACCTGTTCGGGCATAACTATATCCCCCCGTGCAAAATCAGCTCTTTACAAGCCTTTACCTGCTTCCTGTCCCCTAAAACCACAATTGTTGCTCCCGGGGTGATGATTTCTTCCGGTCCCGGGTTGAGGACTTTTTCGTCTTTTTTAATTATAGCTATAATGGCAGCGCCAGTTTTCTTGCGGATTTCTAAATCCCCGATAGTTTTCCCTATTGCTTGGGCATCCTTCTCCACTTTATACCATTCAAAAACCATGTCATCCAGGGCCATTTCAACCGTTTCCAGTGCTTTTGGCACGTAGGCCATACCGCCGAGAATACCTGCCACACGGCGCGCTTCCGCGTCATCCAGAGTGACCATGGAGATGCTTTCCTCCGGGTCATTACTGTCAAAATGATAAATTTCCCGTCGGCCATCATCGTGTACGACAATTACCATCTTATCCCCGCTGCGGGTTTCAATTTGGAATTTTTTCCCGATACCGGGAAGCTCGGTTTCTTTTATCAACATCTAACTTCCCCCTTGCTTATAATTCACCGCGGCTTTATTTCATTTTAACATAAACCTACCGGTTGCCAAAGCTAAGCATACCCTGCTGCTTTATATGGCCAGCTCTAACAGGGGTGTTAAATCATTGGGGTGCTCCAGGAGTTCCCGGTACAAGTCGCCCCATTCTTCCAGGCGGCGCCTGATGATATTGAAATCTCCGGGATAAATCTTTTTCGCCGCCACTTCTTCCCAGGTCAAGGGGGCGGAAACCGGGGCCCCGGGCAGGGGCCGTAGGCTGTAGGGAAAGGTCATGGACCGCCCCTGTACATTTTGCAGGTAATCCAGGTAGACTTTGCCCCGGCGCCTGTGGATAAGGTGCTCGGTGGTGGCTTTGCGGGGGTAAACCTGCACAATGAGATGCGCCAGGTATCCCATGGCAGCCGTAACTTCCCGGAAGGTCCAGCGGGGATAAAGGGGGATGAAAATATGCAGGCCCCTGGCGCCTGAATTTTTGGGGTAGCCGGTGAGGTGGAGTTCCTTTAAAGCCCGGTTGACCAAGAGGGCGATTTCCAGCACATCGACAAGGGTAGTGCCGTCCGCAGGGTCGAGGTCCATGACAACGATATCCGGGTATTCCAGGCGACCGGCCCGGGAGAGCCAGGCATGGACCTCGATGCACCCCTGGTTGGCCAGCCAGGCCAGGGTTGCTTCGTTATTGCAGAGAACGTAATTGATGGTTTTATCGCTATCGGTGTGATAGACAGGCAGGGTCGCCACCCACTCTGGGGCATAGGCAGGGCACTCTTTCTGGTAAAAGGCCTCCCCTGTAATGCCGTCCGGGTAGCGCTTCAGGACCAGGGGACGTTCCCGCAGGTAAGGTAGGATGCCGGGGGCCATGTCGACATAATATTCGACGAGATCAAACTTGGTCAGCCCCTCCGGCCAGAAGACCTTGTCCAGGTTGGTCAGCCGGAGCTGCTGTCCCGGCAACCGGGGCAGCATATAGGGCTCCCCGTTAACCTGCTGTCCTGTTGTCATTTCCCGGTCCATTTCCCTGCCACCACCCCCTGTCCTGCCGGCCTGCCGGTAGTATCCCCAACCCCCGGTTAAAGTTCATACGCCGGGTCGTATCAGGGGGCTTTTTAATATCGCGGTTATCCCATGGACATGCTAGAGCCTGGGTAAAAATTTGCCATAAAGACGGGAACCAATGCCTCCCTTCCGGCGTCTGTAAAATCAGGATAAAAACGAGAGAAAGATTATCAACTCCTGGGCCAGGCCAGCAAACAATCGGAAGATAAGGGCCAACAGATCTGGACCTCCCCTATTCCCCAGAAAACCATCCTGGCCGCCGCGATCTTCGCCAATGGCTCTGATGACCAGGGCCGGGAGGCCGGCAGGGTATCCCTGCCCTTCACGGGCGTTACCGAACTGAACAAAGCCCTGGGTATAACTGATTAGCCAATCAAAAAGGTGGCGGCCTTTACCCCGGGCCGTCACCTTTTTCCCAATTAATTATTTCAACCATAACAAAGGGAAGCCCAATTCATTGCTGGCTTCCTTTATTTCCGGATCACCGGTGACAACTGTGGCTTTATATTGTAAGGCAGCACCTATGGCAAAGGCATCAGCATAGGAAAGGAGATGTAAAGCCTTTACTTTCGCAGCAGCAAGGGTCAATTCTTCATCACCCACGAGGAATTCCACAGGCCATTTTTTTACGGTCTCTAACACTTTTTTAGCTTCTATTTCTCCATTTCTACGATATACTCGATAATATACTTCGTCTAAATTTACCCAGGTCAACAAAAGCTTGATCAGTTTTTCCCGAGCTTTTTGTAATAATTCGGCCACCTTTTCGGCACCAGTCTCATCTTCCAGGTAGCAAATAACGGCATAGGCATCCAGGATATAATCCCCGGCGCTTTCAGGGTAGTCGCTGCTCATGTTTTTCCTCCAACCGGCGTTCCTCCTGCTTATAGGACGCATAAGTACTGGTAAGTGATCGTTTTCCTTTCAACATACCTCTGGCCTCAATTACCGGGTCAGAGGGAGCAGGAGTAATGATGATTTGCCCTTCCTTTTCGATAATTAAAGCGCGCCCCGGAGCCTGGAGGCCGTATTTGCGGCGCAACAGGGCCGGAATTACTAATTGCCCTTTTGCAGAAATCTTTACCATAGGCATTGCGATATCCCACCTTTGTTTTACCATTATAATAATTGTAAAACATCCGCTGAAAAGATACAACATCTCCTTAAAGGGAAAAAATAGCGTTGCCGCTGCCAGCCAGGTTTTGGAGGCAGAAGTTATGGCTACCTGGCGCCAGCGCAGACCTGGCTGGCCCTGCTAATCACCATCTTGAAAATAAACCTGCGCAACACGGCCGGGAAAAGGCAGTTACCGGGTAAAGGTCTGGTCCGGCTCCTGGCTGCATTTGTCAATCCAAAAATGATCAACTATGACAAAGTAAATCTGATCCACTTATGATAAAAAAGTGATCCACTCAATGTGGAAAAGTTGAGATGGAGAGATGGTGCCTACCCCTTCCCTAGGGAGGGGGTAGGCCGCGCGAACGACGAACAGCTGTCCTAGCTGGCCCTGGCTTTTTGGAGCTGTTTCAGGCGATAGGATTCAGCGTTCATGTTCAAGATGTGGGACTTAAAGGTAACCCGGTCTACCAGGGCTGCTGCCAACATACGGTCCCCAAAGATTTCCTCCCATTTGGAGAAATCCAGGTTGGTGTTAATAATTATGCTCCCACGCTCACTCCTTTCGGAAATAACTTGAAAGAGCAACTCTGCACCCTGACGGGGAAGGGAGATATAAGAGAGCTCATCCACGATTAACAGGTTAACCCGGGAGAGTTCTTTGAGCATGCGGCCCAGCCTTTTTTCGTCCTGGGCTTCAGCCAGTTTGGTCACCAGGCCGGCGGCGGTAAAGAAGCGGACCGAGTAGCCGTGGACACAGGCTTTAAGGCCCAGAGCGATACTTAAATGGGTTTTCCTGGTTCCGGGGTTACCAATCATGACAATATCTGCTTTCCTCCTGTCCCGCTTGGGCCAGGGGTATAACAGCATAGTGATCCTGCTGGCCCTGGAGCTGGTGCTTGTCGGCCTGGCGGCAACTCACTTTCTGGAGGGTATGGCCGAAAAACGCTTCCGCGGGATAGAGCAATGAGGTTTATACCCCAGCGGGAGCAGAGAACACGGTGAGCTGTAAACCATCATAAAGATTTCCGAACAGACTTGCCCCGGCAATAATTCATTGATAAACTTAAGGCAGGTGGTGGTTTATTTGCAGCCGAAAAGTGGTAACAGGTATGATATCACCATCAAGGACCTTTTCGCCGATGAAACCCAGGAACTCATCAACTACTTTGGCCACCTTGAGGCCAGGGTAACAGGCGACTTAAAAATCGAGTTTCCCCAGGTAGAAACCAGGGTTTCCGACCTGGTAATGAAGGCTGAAAGCCAGCAGGGTCCTTTGGCCATCCACCTGGAATTCCAGAGCCGTAATGATGATGAGATGCCCTACCGTATGTTGCGCTACGCCCTGGAAATCCACAAAACCTACCACCTGCCGGTCTACCAAATAGTCATCTACTTTGGCCAGTGGCAAATGAACATGACCAGTCAACTCGAGTATCGACTGGGCGACCAAAACTTGTTGGATTATCGTTACCACCTTATCGATGTGGGTAATATAACCTATGAAGAATTAAAAAACAGCCCCCACCAGCGATTGCTTTCCTTGCTACCTGTAGTGGACAGGGAAAAGCGCCAAAAAGGTGGTAAGGAATTCCTCCGGCGCTGCGCGGAGGATATTATCAACAGCGACCTGGACCTGGAAACTAAAAAAACCGTGCTGTTGCGGGCGGAGATATTCGCCGGCCTGGTTTTCGACAAAAAAGCAATTGACCTTGTTTTCCGGGAGGTGGAACAAATGCTTAGCATCGAGGAATCCGCCGGCTACCAGCGGATATTTGAAAAGGGCATGGAAAAGGGCATAGAAAAAGGCATGGAAAAGGGTATGGAAAAAGGCCAGCAGGAATCCTTGCTGAACGTGACCATCAGGCTCTTAAGCAAGAAGTTCCGCAAAATACCACGGGAGTACATGGCCAGAATAAAGAAGCAGGACGTTTATGTCCTGCAGCAGATTATCGACAATATTTTTGATATCAACGACCTGAAGGAACTGGAGGATTACCTGCAGTAAAGATCAGAAGCCCCCGGAGTGCGTTACTGACGGAGCCCGGAGGCTTATTTGCCTCAACCGGCAATTACATCATTTATGGAATTATAAGCTAGTATTATTATTCCCGGATTACCAGCACCTGCTGCCGGGCCGGGGACCAGGTGACCCGGTACCCCAGGGCTTCGGCGACATAGCGGGCCGGAAGGAAAACCCGGCTGGCGCGGTTCAGGGGAGCTACATCCAGGGCTTGCCGGCGGCCGTCGCGTTCCATTTCCGCCCGGCCGGGATAAAACTTCAGGATATGGCCGGCGCTGCTCAAAGTCACCGTTTGGCTGGAGGGATCCCAGCCAATCCCCTCCTCGGGAACACCCAGGCCCAGAGCCAGGTAGCGCAGGGGGACGTAGGTGCGGCCGTTTTCGATAAAGGGAGCGACATCCATCTCCTGCGCCTGGCCATTAATGGTGTAGCCCTTCTGCCCGGGGGTAAAAGTGGCCACTGGAATGGCGCTGCCGAATACGGTAAAGGTGTGGCTAATGGCTTCCCGGCCCTGGCTGTCATAGGCCTTAACTACGAGGCTGCCTTCTCCGGGCAGGCGGTTGAAGTCAACGGTCAACTGGTAGGGCGGGCTGGCAGGGCTACTCAGAAGCTCACCATTTAAGTAATACTCCACCCTGCTGATGAAGGGGTCGTAGAGCTTGACG
Organism: Moorella thermoacetica; assembly: GCF_001267405.1. Classification (NCBI taxonomy): domain Bacteria; kingdom Bacillati; phylum Bacillota; class Clostridia; order Neomoorellales; family Neomoorellaceae; genus Neomoorella; species Neomoorella thermoacetica. The sequence goes on from NZ_CP012369.1 coordinate 2,060,211, forward strand.
GCGGCCCCCAGGGTAATTTCCCCCTGGATGGCCATACCGTCCTCAAGTTCCCGGTAAGTCCCTGGGGCCTCCTGGCCGACCTGCTCCAGGTAGTGGGGGCCGGCGATGGCCTCCCGGTAGGCGGTCAACACCTCCTGGTTGTCATCCAGGCGATAATCGCTCACCTTCGCCTGGGTGTAGAGGGGGTCGCTTTCGTTGAGATCAAAGTAGACCACCGCCTTGACCCGCGGGTAGAGAAGGGGCAGGGTGCGGTAGAATTTACGAATATTGAAGGCGGCCCAGCGGCTGACATCGGCCCTGCCGGGGCTCAACACCGTGTGGGCGATGGCGAACTCGCCCACCATTAGGGGCTTGCGGCCGGCGAAAATGCGGTACCAGTAGTCCAGGCGTTGCAGGGGATCCAGACCCGCCCCCGGCTGGTCGGCGCGGCCGCTCAGGTAGTAGTCGCTGTAGAAGTTGACGCCCACCCAGTCGACATAGTCATCGCCGGGGTAATATTCCAGGGCCGTGGCTTTGACCCCCTCCGGCTGGACGATATCAAAAGGGTTCCAGACCAGGGCCACGTTGGGGGCTTCCCGGCGCATGATGGTCGCCGCCCGGCGAAACCAGGTGACGTAGGTAGCGGGGTCGCCATGCCAGGCGTTGGTGCCCTCCATGTTCATTTCCGAGGCGAAACGGAGAAAAACCGGGATTTTAAAGGCGGCGAGCTCCCGGGCGATAGCCACCAAATCCCCCTCTCGCAGGCCCTCCAGGCCGCCGTTGGGCTCCAGGGCCAGGACCAGGCCCGCGCCGGGGACCTGCCGGGCCTTCTCCATGGCATCCCGGGGCAAAACAAAGTTGCCCGGCCCGTAGATGTGGCCGTAGCCTAAAAAGAGGGCGTGCTGCCGGCCGTAAAGGTCTTTGACCCGGTTGTAGTCGTTCCCGGCAGGCCCCCGCTCTTCGTAAAGGCCCAGGTAGGTGCCGGCAGCCGGCTCAAATTTAGCCAGGGTTATCCGCCCGGGGTCCGGCACCGGGAAAAAGAGACGCAGTACCGATTTCAGGCTCTCGCCCCGGGCTGTATCCCCCCAGGCCCAGTCGGGTACCCCAGCCTGCTGGAAGAGGGCGGCCTCCTTCACGTAGGCGGCCCCGGCTTCGGCCAATTTCCCCTGGCGGTCGCAGAGGTGAAAGATCTTCTGCCAGGCCAGGCCGGCGTTCTTCAGGTCGCCGCTGGCCTCAAAAGCAGCGGCGGCGCTGCGGTAGAGGCTTTCGGCCGTGACCGGGTCACCGGCCTCCAATTCCCCGGCACGCCGGTAGTCCTGCCAGGGGTCGGCCCAGGCGGCTGCGGGCGGGAGCAGCAATAAGAATAAAAGAATGACAACTATACGCGATACCTTCATACCGGACCATCACCTGCTCCTTTTTTATGGTAATTCGTTCCTAATTTTAACACAGAAGCAGGGAGCAGAAAACACGGTGAGCTGTAAACCATCATAAAGATTTCCGAACAGACTTGCCCCGGCAATAATTCATTAATAAACTTAAGGCAGGTGGTGGTTTATTTGCAGCCGAAAAGTGGTAACAGGTATGATATCACCATCAAGGACCTTTTCGCCGATGAAACCCAGGAACTCATCAACTACTTTGGCCACTTTGAGGCCAGGGTAACAGGCGACTTAAAAATCGAGTTTCCCCAGGTAGAAACCAGGGTTTCCGACCTGGTAATGAAGGCTGAAAGCCAGCAGGGTCCTTTGGCCATCCACCTGGAATTCCAGAGCCGTAATGATGATGAGATGCCCTACCGTATGTTGCGCTACGCCCTGGAAATCCACAAAACCTACCACCTGCCGGTCTACCAAATAGTCATCTACTTTGGCCAGTGGCAAATGAACATGACCAGTCAACTTGAGTATCGACTGGGCGACCAAAACTTGTTGGATTATCGTTACCACCTTATCGATGTGGGTAATATAACCTATGAAGAATTAAAAAACAGCCCCCACCAGCGATTGCTTTCCTTGCTACCTGTAGTGGACAGGGAAAAGCGCCAAAAAGGTGGTAAGGAATTCCTCCGGCGCTGCGCGGAGGATATTATCAACAGCGACCTGGACCTGGAAACTAAAAAAACCATGCTGTTGCGGGCGGAGATATTCGCCGGCCTGGTTTTCGACAAAAAAGCAATTGACCTTGTTTTCCGGGAGGTGGAACAAATGCTTAGCATCGAGGAATCCGCCGGCTACCAGCGGATATTTGAAAAGGGCATGGAAAAGGGCATAGAAAAAGGCATGGAAAAGGGTATGGAAAAGGGTATAGAAAAGGGACAGCAGGAATCCTTACTGGACGTGACCATCAGGCTCTTAAGAAAGAAGTTCCGCAAAATACCCCGGGAGTATCTGGCCAGAATCAAAGAGCAGGACGTTTATGTCCTGCAACAGATTATCGATAGCATTTTTGATATCAACGACCTGAAGGAACTGGAAGATTACCTGCAGTAAAGATCAATCGGATCATGTGCATAGCATGCCGGTGTCTGATCCGGGAAGAAACAAAACCGCCACAGGGGGTTATTCCCCGGTGGCCTTTTTTTACTCAACACTTTAGACCGTCTGCACAGGAACTGCTTCCAACTTCCGCCGGGCTACCGGTCAATTCTGGATCTCCCCCGGTGAAAGGCGTCGCAAGCGAATTTTAAGGGCATCCTGGATAAGCTGATACACCCGCTCCATCTGTTGGGTGGTGTCGAGCAAGTCTGCAGCTTGGGCCATGCGGCGGATGACGGGCCGGTTTATGTTGTCCAGCAGCCGTTTAACCGTAGTTGCGGTTAAAGGCCCGCTTAATCGAATATACTCTTCCACCGCTGCTTGTACCAGAGGATCGTCCGGAGCTGCGTCGACAAGGGCGCGGAAGCGGCCAAAAATCTCCCTTACACGTGTTAGCCATTCATCGTAACTCATATGATGATGGTCTTTGGTCCACCGCTCTACAGTGTTGGCAACGTAGGTTTCTTTTCTACCCTCCTGGGCCGCCAGTATAAAATCCTCTTCGGCTTCGGTAGGTTCGGCCGTGATGCTATTTTGAATATCCTGGACAAACCCTTGCACGAATTCTTCCGGCAAGGGGGAGTCGGCCAAGCGCTTACGCCACCACTCACCCCACCATTGCGCTCTTTCTTCCTGTGTCATCTTAATCACCCCCATTAAATTACGGAGGTAGTGCCATGGTTGCTCCTGGTGACGGAGCCCTTCACTGGCCCGGGTGATAATGCTTCGTAGCCTGCGCCAGCGTTCAATCTCGGCATCCACAGCTGCAATCTGGGCGGTCAAAAGGTCGGGCAAAGCTAACTCCTGGGCCAATACCGCCTTAACCTGCTTGAGGGAAGCGCCAAGAAAGCGCAGGATGGTGATCTGCTGTAAGCGCAGCAATTCCCGGTCACTGTACAGCCGGTAGCCTGCCCCGGTAACCTCGACGGGTGGGAGCAGTCCCATATTGCTGTAGTAACGGATAGTTTTTACAGATACGCCGCTTTTACGGGCTAACGTCCCGATAGGATACTTTTCCATGGCTGGCCTCCAGCTTTATTCTACAAGATTCCCCTTGGGGGAGAGTCAAGGGGCCCGTGCTTATTTAGGCGTTTGTTTTGGCGAGAAGCTTTAAATGGTAAAGCCACCGAAAGAAAGCCCCAGAATTTAAGGAATATCATTTGTTTCTGCTCCTTTTCTGCTTGGCCTGCCCGGCTAGATTGCTCACGTTTTTAAAGCACTGGTGCAGGCAGATAATTTGTTAGATTGACTACTGCCCATCAGATCGGGTCGTTCCCCCCACCGTCCGGGATAAGTGCCCGGCCGGACTGCCTGGCGGTGATGTTCAAGGCCAGGGCCACCAAGCAGAAATCCAGGGCCAGGAAAGAAGGGCCATAGCTGACAAAAGGCAGGCCGATACCGGCCACCGGTAAAAGGCCGAAGATCATGGCCGTATTCCAGGCAAAGCGGATTCCTAGAAAAGCGGTAATCCCGTACCCCAGGACGCGGCCATAGAGGTCGTCGGTCCGGTTGAAGGCCCGGAATATATAGAGAAGCAGAGCCAGTAGGAAGGTCATCAGAATTAGGCCGCCGGGCCAGCCCGTTTGTTGCATCACGGGAGCCAGGATGAGTTCCCGGGAGGCTTCCGGCAACGGCGGGAGCAAGGCGGCCTGGTCGTTGCCTATCCCGGCGCCGAAGGTCCCCCCGGCAGCGAGATGCTGGCGAATGGTAAGTAGTAGATACCCCGCACCCGTGGGATCGGCCAGGGGTTTTAGCCAGCCATATAACAGGCGGGTCGTAATATAGGGGGGAGCCAGGGTCGCCAGGTAGAGAAAGGCGGCCAGGAGGCCAGCTACGAAGCCGGCTATTATTTTTATCCGGGAAAAACCGGCTCCCAGGAACATGACCAGCAGAGTTCCGCCCAGTACCACAGCCCAGACAACGGTATGGCCAATAAGGAGCACTACCGGCAGGAGACATAAGCCCCAAGTTTTAACCCGCAGCGCCCAGGATGGCTCTTTTTCCAGTAACACCACCAGGGAGGAGCGACCAGCGCATCTGGCTGGCGGCAAATAGCGGCCAGGCCCGTCCCCTGACAGCCGGACCGCCCGAAAACGCCGACTGCTACCCCTCCGTCTCCCCGGACGGGCAGGACCTCTACTTCCTGCGCCTGGACAGCGCCGGCAGCGGCTCTCTATGCCTGCAGTCCCTGGCCGGCAGTCCGGCGGTGGAGCTGGTACGAAACATAAACGGCTGGGCGGGTTACTACGGCAACTATTACCCGGCCTGGGTAAGCATTTACTACTTGAATAAAACCATGGCCACCGGTAAGCTGGTGGTGAGCAACGTCAAAAGCCGTCACTTTGAACTGTAAACCGGCCGGGGCCGCCTGGTGCTGCTGCCGGAAGAGGGTTCCACCGGCGTGGCTAAAGACCTCGAGAAATACGCCGGCAAGGTGGTGATGGTGGTCGGGACCCTCACCAGCGAGCCCAATATCTACATGCGGGGGCCCCTTATGCGGGTAAACTCCGTCAGTCTGGTCCAGTCCCCTACCCCGGCGGGTAGCGACGAGGAAAGCTCCGCTGCTGGTATCGCCTCCTTTACCATTGCCTGGCCCTACCTGGTGGTCCAGGTAAAAAACCTGGCCCGGGTGGAGATCTGGGCCGTTCCCACCGGGACGGGGATAACCGAGAAGGATTATCAACTCCTGGGTCAGGCCGTAAAAAAGTCGGAAATAGCAGGTCAGCAGCTCTGGACCTTCCCTATTCCTGACAAACCCATCCTGGCCACAGAGATTTTCGCTAAAGGCTTCAATACGCAGGGCCTGGAGATCGAGAGGGTTTCCCTGCCCTTCACCGGGGCCACCAGCCTTAATCATACCCTGGGTACGGCCGATTAAGCTGTTCAAAGTAGTGTAAACTTCTGCAGCCTGCATTCGGGCCGGGGACTATTGCAGGACAGGTGTACCACACCGTATCCGGGACAATGGAGGAAGGTAGACTGCCATGTTTAAATTATATGAGACCGCCTGTCGCAGCGCCCTCAACCGTTCCCGCATCCCTGGCATTGATTATTGTTTGAACCCATATAGCGGCTGCTCCCATGGATGTATTTATTGTTACGCCAGCTGCATGGCGCACTTCAGCAACCGCCAGGAAAAATGGGGCTCCTTCGTCCAGGTCAAGACCAACTTCACTGCCGTACTGGCCAGCCAGTTACGGCGGCCTAAAAAGGGCAGGGTTATGCTCGCCAGCGTTACCGATGCCTACCAGGCAATAGAAAAGAAATATAGCCTAACGCAAAGCTGCCTGAAATTGTTAACCAAAAGCGGATTAAAGGTCTCCATCCTTACCAAATCCGACCTGGTCCTAAGAGATGCAGAGCTTTTAAAATCAATGCCTGCTGCCGAGGTCAGCTTTACCATTACTACCCTGGATGAAAAACTGGCCCGTATGCTGGAGCCCGGCGCGCCTTCTCCCTCCCGGCGCCTGGCGGCCCTAGAAAGTCTGGCCGGGGCCGGCATCAAAACCTGGGTTCAACTCAAACCAACTTAATCCATCAAAAGGCCCGGCCGTTCAGGCCGAGCCTTTTTTTGCCCAAAGTAGAGAGGGCTAAATATTGATTCAGGTTTCCATTTATGTTAGAATTCTTACTGTAATAATTCTAACTAAAAGAAGTTGAGAAGAACAGCCGAAAATGAAGAGGGAGGCCAGAGCTGTGGAACCAGATCCAGGAGAAGGTGTAGATAAGGAATTGGCCGGGGAGTTACACAGCACCCTTATAAGGTTTATGGGGCTTAATAATAAGAAGTTTCTTTGTGCTTTTAGAGCTGGCGGGAGCCGGGGTACGAAGCTAAAGAAGAACCAGGAAAAGTTAATCTCCTTGCTTTACTTCGAAGGAGAAGCCACTCCAAGCGAACTTAGCAGGAAGCTTGATCTAGAGAAGGGAAGCCTTACTACACTTTTGGATTCTCTTGAAGAGATGGGGTTTGTTGCCCGTGTGGATACACCCAGCGACCGGCGGAAAACCCCGGTCTTGCTCACCGACCGGGGCAAAGCTCACATGGAAAGGGTTATGGCCGAACATCAAGAAATACTCCTCAATATCCTGAAGAAGCTTGACAGACCGGAGGTGGAGGAATTGATAGCGAACTTGAGAAGGGCAGTAGAAATAATCGAACACCTGTGAAAGGAAGATGTTTCTTGACAGTCGAACGTTCTCAGGAACTCGAGTCTGGTCCTGTCGGGCGCCTATTGTGGCAGTTTTCCTGGCCGGCTATTGTAGGAATGATGTGCAATGCTCTCTATAACATTGTAGACCGGGCATTCGTGGGACGCGGGGTCGGTACTCTGGCAATCGCCGCTACCACCGTAGCCTTCCCCTTGATGATAATACTACTGGCGTTGTCCCTTTTGATAGGGGTAGGAGCTACTGCCTTGATTTCCATCCGGTTGGGGGAACAAAAAAAGGAAGAGGCGGAAGTGGTAGCAGCCAACGCTACCTCATTACTGGTATTATTACCTCTCTGTTTTTCGATTATCTATCTGTTATTTCCAGAACCTATTTTAAGACTGTTCGGGGCCAGTTCCGAGGTTTTGCCTTATGCCCGTGATTTTATGCATATTATTATGCTGGGTTCGGTATTTGGAGGCCTTAGCATGGGCATGAACAATTTTATCCGAGCGGAAGGCAATCCCGTGATGGCCATGTCCACCCAGGTACTGGGTGCTCTAATCAACGGGGTTTTAAATTATACATTCGTTTTTCAAGTAGGAATGGGGATCAAAGGCTCGGCTCTGGCGACCGTACTAGGTCAATTATTCTCTACGATATGGGTGTTAAGCTATTATTTAACCGGCCGCAGCCTGATCAAATTAAAGTTAAGAAACTTTCGGCCACGGCTGCCAATTCTCTTAAGCATTGTTTCCATAGGCTTTGCCCCGTTTGCAATGGAACTAGCCACTTGCCTGCAACAGGTAATCTTGAATAAATCCGTCTTGACATATGGCGGTGATTTAGGTTTGTCCGCGGTTGGAATACTTATGAGCATTATCACTTTATTGTTCATGCCCATTCTGGGCATCAGCCAGGGTGCGCAACCACTTATCGGGTTTAATTATGGCGCCCGCCGGTTTGACCGGGTTAAGGCAACCTTAAAAAAGGCGATATTTGCCGGTAGCTGCGTTTCCGTAACAGGTTATCTGGTTATGCGTATCTGGCCAGTCGAGATCGCAGGAATATTCACCAAAGGCGACATCGCTCTTACCAGAATGACTGCCGACGCGATGCTCGTGTTTTTCTGCATGATCTTTATGCTCGGTTTTCAAATCGTATGTTCGCAATATTTCCAGGCCGTGGGCAAAGCGGTACAGGCGGCAATACTCAGCCTGTCGCGGCAGGTTCTGTTTTTCATCCCGTTGCTGCTTATCCTTCCTCACTTCTGGGGCATAAACGGCGTTTGGCGAACGGCTCCCATTGCCGATGGCCTTTCGGTCATAATTACGGCCGTCTTCATTTTAAATGAAATGAAATCTCTAGCTACAGAAGCTAAAGAAGCATCTCCCTAAAGCACAGACATTAACCGCAGGGAGAAAAACAGGGTTTCCAATGCTTTCCTTGCTACCTGTAGTGGACAGGGAAAAGCGCCAAAAAGGTGGTAAGGAATTCCTCCGGCGCTGCGCGGAGGATATTATCAACAGCGACCTGGACCTGGAAACTAAAAAACCGTGCTGTTGCGGGCGGAGATATTCGCCGGCCTGGTTTTCGACAAAAAAGCAATTGACCTTGTTTTCCGGGAGTGGAACAAATGCTTAGCATCGAGGAATCCGCCGGCTACCAGCGGATATTTGAAAAGGGCATGGAAAAGGGCATAGAAAAAGGCATGGAAAAGGGTATGGAAAAGGGTATAGAAAAGGGACAGCAGGAATCCTTACTGGACGTGACCATCAGGCTCTTAAGAAAGAAGTTCCGCAAAATACCCCGGGAGTATCTGGCCAGAATCAAAGAGCAGGACGTTTATGTCCTGCAACAGATTATCGATAGCATTTTTGATATCAACGACCTGAAGGAACTGGAAGATTACCTGCAGTAAAAATCAGAAGCCCCCGGAGTGCATTACTGACGGAGCCCGGGGGCTTATTTGCCTCAAGCGGCAATTACAACCTTTACGTCAGGTGACCATCACCTGCTCCTTTTTTGTGGTAATACGTTTCTAAATTTTAACAAGGAGCAGGAGATAAGAAAGGTAATTTTGCCTCTTCGCCTGTCTTCAAGTCTTCTCTGTTTCCCGGTTTGCCAATAACGTTAATGGATATAGTTCTGCTCCGAGAGGTTGGCTGATAGGGACATCCGTCCGAAGTTTAAACCCCGGCCAGTTTAAGCAGCGGTTCCAGATCGTTTGGTTGCGCCAGAAAACCCCGATAAAGGTCGCCATACGCCTGCAGGCGCTCCCGGGCGGTGTGGATGTTGAAGTCTTTGGGGCTGAACATCCCCCTCTTTACCTCCTCCCAGGTCAGGGGCGTTGAAACCGGCGCCCCGGGTAAGGGTCGCAGGCTGTAGGGGAAGGCCATGGACCGTCCGCGGACGTTCTGCAGGTAGTCCAGGTAGACCCGATCTTTACGCTTCGGGATCGACCGTTCGGTGGTGGCCTTGCGGGGGTAAACCCCGGCGACCAGCCGCGCCAGGTACCCCATGGCGGCTGTCACCTGGTGAAAGGTCCAGCGAGGTTCAAGGGGGATAAAGATATGCAACCCAGTAGCACCGGAGGTTTTAGGATAGCCGCTGAGGTTAAACTCCTTTAAAGCCTGGTGGACCAGGAGGGCGATATCCAAGACATCTTTAAAAGTTGCCCCCGCACTTGGGTCCAGATCCATGACGGCGATATCGGGGTATTCCAGGCGGCCGGCCCTGGAGAGCCAGGCATGGACCTCGATACACCCCTGATTGGCCAGCCAGATCAGGGTTTCTTCATTATTACAGAGAACATAATTAATAGTCTTGCTGCTATCAGCATGATAGACAGGCAGGGTCGTAACCCAGTCCGGGGCATAGGCAGGGCACTCTTTCTGGTAAAAGGCCTCCCCTGTTATGCCATCCGGGTAGCGCTTAAGGACCAGGGGGCGATCCCGGAGGTAGGGCAAGAGAAAGGGAGCCATGTCGACATAATACTTGATAAGATCAAACTTGGTCAGACCTTCCGGCCAGAAAACCTTGTCCAGGTTGGTCAAGTGGAGCTGTCGCTTCAGCAATTGGGACCGTATATATTGCCGGCCCTGGCCCATTTTTATGCCGCAACCCCCTATTATTCCTGGCTTGCCACTAGTATCTCCCACCCCGGTTAAAGCCCATACGCCAGGCGCAAGGAAGTAGACCTGCGGCGTTCCACCGGAAAATATCACTAAAAACTGGAACCATTTCCCCTCTCCTGGCGTCTGGGTATCATGGAAGCAAAAAAAGGCAGAGAGGGGTAATGGCGGTGCCAGGTAAAAATCCCGGCCGGTCACCACCGGCGATCGTCAGGGCTTACCCTAACAGGACTGTTTTTGCCAGGCTAAATCTCAATGTAGATAACAGGAGGCTCTTCCATGCATTACGCTAAAGAACCCTTTAAGTCCCTGGTCCTGCTGGCCTTATTCTTCCTGCTGGCGGGGTTCTTCCCCGCCCCAGGCCTGGCCGGGACGGGAGGTATCACTATTTTTGTCGACGGCCAGGAACTCAACCTGGAGGAGCCGGCCATAATCCAGGACGGCTACGTCCTGGCACCCGTGCGGGCCCTGGCGGAAGCCCTCCAAGCCCGGGTGACTTGGAACGAAGGGACCAATGAGGTAATAATAACAGGGCCGCAAACGACCATCAAAATGGTGGCCGGCAGCAAAGATGTATACAAGAATGAGGAACGGCTATCCTTGTCCGTACCCGTGCAGGTACGTAACGGCCGTGTCCTGGCGCCGGCACGCTTCCTGGCGGAATCCCTGGGCGCCGGGGTCTCCTGGAACGCCCTGACCTTGACGGTCGCCATCACCACCCCGCCGCCCGCAGTGCCGGAGCGGGTATACGCAGCACCCTTCCCGGCCCGGGTGGCCTTCACCGCCAACAATCACCTCTGGCTCCTGGACGGCAGCCAGGCCGGGGCCGGGCCGGTGACGAAGGACGGCGCCGTGCAAATTCTGGGCTGGTCCCCCGACGGCCAGTGGCTGGCCTACCTGCAATGGGAGACGTCGGAGTTCCGGGCCGGCAAGCCCTACCTGTGGGTAGTGAGGGCCGACGGTAGCGGCGCCTTCCAGGTAGACCAGCGGCCGGTGCTGGCAAAGGCGTCCTGGTCGCCGGTGGCCAGCATCCTGGCCTACAGTACCCAGGGGCCGGGTGGCGGTTACGCCCCGGATATGAACCTGAAGCTCGCCGCTATAGAAAGCGGCCAGGCTAGAGTAACGACGCTGATACCGGACAAAGGTGAGCTGGTGGAAGACTTCGCCTGGGCCCCGGACGGTCAGAGCCTAGCCGTCTCCCTGCCGCGCACGCAGGATGAACCCCTGCGCATTGACCGCCTGACCTTGAAGGGCGAACGCAGCAACATTCTAACCCTGGGCGAGGCCGGCACCCCCATAGGTGAGGTCTACCCCTCCTTTGCTTATGGTTTTAGCTGGTCGCCCGGCGGCCGCTACCTGGCCTATCACCTGCACCCCAACTCGGCGTCCCTGCCCGCCGACGCCGTTGACCTTCAGGTCCTGGATCTGGAGCAGCCCGGCAAGCCCCTGGACCTGGGGGTAACCCTTAATTACTCCGGGTGGCTGGCCTGGTCCCCGGACGGCAGCCGGCTGGCCTATATCCGGGGCGGCGGCCGGGATGCCACTATTGGAAAGCGACTAACCATCGTCGACCTGAAGGCCGGGGGGAAGAGCACCGATTACGGCCAGACCGGCCAGGTAGATACTATGCCGGTGTGGCTGCCAGCCGCAGATAGCGGCGTCCTCTACTGCCGCGGCCCGGAAAATAAGTATTGGGAGGGCAACCGGCAAAACGACGCCCGGGTCCTGGTGCCCGGCCAGCGCATTTGGTGGCAGAAGCTCGATGGTAAAGCCGTGCCCGTAACCTCCGGCCCGGCTGGCACCGCCGACTACTACCCCTCCGTCTCCCCGGACGGCCAGAATCTCACCTACCTGCGCCTGGACCGCCGCGACAGCGGTTCCCTTTACCGGCAGCCCCTGGCCGGCGGCCCGGCGGTAGAACTGGTACGGAACCTGAACGGCTCGCCCGGCTACTACGGCAACTACTACCCCGCCTGGATAAGCATCTACTACCTGGACCAAACCACCCGGGTAAGCGGGAAAATCGTAGTCAGCGACGTGGAAGGCCGTCACTATGAGCTGGAAACCGCCCGGGGGCGCCTGGTCCTGGTTCCGGATAAGGGCTATCCTGTCGCAGCCCAGGATCTAGAAAAATACGCCGGCCGGGAGGTAATCGTAGCCGGGGTAATAAGCGGGGAACCCAGCATGTATATGCGCGGTCCCTTGCTGCGGGTCCGGTCCGTCACCCCGGCCGGTGGCATACCGGCCCCTGCCACCCAGCTTACCAGCTTTACCATTGCCAGGCCCAACCTGGTGGTTAAGGGCCAGCATCTGGCCTGGGTGGAGATCTGGGCTATACCGACAGGAACGGGGATAACGGAGAAGGATTATACCCTTCTCGGCCAGGCCGGCAAGCAAGCGGAAACCAGCGGTGAACAGGTCTGGATCTTCCCCATCCCTAAAGAAACCATCCTGGCTACCGCGCTCTTCGCCCGGGGCTATGATGAACAAGGCCGCGATGCCGGCAGGGTTTCCCTGCCTGTCGAAGGCGTCACTGCATTGAATAAAGCCCTGGGGACTGTGAGCAATTAACCATCTGGCTACTAAAGCTTTAGCTCCGGTCAACCGGAGCTGAAGCTTTTTAGTTAACATGTTTGGCGGCGGCCTTGCCAGACAGATTCGCTGATAATACTTGAGCCCTTTACCCCTTTTAACCGCCGTGCCGGTATAGTACAAAAACGCCAGGAAACAATCCGCAATAACTTTGCCAATTTAATAACATTTGTGCAATCGTTTTAAGGCAAAATAATTCCTGGAAGGTGAAGCCTTGCCTGCCTTTAAATTGTTAACCGTTTTCGTCTTGATGATGGTGCTTCTCTGGCTGCTGGCCCCGCTGGCACCGGTAATTTTCGGGAGTTCATGCCTCCTCGCTATCATTTACCGTCTCAGCCCGGCCGCCTTCGAATTATTTTATCGCCACATATGGGAGTACTGCCTGCCCCTCTACCCGAGTCTTTTAATAATCGCCGGTGTTTGCGGGATACCCCTGGCGCAATTAATCCTTGACCGTCGACTTCTTTAAAGGAGGAGTGGCCGGTTAGACCACTAGCGCGCCCCCCTCTTTGTTGTTTTTCTAATAGCCATTTCCCTTGACAAACAAGCTGGCGAAAGTTATATTGTGGTTAATTAGATTTGTTTCTAAATATCCCGGAAGGGAAGGATGAAAGGCCATGGGGTTAAACACCCTCTTCAAGGCCCTGGGCGATGACACCCGCCGGGAAATCCTGCGCCGGCTGGCCCGGGGGGATATGGCCGCCGGAGAGATTGCCGCAGCCTTCGACCTCTCCTGGCCGACCATTTCCCACCACCTCAATGTCCTTAAGGAGGCGGGGCTGGTGCAGGATGAGAAAAAGGGCCAGTACGTCATCTATTCCCTGAACACCACTGTTTTTCAGGACATTGCAGGATGGCTCTTCGACATGCTGGGGATAATAACGGAGCGACAGCCAGCCAGAAAAGGGGGAGTTAAAGATGGAAAATAAGTACCGCGTTAGCAAGGAAATGATAACCCGTGACTGGCCCGCCCTGATGGTCCTGGTGGCCATGCTGGTCGCCGGCATCCTGGTCTACCCCCATCTCCCGGACCTGGTCCCGTCCCACTGGAACTTCCGGGGTGAAGTGGATAATTACTTCAACCGCTTCTGGGGCGCCTTCGCCCTGCCCCTGATGACCGGGGGCATTTACCTGCTCCTGCTTTTTGTCCCTTACCTGGATCCCAAGCGGGAAAACTATCCCCGCTTTGACCGGGCCTACCAGGTAGTGCGCCTGGGGATGGTCTTCTTTATGGGGGGGATTTATGCCACCACCCTGGTCGTGGCCCTGGGCGGCCCGGCCAACCTGGTCGGCCGGGTAGTACCCTTGGCGATAGGATTGCTCTTTATCCTGATCGGCAACTACCTGCCCCAGGCGCGTCTCAATTACTTCTTCGGTATCCGTACACCCTGGACCCTGGCCAATGAGGAAGTCTGGCGGCGTACCCACCGCTTTTCCGGTTATACCTTTATCCTGGCCGGGTTCATGTTTATCGTCGCGGCCTTCCTGCCACCGCCGGCAAACTTCATCCTGGGCATGGCCGGCCCGGCCATAGCCGTAGTTAGTACCACGGTTTATTCTTATCTGGCCTTCCGCAGGGTGTCGCGGTAGGGGCTGGCCACATGGAACCGGCGTTTTTGCTGCTGCACCAGCCGGTCTTACCCCTTTCAGCTACACTGGCTGTCCCCCGGCAGGTCGCAGGTCAGCAGCGTCTCCGAGGCTTCATCAGCCATAACTACCAGGCCGCCCTCGGGGTCGGCGATCAGGCTGTTTCCCAGGCTCACCATACCGATGTGGCTGCCCACGGCGTTGGCCAGGAGGACGTAGCAGTGGTTCTCCACCGCCCTGGCGATGGGCAGGGCACGGTTTTTGGGCAGCTTCCAGCGGGCCTCGCCCGGTTGGTAGTAGTGGGCGGAAAGGATGAAGAGGGCCCGTGCTCCTTCCGCCGCTATCTGCCGGGCCAGTTCGGGGTAATTCTGATCGCGGCAGATGATGACCCCGAATTTGCTCCCCTTATAGTTAAAGACCAGATGCCCGGTGCCCGGGGTAAAATAGCGGGCCTCGGCGTCCGTCAGGTAGATCTTGCGGTAGGTATGGACGCTGCCGTCGGGCAGGAACACCGAGGCGGAGTTGAACAATCGTTCGCCGGCAAACTCGGCCCGGCCGACAATCAAACCCACCCCCAGGTCTGCTGCTCTCCTGGCAATCCTGGCCAGGGCGCCCTCCAGCTCTTCCTTAAACCCCGGCCGGCCCAGGGCAGCCGGGTTATACCCCGTCAGGCCCATTTCCGGGAAAACCAGCAGTTCCACGCCCCGCCCGGCTGCTTCCCCGGCCAGGCGCAAGATTGTCGCCTCATTGACCGCCATGCTGTCGGCGATAAACATCTGGGCCGCACCTAGACGCAAAATCATCGCCCCCGTGGTATTTTCGCTCCCATCTTGCGGATACTACTCCACATCTGCAGGTTGTGCTCAGCGTAAGTCACCCGGCTTGTGATTATCTTTGGTTTACCCTTATCTTTTTAGCTATATTTCCCGGAGTACCCAGCTCTCTGGTTACTGCTTCCAGCATTATTAAACCTGCATTACTTCCGGCAGAAATTATTCCCCCGCTTAAATTATAAAATCCTGGCAGCTAGCATATCAAGATGTTTAGATAATAACCCCGATTAATTATCGCTACCGCCCTCCCCATCATGCCGCCTCCCTGGCGCAGCCTGTATTGTACCACAAAGGAAGACCTGCAGCGATCCTGGTGATCTTCTCCCTGAACCTGCACGTAAGATTTACAACCCCAAAAAAGGAAAAGATTGTCCCGCGTCGAATCCTTATCAAAAATTCAAGGAGGGAGCCGCCGTGGGAAGCAAAAAGATCTTGATGCTGGTCGGTGATTATGTGGAAGATTACGAGGTGATGGTGCCGTTCCAGGCCTTGCTGATGGTCGGGCATGCCGTCCATGCCGTCTGCCCCGGGAAAAAGGCCGGTGAAAGGGTGCGGACAGCCGTCCACGATTTTGAGGGCGATCAGACTTACAGCGAAAAACCGGGGCATAACTTTACCTTAAATGCGTCCTTCGACGATATTAAGGCCGCAGAATTTGACGCCCTGGTAATCCCCGGGGGACGGGCGCCGGAATATATCCGCCTCAATCCTGAAGTTCTGGAAATCGTAGGCCACTTTGCCCGGGCTAACAAGCCGATAGCCGCCATCTGTCATGGTCCCCAGGTGCTGGCGGCCGCCGGCGCTCTCGCGGGCAAAGCCTGCACCGCCTATCCGGCACTGAAACCGGAGGTTGAAAACGCCGGCGGCAGGTGGGTGGAGGTAGAGGTAGATCAAGCGGTAGTAGATGGGAATCTGGTCACCGCACCGGCCTGGCCCGCCCACCCGGAGTGGCTGGCCAAATTTTTACATGTGCTGGGCACGAAAATAGAACCCTGACCTCCACAGGGACTGATTAAACGAGGAACGAGATTTTTGGTAATGAAAGCCCCCTTGCCAGGCAGGGGGTCTTTTTGTGCGGGCGGCAACCGGTCCCCGAAAGACCTGCCGCAGGGCGTGATGCGCCACCGGAACCGCGCTCTGTCGCTGACCGGTTTAACCAGCCTGGTTATAAATCCTATTTACGATAAGTACCATCCCGGCGCAGGTCAGGACTATCATCCCGACAGTCAAACCCGTAAAGGGTTCCGGGGACAGGGACCGGGTACTGCTGACCACACGCGAGGCATCCGGCCTACTGCTGGCCGGTTATAAACAAAAGACGCCGGCCGGGGCAAAAAGGGTACAGAAAAAGGGCCACGTCCTTCCGGATACGTGGCCCCCTAGTCCTTTTTGACCTGCAACGGCCGAATCACGCGCCGGCTGGGGCTTGAATATCCCGCTCTGCCGTTTATAGCCTCACCCTTACATCTGCTGGCTCCCGGATGATTTTGCATCCGGTTGTGAGGGTGTCAGGGGTACTTCCGGTGCCGTCAGGGCCTCGGCAGGCACCTGGATCTTTACGCCACTGTTATACTGAAAATCCGTAACCTTCACGTTGATGGTCATTGTTTCCAGGGGCACAATTTCTTCCTGGTATTTATCCGCAAAAGCGACCAGGCTGGTCATTTCCGAGGCATAAGTAAGATTGTCCTCCACGCCGATGGCTTCCACACCCCAGAAGGAAATGGACTTCAAGACGCCGCCGGCCTGGTTCAGGGCCTGCTCCATCTCCGTGGTCAACCCTCCGGGCAGGGCCTTTATCAGGGCCTGCCAGTCGTCAATCCGGCCGTAGTAGGCGATACGGTGAACCTTATGCCCGTTCTCTATACCCTCACCCAAGTACTGGAAATGGAAGCTGTCCTTTAGCCCCGGCGGTAACCCTGCCGAGTTCCTGCTCTGTTCCACCAAGGCTTCCAGGTCCGGCAGGGCTCCTTTGGGCAGCTTCATCCACTGGGGTTTTTCCATACCGGGAGCCTCTACCTTCTGGTACATCGTCCCGTCCACCAGGTACTGTTCCATGGTCATCTGCATCTTACCGCCCGTTGACAGGTCTTTACCGGGCAGTTTCTCTACCGGCAAGCGAAGGGTCATGTCCACCTTCTGGTGCAGGCTCAGGGGATAGCTGAACTCGCTCTCGATATTGCCCTGCATGATATTGCCCTGCATGGAAAAAACTGCCGGCACTTCCCCGGCCACCCCCGGCCGCAGGCGCACGCTTATAGCCATGCTGCCGGCGAATTTCAGGTCTTTGACCTTAGCCTGGGCCTGCTGGGCGGCCTGAGCAATCTTTTCCGCCTCCGGATCGCTGCCAAAAACCCCGGCCAGGAAAGCAATGCCTTCGTCCACGGTAAGGAATCCCCCGGCGTCCTGGCCGGGCTGCAGCAGGCCGGCCCGTACCAGCCAGGCATAGGGGGTATAACCCCAGCTCTCCCGCCCCAGGGACCCCTTTACCTCCGGCGCGGCGACACCGTCCGGCAACCCCAGGACCCGGGAAACCATCACCGCCGCTTCCAGCAGGCTGACCGGCTGGTCGGTGTGCAGGCCGCCGTCGGGGTAGCCCCTGATGACGCCCTTCTCCTTCAAAGCCATTACTGCCGGGCTGTACCAGGCATCCCCCTGGATATCAGCCTGGTTACCCTTCACCTGCATCCCCGCCGCCCGGGCCAGCAGGGCGGCAAACTCACCCCGGGTTATGGTCTTCCCCGGCGCCGGAGCCTGGGGAAATACCTGGCGGAGCTGGTCGCCGGTGACCGTCCCGGCCAGGGCGGCCGGCGCCAGGGCCAGGATCAGGCCCACAGCCAGTATCAACGCCTGAAACCACTTTTTCATACTTTTCCCTTCTCCCCTTTCGCTGTTCTTCCCCCTGTACCTCTCTTATTGTTTAATAATTCTCTACCCTGCCAGATTTCTCCTGCCGGCCGGGGAAATTTATAGCAGAGAATATCCTATCCTACATCCCTCCGGCTGAACGCCCATGCGGCCAGCAGCCCGAAGGCCAGGTAGCAGATCAGGGATGCCAGCAGCAAGCCCATCAAGTAGTACCAGGAATCTACACTTATACGATCCACCACCCACCTGATGACCGGGCGGAAAAAGGAAGAGAACGCCAGGGGTAAAGGGCCCAAAAGGGGTAACAGCATCACATTAGAAGCGCGTTTATAATCCCAGGTAAAGAAGACCAGGAAAAACAATCCTTCCAGAACCAGCACCAGGGCCAGGGAGAAAGCCAGGGATATGATTAGACTGACCCCGCCCCGGGGCGCAAACCAGCCCAGCCAGTGCGCCAGGCCGCCCGCAGCGATTACCAGGAGGCTGCCGCCTATTGTTAGCAACAGGCCGCCGGCAAATTTGCTGGCCACAATGGCGCCGGGGCTTACAGGCAGGGAGCGCAGCAAGCCCAGGCCCCTGTCTACTTCATCCTGATAACATATACGGCCAATACCAATAAAAAAGTTGTTTTTACCCTGGTACCAGGCACCGGCATCGGCCGCATCACCGACGTGGGACTCAAGGCCTGCACCATGCTCGCTTTAAGGATGCTGGCCATGACTTCCACCATTCCCGTTCTCCTCGCCACCACCCCGCCCAAGGATATGATTGTCGCCTTTGTGGAAAAACTCAAGGTGCCCTATACTTACGCCCTGATGCTGGTAACCTCTTTAAGGTTTATTCCTACCCTGCAGGAAGAATTGAGCCTGGTCATCCAGGCCCAGCGGGCCCGGGCCTACGACCTGGAAGGCCGTAATATTATCAAGCGCTATCTGGCCCTCATCCCCCTAGCCATCCCTCTCCTCCTCATGTCTGTCCAGCGGGCCCGGACCATGGCCATCTCCATGGAAACCCGCGCTTTTGGCGCCGGCCCCCGTACCAGCCTGCACACCTCGACCTTCCAGTTACTGGACATAAAGGTAATCTCTTCGTGCCTGCTCCTGACAGCCGTTCTGGCGGTTGTATCGCTGCATTAGCCCCGGTATCGTAACCGGGGCTAATGCGTTTTTTGCAACAGGTATCGGGCGAGTTTTAATGTATAAGGATATTGGGGATTCCTTGACTGGAATTATTTTCAAGCATATACTTAAGGTAAACTTAAGTTCTAACTAATACCTTCTTGGGGGGAACGCATTGGAATTTATTACCAGCAAGGAACTACGTGTTTATGCTGGAAAGATATTAGAGAAGGTTAGGGCCGGGGAACGTTTTGCCATTACACATCGGGGTAAGCCTGTGGCATGGCTAATACCCTTTGAAAATGACACTCCCGAAGAATTTTCCCCTCTCCCCTATCATGAGGCGTGGGCAGATATTGAACGGGCCCTGGAAGCCAGCGAGCCATATTACCCCGAGTGGCACGAAGCTCTCAAGGAAAGCAGGCGGCAAAAGTGATATTCGTAGATTCTGATGTATTACTAATCGACCTGCGCTATCGCCGTGACCCTAAGTATAAAGAAAACGCTGCTTTTTTAGCCGGGCTCAAGCACGGCAAGCAACAGGGTATTACATCTATCTTCAATGTTTGTAGATCGTAAAATAGAATTGACCCAGGATCGTCAAATAAAACTGACCCACCTTGTGATAAAATCTCCCCTGAGAGGGGGAGGAAAAAGAGGTGGTCAGCATGTACAAATGGCAGCGCATCAAGGCACTGCACGCTCAAGGGGTCGGCATCAGGCAAATAGCAAGGGATGTTGGGGTGTCCAGGAATACCGTCAGGAAGTACCTTAAAGAAGCCGGCCCTCCCCAGTTTAAAGCCAGGGAGTATACCAAAGAACTGGACAAGTTTCTGGAAGAAATAAAGGTTATGCTTGCCAAAGGATATATCGGCACAAGGATTTACAAAGAACTGAAAGATAAGGGCTATCAAGGCTCCCTGGCCAGCGTCCACCGTTATCTTAGGGCCATCAAGGAAGATGACAGGACCGCTAAATTAGCCACCACCCGGGTGGAAACAGGCCCAGGTAAACAGATGCAGTACGATTGGAAGGTGTGGACGCTACCAGTTGACGGGAAGCTCGTGAAAATATATCTCCACGAAGTGGTCTTATCCTACAGCCGGATGAAATTCTACACCTTCTCTTTAAGCATCACCACCGCCGATGTGATCCGGGTTCTGATTGAAGCCATTGACTTCTTCGGCGGTTATGCCCCGGAGTTGGTGATAGACAACGGCAAGCAAATGGTTATCACCCACCAGAAGGACGGTATTGTCCGGTATAATGACGAGTTTTTAAAATTCTGCGGGCTGTATGGCATTGAGCCCTGTCCTTGCGCCAACTACCGTGCCCGGACCAAGGGAAAGGTAGAACGCCCCTTTTACTATGTCCAGGAACACCTGCTGCGGGGCCTGGAGGTGGGGAACTTAAACGAATTCGCTGTAAAGCTTTCCGAGTTCCAGGAAGCCTACAACAAAAGGCCCCACAGCACCTTAGGCCGGCCGCCGGAAGAAATGTTTGCCGAGGAAAAAGGGTGCCTTGTTAAAATACCGGCTGTCGAACCGGCCTTATTACACCATAAAGAACCCCGGAAGGTGAGCAATGACGGCTATATATCCCATGACGGCAATCTCTACCCCGTACCCATGCGCTACTGCTTAAGGAGGGTGTGGGTCGAAAACATCTACGGCCGGCGCTTAAAGGTATATGACGAGGAAGGTGCGCTTTTAGCGGAGTTTGACCTTGACCTTAAAAAACAAACCGCCCGTCCCCTTCACCCCGAACACGAAACCATCAACCGTCAATACCAGGAAAAGAAACTGAAGCTACGCTCGGCCCTGGTGGAGAAGTTCACCAGCGCCTTTGGCGAGGATGGCCAAAGGTATCTGGAAGGCCTGCGTGATAAAAATGGCGCCAACCTGTACTGGCACCTGGCGGAAATCTTAAGCTATCAGGAGATATATACCCCAGAAGATATCATAGCAGCCATCAAAGAATGCCTGAAAATCGGTTCTTATCACAAAAACAGCGTAAAAAGGCTTTTAGAGCGCAAGGAAATCGCTCCGCTTTCTTGTGCCTGTGACCCGGCAAGTGTCAATATGCCGCCAGGTAAAATCAAACGGGACCTCTCCTGTTATGCCCTAAAGGAGAGCGAGGTGGCGGCAGTATCATGAGCAACAAATTAACCGCTTACCTGGAAAGCCAGATGCAGGCCTTAAAACTAAAGGGGATGCTTGCCCATTACCAGGAGATAACAGAAAAAGCCTCGCAAAACAACCTTTCTTATACCGAATACCTCTCCCTTCTCTTCGAAGAGGAGTTAAAAAGGAAAAACGAAGGCACGGTCAAGACGAAAATCAATAAAGCGCGTTTCCCCTTTATCAAAACCCTGGAGGAATTTGACTTTAGCTTTCAACCCTCAATCCGGGAAAAAGAAATTATCTCTTTAAGCTCCCTGGATTTCGTGGAGAAAAAGGAGAATATCATCTTCCTGGGGCCGCCCGGGGTCGGCAAGACCCATCTATCAGTAGCCTTAGGTATCAAGGCCTGCATGGCCAAATACCGGGTAGTGTTTATTACGGCTCAGAAACTACTGGAAGAACTACTTTTGAGCGCCAAAGACGGCAGTCTCCTTGACAAGCTATTGGGTTACTCCCGGCTAAACCTTCTAATCATCGACGAACTCGGCTACATGCCTGTAACTAAAGAACAGGCCAATCTTCTCTTCCGCTTGGTCTCCATGCGTTACGAGAAGGGGAGTATTATCCTGACCAGCAACTACAACTTCAACGAATGGGGGGAGATATTTTCCGACCAGGTGGTAGCCGCGGCCATAATTGACCGGCTTGTGCATCATGCCCGCATTTTCTATATTAACGGCACTAGCTACCGGCTCAAGGGTAAACTGAAAGCAGCCAACGACCGTTAAATCGGAGGCTACACCTTCATTCCCTTTAGCGCATGACTTGCAGCTTATTATTTTTGTTCCCCAGTGGGTCAATTTTATTTGCACATAGTGGGTCAATTCTATTGACAATCAACAAATGTTTTAGATGTATGTGGCATCCTTGCCTATAACTTAAACGAGCAGCAGCTATTAACCCTTTATTTTCATTTGCCGACCCATTACAACCTGCAAATTTATCCCCCCTCAAAGGAGTACCTGCCGCGCCTAGCAGTAAAAAGTATCCTGGCGATCATAAGCAAAAAGGCCAGCTTTGACGATGCGCTGATTATCTATACGGTACGAAACATGGGTCCACTGGTATCGCACTATGTTAGCTGGAACGCCAGGCATTTCCTCCAGCAGTTGTCCATACCTGCTTTGACGCCAGCAGAGGCCCTGGAAACTGGAATTCTGAAAAATGCTTGCCCTGAATGAAAAAAGATTGCCCCGGCCGTATAACTATACCCTTTCCGGTAAAGGTTAATTAAGGGGTGCCATGCTTGGAAGAAAAGGACCTCATCCGCAGCCTTAACTGGTTCTACAGCCTGGAAATCGAGCAGGTAGACCTCTATAAGAGCCAGGCCCGGGCAGCAACCGACATTTACCTGCGGCAGGTGCTGACCCGGGTAGCGGCTATGGAACAGGAACACGTAATCAACCTGGAAGCGGAAATCAGCCGCCGCGGCGCCACCCCGACCCGCCTGGGAGCCATCATTGCTCCCCTTCTGGGGGTGGCAACCGGGACTATCCTCAACTGGACCAATACCCGCACCCTCCTCTGGGCCAACATTACTTTAGAAGAAAAGGCCATGGCTGACTACAAACGGCTAATCCTGAAAGTTGCCGAAAAAACCCTTTTTAACCTCCTCTGGAGCCACCTCATTGATGAAGACCTGCATGCCGCTTGGTTCAGCAATAAGCTGAAAGAGCTGGACCGCCTGGCCCTGCATTAACAGGATGGTAATAGAAAAACTTGACAGGAAAAATAGAATGAGTTATTATTACTATAAACTATACCAAATGAATATACTTTAGACTGGATGTAGTTTTACATGCGCTTAAACCAGGCCACCGATTATGCCTTCCGCGCCGTCCTGTACCTGGCGAAACTGGAACCGGGCACCATCGCCGAAGCCCAGATGATTGCTTCCCGCGAAGATATCCCCATGCGCTTCTTGCTTAAAATCATGCGTTCCCTGGTACAGGCCGGAATAGTGCAATCCTACCGCGGTGTCAGCGGCGGTTTTGCCCTGGCCCGGCCGGCGCGGGAAATTACCCTGCTGGATGTCGTCGAAGCAGTAGAAGGACCGGTTAGCGTTAACCGCTGCCTTCTGGACCCGGAGTACTGTAATAAACACGGCGCTCCTTGTTGCCCGGTACACCGGGCCCTGGGCGCAGTCCAGGACGCCCTGCGCCGGGAACTGAAGCGTTACAACTTTGCCGAGCTGGCCGGGAAAAGTTGAGTAAAGCCTTGAAAGGAGGGATTATTTTCAAATAAACTATACTATTTGGGTATACTTTGATGTATTTTGAGGGGAGGAGAAAAGTTATGGATGCACTCTTGCTGGCCCGTTGGCAATTCGGCATAACCTCGGTTTACCATTTCCTCTTCGTCCCCCTGACCCTGGGACTTTCTATTCTGGTGGCCATCATGGAGACCATCTACGTCCGTACTGGTGATGAAACTTACAAGAACATGGCCCGCTTCTGGGGCCGCCTTTTCCTGATTAACTTCGCCATGGGTGTGGTGACCGGTATCGTTCAGGAGTTTCACTTCGGCATGAACTGGTCCGAGTACTCCCGCTTCGTCGGTGACATTTTCGGTGCCCCCCTGGCTGTGGAAGCCCTGGCCGCCTTCTTCCTGGAATCCACCTTCCTGGGCCTGTGGATCTTCGGCTGGGAAAAACTCTCCCCGGCCCTTCATGCTGCCTGTATCTGGCTAGTAGCCTTTGCCTCTAACCTTTCCGCCTTTTGGATCCTGGTGGCCAACTCCTTCATGCAGGAACCGGTGGGTTTTACCTTACGTAACGGCCGCGCCGAGATGACGGATTTCTTCGCCCTACTAACCAACCCCCACGTCCTTTACCAGTTTCCCCATACCGTCCTGGCCGGCTTTGTGACGGCGGCCTTTTTCGTCATGGGGATCAGTGCCTACCACCTGCTGCGGCAAAGCCAATTAGAGCCCTTCCGCCGTTCCTTCCGGCTGGCGCTTATCATGGGCCTCATCGGTAGCCTACTGGTGGCGGGTATCGGACACCTCCAGGGGCAGCACCTGGTCGCTACCCAGCCCATGAAAATGGCGGCGGCCGAAGCCCTCTGGGACAGTGCCGACCCGGCGCCCCTGGCCCTGGTAGCCCTGGTCGACCAGGAAAACCAGCAAAACAACCTGGAGATTAAAATCCCTGCCCTGACGAGTTTCCTGGCTTACAATAGCTTCCGGGGCGAGGTGAAGGGCCTGAAGGAACTCCAGGCCGCAGCCGCGGAGCAATACGGCCCGGGCAATTATATACCGCCGGTGGCCCCGGTATTCTGGAGCTTTCGCTTAATGATTGCCGCCGGGCTGTGGTTGATTTTGCTGTCCCTGTATAGCCTGTATCTATGGCGTAAGGGACTACTGGAAAGTAGGCCCCTGGTCCTCAAAGCCCTGCTCTGGAGTATCCCGATCCCTTACCTGGCTAACACTGCCGGCTGGTTCGTGGCGGAAGTCGGCCGTTACCCCTGGATTGTTTACGGTTTGCAACGGCTCGAAGCAGCCGTCTCACCAGGGGTATCCGCTACCGCTATCTTGACGACCCTGGTGGCCTTTACCCTGCTTTACGGCCTGCTGGCTGTGGTGGATGTCTACCTCCTGGCCAAATACGCCCGCCAGGGTGTAGTAGAGCAGCCCCCTGCCGGTAAGATGCATCCTTCCGGGGAGGTGTCGTTATGGATCTGAACATCCTATGGTTCATCCTGGTTACCGTTCTCTTTACCGGTTTCTTTTTCCTGGAAGGTTTCGACTATGGCGTCGGGATCCTGCTGCCTTTCGTGGGGAGAAACGACCTTGAGCGCCGAATGGTTATTAATAGCATTGGCCCCTTCTGGGACAGCAACGAGGTATGGATGCTCACCGCCGGCGGGGCCATGTTTGCCGCCTTCCCCCACTGGTACGCCACCCTTTTCAGCGGTTTCTACCTGGCCCTGTTCTTGATCCTGGTGGCCCTGATCCTGCGCGGTGTGGCCTTCGAGTTCCGCAGCAAGGACGAAAAACCTGCCTGGCGCAACCTCTGGGACTGGTTGCTCTTCGTGGGGAGTCTACTGCCGGCCCTCCTCTGGGGCGTAGCGATTACCAACCTCATCCGGGGTGTGCCTATTGACGCCAGGATGCAATTTGCAGGAACCTTTTTCGATCTCCTCTCGCCCTACACCCTGCTGGGGGGGCTGGCCTTCCTCCTGGTCTTTACCCTGCAAGGAGGTCTTTTCCTGGCCCTGAAAAGTGAAGGTGAACTAAAGGAGCGTTCCCGGCAGGCGGCCCTGAGGGCTGGAGCCGGTGCGGCCCTGGCCCTCCTCCTGCTGGTAATTATGAGTTACGGGGTCACCGATATTTTCAGCCGGTTCCTCCCCGGGATCCTTCTCGGGAGTGCTTTCATTACCTTGCTCCTCTCCCTGGCCGGTCTTTATACCCGGCGCTACGGCCCGGGCTTCCTGATGAACGGCCTGACCGTAATCCTGGTCACGGCGGGATTTTTCAGCGGGCTCTTCCCGCGGGTGATGGTCTCCAGCCTGAATCCGGAATGGAGCATCACCATTTACCGGGCCGCCTCCAGCCCCTATACCCTTAAAGTTATGACCGTCGTCGCCCTGACTCTGGTACCCATAGTCCTGGCCTACCAGGGGTGGACTTACTGGGTCTTCCGCCAGCGCGTTAAAGCCAGGGACTTGGAGTATTAGCGTTGAGAGGTTAGAAGTGAGAAGTGGGATCTAGGGGGAGAAGATTTGCTGCTTAATCATGACCTGTTACGTGAGGCCGGCAGGGTACGCCGCCAGCTGGCCCTTACGGTGGAGCTGGGGTTGGGGGCCGGCCTCCTGGCCATTCTCCAGGCCTGGTTCCTGGCCCGGGTGGTCAACGGTGTCTTCCTGGAAGGGCGGGATCTGCCGGGGGTCTGGCCGTGGCTCTTAATCCTTCTGGGGCTCATTTTTCTGCGGGCGGCTTTCGCCTGGGGGATGGAAGTGGCCGGCCACCGGACCGCGGCCCGGATCAAGTATGACCTGCGTCGCCGCCTGGTGGCCCACCTCCTGGCCCTGGGGCCGGTACCTTTAAAGGATGGGCATACCGGGGAACTGGTTAACGTCCTGGTTGAGGGGGTTGAGGACCTGGAGACCTATTTTGCCGGCTACCTGCCCCGCCTGGCCCTGGCGGCCCTGATGCCCATGGCTGTCCTGGGTTTTGTTTTTCCCCTGGACCTTTTCTCCGGCCTGTTCCTCCTTGGCACCGCCCCCCTGCTCCCCCTCTTTATGTTCCTTATCGGCGGGCAGGCGGAAAGGCTAACCAGCAACCAATGGGAGACCCTGGGCCGCCTGAGCGGCCACTTCCTGGATGTGCTACAAGGACTTACCACCCTGAAAATTTTCGGCCGCAGCAAGGCCCAGGCCGAGGTCCTGGCCCGCCTCAGTGACCGTTTCCGGTCCACCACCCTGGGAGTGCTACGGGTGGCCTTTCTCTCGGCCCTGGTCCTGGAGCTGGCGGCCACCTTAGGCACTGCCCTGGTGGCTGTTTCTGTTGGCCTGCGCCTCCTCTACGGCCGCTTGCCCTTTCAGGAAGCCCTCTTCCTTTTATTGCTGGCGCCGGAATTCTACCTGCCCCTGCGCCTCCTGGGCAGTCGGTACCATGCCGGCCTGGCCGGCGTTACCGCAGCCGCCCGTATCTTTGACCTCCTCTCCCGGCCCCTTCCCGCCGGTGAAGGCGGTAAAGCAGGTAGCGCCGTCGGCCAGGATGAGGTGGTTGCGCCCTTCATAGCGGGCCATCCAGGCAGGGCGACAGAGCTATCGGAGGATAAAAAAATGGTGGCTGGCATTTGTCTGAAGCACGGGATCCGATCCGACGGGGAAAGCATCCCTGGCGCCGCCGGAGATGGAGGGCGCCCGGCTGGAGAAAAAGGCCTGCTCCGGCCCGGCCTTCATATTATCCTGGAAGATGTTTATTATGCCTACGATCCGGGGAACCGGCCCGCCCTGCAGGGCCTTTCCCTGGAACTCCGCCCCGGGGAAAAAGTGGCCCTGGTCGGACCCAGTGGCAGCGGTAAAAGCACCGTCGCCCACCTGCTCTTGCGCTTCCTGGAGCCCGATCGCGGGCGCATAACGGCCGACGGCCATCCTTTAGACCGGGTTCCCCCGGAAGATTGGCGCCGCCAGGTATCCCTGGTGCCCCAGCATCCCTACCTTTTCAGCGGCACTATAGCCGACAATATCCTCCTGGGACGCCCGCATGCCTCGTGGGAGGAAATGGTGACGGCGGCCAGCCTGGCCGGCGCCCACGAGTTCATCAACGCCCTGCCGCAAGGTTACGCTACCCCCATAGGCGAAAGGGGCTTGCGTTTGAGCGGCGGCCAGGCCCGGCGCCTGGCCATCGCCCGCGCCTTCCTGAAGGAGGCGCCCTTACTGATTCTCGATGAAGCTACCGCCGGCCTGGACCCGGCCACCGATCAGATCATCCAGACCGCCCTGGAGCGCCTCCTTCGCGGGCGCACGTCCCTGATCATCGCCCATCGTCTGAGCGCCGCCGTCCGGGCCGACCGCATCGTTGTCCTGGACTCCGGCAGGGTAATAGAGGAAGGGCGGCATGAAGAGCTCCTGGCCCGCCGGGGTCTGTATTATCGCCTGGTTACGGCCTCCAGGGGGGCGGCGTAAATGCCCGCAGGGGACAGGATAGCCGTGAAGGTTTAGTCGCTAGCATAATAGCACCTGGAGATGTTACTCCCCGGAAAGTTACCCGGACATCACGGTAGCCTTGCCCCGAGCTGGTTAGAAAGTTGAGGTAAGCCCTATGGACTCTTTAACCCGCCAGGTTATGTTACCCCCGCCTCCCTCTGCTTCTCCCGCCGCCAGGGAGAATACAGATCCCGGGGGTCACCGAGCAGACTCTGGGGTTTCATATTCAAAGATTGACCCGGTCGGCACCTTCGTCCGCTTGCTGGGTTTAATAGCACCGGCCTGGCAGGCCGTCCTCGGCGCCACCCTTTTGGGTTCCGGTACCATCGCCAGTAACATTGGCCTCATGGCCACGGCTGCCTTCCTTATCGCCAGCGCTGCCCTCCACCCGCCGGCCGGAAAACTAATGCTGGCCATAGTCGGGGTGCGCTTTTTCGGCATCACCCGGGCCGTATGTCGCTACCTGGAACGTTATGTAAACCATAGTATAACCCTTGGCATCCTGGGCCGGTTGCGGGTTGCCTTCTACCGGACCCTGGAACCCCTGATCCCGGCCGGTTTGCAGGGCCATCACAGCGGGGATTTGCTTAGCCGCGCTGTAGCCGACGTTGCCACCCTGGAGAATTTTTACCTTCGCGTCCTGAACCCACCCCTGGTCGCCCTGCCGGTCGCCGCCGGGGTTTTCCTGTTTTTGGCCCATTTCGGCCGGACCCTGGCCCTGGCCTGGATGGGCGCTTTCCTGGCCGCCGGGGTTATCTTCCCCGTGGGCGTCACAATTGTCGGCCGGGGCGTCATGCGGCGCCAGGGCGAGGCCCGGGCGGCCCTGAATACCGCCCTGGTGGACACCGTCCAGGGCCTGGCCGACATCCTGGTCTTCGATCATGGGCGGCAACAACAGGAGTACATCGCCACCCTGGACCGTCAGTACCTGCATCTCCAGGGCCGTAAAGCCGGCCTGAACGGTTTGGCGAACGCCCTCACCAGCCTGGCAAGCAACCTGGCCCTGTGGGCCGTCCTGGTACTGGCCATCCCCCTGGTAAACAGGGGACAAATTGACGGCGTCTACCTGGCCATGCTGGCCCTGACGGCCGCCGCCGCCCTGGAAGCCGCCAAGCCCCTGCCCATGCTCTTCCCCCACCTGGAAGGGAGCCTGGCCGCCGCCCGCCGTATCTTCGCCCTTAGCGACACCCGACCCGCCGGGGACCCGGCCGGCCCCGTTCCCCACCCCCGGGACTTTTCCCTCCGGGTCCAGGGACTGCGTTTCCGCTACGGCCCCGGGGAACCACCGGCCCTGGACGGCATCGATTTTGACGTCCCCTCCGGAGCGCGGATAGCCATCGTCGGCCCCAGCGGCGCGGGCAAAAGTACCCTGGTTAATTTGCTCCTGCGCTTCTGGGACTATGAAGAAGGAGCCATACTCCTGGGTGGCTACGACCTGAAGGCCTATCCACCGGAGGAGCTACAGCGTTTCATCGGAGTTGTGGCCCAGCCAACCCATCTCTTTCACGCCACCATCGCCGAAAACCTGCTCCTGGCCCGACCGGACGCGACCCGGGAGGAGATGGAGCGGGCGGCCCGGGAAGCCCGGCTGCATGAGTTTATCCAGGTCCTGCCCCGGGGCTACGACACCCTGATCGGCGAAGAAGGCTTTAAGCTCTCCGGCGGCCAGCGCCAGCGACTGGCCATAGCCCGGGCCTTGCTGCAAAACGCCCCCATCCTCATCCTCGATGAGGCTACGACCGGCCTGGATGCCGTAACAGAACGAGAGGTAATGGATTCCATCCGCCACCTGATGGAGGGGCGCACCACCCTGGTCATCACCCACCGCCTGGTGGGCCTGGAAGACATGGATAAAATCCTGGTCCTTGACAGGGGCAGGTTGGTCCAGCAGGGGCGGCATGCAGAACTTCTCCGGCAGGAGGGCCTTTACCGCCATTTGTGGCAACTGCAGCAGGAGGCGCTACCCTAACAAAAAGCCCGGAGAGGCAATCACCTCCGGGCCCCATATTAGTCGTGGACTACCAGAATTTAAACCATACCTACTTGTGTTCAGAGTAGCTGTGGAGGATCCGGACCAGTTCCCCGCCGGCACGTTCAAGATCGTCATTGACGATGACGTGCCGGTATTTTTTCATATAGCCCATCTCCATTTCCACCCGCTCCAGCCTTTTGGCGACGACAGAAGCGTCCTTTTCCCTCCCGGCCAGGCGCTGGCGCAGTTCCTCCCGATCAGGCGGGGCGATAAAAATGGAAACGACATTTTCGGGAAACCGCTCCATGACTTCCATACATCCCAGGACGTCCATGTCGGTGATAATGTCATAACCGTTGGCCAGGGCGTAAGTAATTGTCGGCAGGTGGGTGCCGTAATAATCGCCGGTATGGATCTTCTTCCACTCCAGGAAAGCTCCTGCGGCTATTAAGGCTTCAAAATCAGCCTTGGTGACAAAAAAATAGGGCGCGCCCTGGGTTTCCCCAGAACGCATCGCCCGGGTGGTTATGGAAGGCAGGTAATAAATCCCATCTACCCTGGGAAGAGCATAGTTGAGGAGGGTGTTCTTGCCCACCCCGGATGGCCCGGAGACGATGAAAAAGAGGCCCGGCCTCGGCCTGCGGTCCCGGGTTTGAAAATTGATGATGAGTCCGTCAATAAGTTTACTCTCTTCTTCCATCAATGCTTATCACACCGTAAGAGTTATGAAAACATAGTCCTCTAATGTGTATACATTTTACCATACCTTATACGCAGGGGCAATTCCACTTTTCTCAAACCTTCCGGTGGCGGCGGCTGAAGTCGCGCACCGCCTGAACTATGGCCCGGAGGTTCTGGTTGGGTGTCCGCAGGGGCACGGCGCATTCCGGGGCTACCATCTTGATACCCGCCTGTAACAGGCCTTCGATGGTTGCTCTAACTTCCTTCACTTTACCGTTCAGCAAGGTCTGGGGGTTGTTGATGCCACCGATGAGATTCAACCGGCCATTGGCCAGGGACAGAAGATCGCCGACCGGGTTGCGGGAGTCAAAATGAAAGGCGGTAAACCCAGCCCGGGCGAAATAAGCCACCCGGTCGGTAGCCCGGCCACAGGTATGCAAAATCACCGGACAACTACCGGCTAATTGCTCCATAGCCCTCTGGTGGAGAGGCAGGAGAAAATCCCGGTAAGCAGCAGCGCTGACCAGGTCGCTGGTAGCGTGATCAGCCCAGGTGAGGACATCAACCCCGGCTTCAATCTCAGCTACTGCCAGACGCAAAGGAACGGCCAGCAACCGCTCTAAGAGTTCCCGGACGGCTTCCGGTTCCAGAACCAGCCCTAGGAGGAAGTCCTGAACCCCGCACAGATGGTAAGCCAGGGTCCAGGGGCCGATCACCTTACCCACCACGGCCACGCGCCTGCCATAGCGCTTTTTTAATAGTCTGATAGCAGCCAGGAGGGCTTTTACCGGTTGCCGATCCAGGAAATTGGCAGGCGGGCGCCAGTCCCACTTCCTCTCCAAAAGGTTCTTCAGAGGGTTAATTTTAATGGCTGGCATGGCGTCCACCGAGTTCAAGTCCACTTCGCACCCAAGGGCCGCCGCCTCAAGCAGGATGCTGAAATAAGGGGTGACGGTATCAAAGCCCAGTAATTCGTGGCCGGCCGCAGCCAGGGCGGCCATTTTATAGGGGTCGGTGTGGGCCTCCGGGAAATAAACACCGGTGACGGTCATGCTTTCTACCGTCACCACCGAGGTCGGCGTAACCAGGGGGAAGCGGTCAACCTCCTGCCCCTGCACGGCTGCTATCACCCTCTCACTACCTGCCATTTGCTCGCTGGCGGACACTGACACCCACCTCCTTTGCCTGTTAATTAACTACCCGTGCTTAATTTTTGCAGCCTGGTCTTGATCTTCTTTGAAAGCATCCCGATAGCGCAGTAGGGTATGACCCTGTACATTACATTACCAGGGAGGTCTTCTTTCCGTCCCGAATAACTATTACGCCTCATCCCGTGTCTGCACCAATCTCCTGTAGACGGCCAGCATTTTCAGCCAGAAAAGGGCGCGAAAACCCGTTCCCGGGTCCAGGCCCGTCAGGAGCTTGATTCTCTCCAGGCGATTGGTTACAGTGTTGCGGTGCAGGTATAGTTGCTCAGCCGTCTGCTTGATATTCATATTGTTGTCGATGCAGGCTTCCACCGTCTCCAGCAACTGGATACCTTCTTCGCCAGCCGCTACAATTTTCTGATAAAGGGGTTCCAGATATCTACCCCTCAACCGCCCCGGCAGGGAACACACCAGGGCCTCAAAAAGAATGTCTTCGAAATCAATATAGCCGCTATTATGACCGCAGGAATGGCCCAGGGCAATCAATTCGGCTGCCTCCTTATAGGACTGCCTTAAACCAGCGATTTCCGTGACAATGCTCCCGTAGGCCACCCGGACAGCAAAGAGACGGTTATCTTTGATCAACTCATACAGGTGCCGACAGATAACCTCCAGGGCCTGGTAGAGGCGGCCCATATTCTCTACTTCTAAAAAAGCCTTAAAAATGACCAGCATCTCTCTGCCATAATAAGCCACTAGATCCTGGGCGGTCAGGTAAAGATCGCCCTTTATTTGCTCCAGGATTTCCTCCTTTAACTGCTCCTCTGTAACATCATACCCCAGGTGCAAATTAATGTTGAAGTAGCGGTTTTCCCTGGGTTCCAATTGTAATACTATAACCGCCCGGGGCAGGTTCAAGTCATAACCCGAATTCAGCGCCCTTACCTTTAATTCCTCAACCCGGGAGGCCGCCTCCCGGGCCAGAAGATCGGCAACCAGGGCTTCTTCCTCCCGGGCGGTGAAATACTGCTGATCCCGCCGCCTGGCCGCCGCCAAGATTTCCTCCAGAGCGGCCTGCAACAGGGTGGCAACTTCGCCCTTAACACCCCCCTGCCATACCAGCCAGCCGGCCACGCGGTCATTTATTACCAGGGGAAGATAGTAACTTTCACCTTGAACGCGAACTCCATCTTCCGTAAGTGAAAGTCCTAGCACCTCCGGATGGTAAAAATGCAACCGTGAAGGTTCCGAGCTGGCTACTACCTGACCCCCAGGGTCAACGACGTCAATGGCTGTTTGCCAGAGGGCTGCGGCCCGTTCCAGCAGGGGCTGGATTAATTCCTGGTTTAACATAGGTATCCCCCTTTCCGGGAAGGAGATCCCTACTTTAGGAAAGAATCATTCGAGCCCGGTCGTCTTTTTATCGACTTTTTTCTGAACATCTGTATAAAAAATTCGCGATAGTTTCCTCTAATCCTGCCGGTGACAAAAGAAAGCAAGGACCCCCGCATTAAGCCGGGGCCCTGCCGGATCCAGTACTTCATCTTGATTAGCCATATTTTAAAGTACCTTTTCGCGTTAACATTAATGGTTCCGGCAATATTCCTCCACTGCTGTAACAATGGCCTTCAAGTTGGCATTGGGAGTCCGCAAAGGCACGGCACACTCGGGAGAGATAATCTCGATACCTGCCTCGCAGTTGGCAAAGACCTCCCGGCGGACATCATCCGGCGTGCCATTAAAGAGGGTTTTCGGGTTATTGATACTGCCCGTCAAAGCAATACGGCCATTGACAATCTCGTGGGCCTGTCGCGGATTGACCTTGGAGTCAAAGTGGAAGCAGTTAAACCCCGCCTGGGCGATATAATCCAGACGGTCGGTGGTATTGCCGCAGATATGCAGGATAGTCGGTCCATTGAGCTGTCGTGTCATCTCCTGGTGAATCGGCAGGAGAAAGTCGCGGTAGCAGGTACCGCTTACCAGGTCGCCGGTGGCGTGGTCGGCCACCGTCACCACGTCGGCCCCGGCGGCAAACTGGGCGTTGGCGAATTTCACCGCCAGGTCCTTTAGCTTATCGAGGAAACGGCGCACTTTATCCGGTTCCAGGATGGTCTTAATGAGGAATTTTTGCACGCCGTGGAGATGGTAGGACAGGGTCCAGGGTCCCATGACCTTACCCACCAGGCAGACGTGATCGCCGTACTCTTTTTTGAGGATTTTCAGTGCCTCAAGTACGGTACGAATGGGCGGTCGCTCTAAAAAGTCAGCCGGGATGATAATGTCGTCTGGGTCTTCAAAGGGGTTCTCCAGGACATCTGGCATAGAGTCGACGGTGCCCCAGTTCATTTTAAGGCCAAAGGCCGCAGCTTCCTGCTGGACGCTGAAATAAGGGGCAATGGTGTCGAAGCCCAGGATTTCATACCCCGTCGCTGCCAGGGTGGCCATTTTCTCCGGGTTCAAATGGACATCAGGGAAATAGGCGCCGCAGGCTTCCATGGATTCCACCGTAGCTACTGATACCGGGTTACCTACCGGGATGCGGTCTACATGTTCGCGGTTTAAGGCACGCAAGAAACGCTCTTTGGGGGTCATGGCAGGCAAAGTTCTCACCTCGAAAGGTTTATTCCGACAGGGAAATACTGTTGTTACTTATATCCTGCCGGTCTCTGACAATGGCAGAAGCAATTAAACCTGCAACTGCGCAAAAAGCAATAAAAGTCCAGGCATAGGTATAAGAAACACCTGCAGGTGTTTTAATGATTAGGCGGCTCATAATAAGAGGAGCAAAAGCGGCCCCAAAATAGGCTATACCCGTCACAAAGCCGAGGGCCCGCCCATACATCTCCGGGCTAAAAACGTCAGTCGGCCAGGCTAAAATAGGACCCCAGATCATATTGGCAAAAAATCCGGCTCCGGCTAGGATTAGCATCAGCCCCATATGGCTGATTCCCGGCCGGGACATAGCCAAAAGTAGGATAAAGGGGATAGTGCCGAGGAACGAAAGAATTATCATGGGCCGGCGGCGGCCATTAAAGAATTTATCGGAAATCCGGGAGCTCAAGAAGGCGCCGATGACACCGGCTGCAAAATAAATCGAAGCCCAGACGCCCATTTTCATCAGGTTAAATTTAAACACTTCACTTAAATAGCTTGGCGACCAGGTTACTATCCCCCAGAAGGTCATCTGGCAGGCCAGGTAAGATAGCACTACTGCTATGAAGCTCTTGTTTAACAAGACATCGCGCAAGGGTATTTCGGCTTTTTTGGCCTGCTTGGCCAGGTTCTCACGGCTTATTGCCGCCTCTTTTAAGATGCCACTCTCAAGTTCGTCGGCGTAACTCTCTTTAACTTCCCTGTCGCTCAGCCAGCGTACCTGTTCGGGACGATCGTAAATGAAGAGAAGTACTATTACCAGGGGTACCAGGCCAAAAATACCTAGCCATATAAAAACAGGACGCCAATCGTTAAAATAGGAGGCTAGAAACGTTGTTAGCAAAGGAGCCCACGCAGGGGTAATAATCCAGGACCAGGAGAGGACCCCCTGGGCCTGGGCCCGTTCTCTTTTAGGAAACCAGCGCGCGATCAAGCGTGCACTGGGTACAAATTCAGTACCTACAAAAATACCAAACAAGGCATTACGGATATACCACTCAGTTGCGTTCTGCATATACGCCATATATATCGTGAATATGCTCCAGGTGATCAGGGAGAATACCAAAACTTTTTTGGGACCAAAGCGATCGCAAAGAAATCCCGATAATATCTGGGTTGGGCCATAAAAAATCATTAATAAAAACATGGCGTTACCAACATCGCTATGGGTCAGGTGCAAGCTCTGACTAATTAGCGGAACTAACACTGTCGTTTTTACCCGGTCTAGGTACTGAATGCTATACCCGAAGAAAACAATAGCTGCCACCAGGTAACGATAACGCCACCATCCTGTTGAGGGTGACAAGGATTTACTCATAGACCTCCCCTTCCTTAAATTTAAATACTTGCGTCCACCTCAGCGGTGCCCTTTCTTCCCTCCTCCCTGCACCAGTTTTCTGAGTATGGACTAAATATAATTTCTTCATCTTTATATAAAAACCAGTGGTTCCTATGCACATTCTTAATTGACAAAACACCACCCTGATGGGCGTAAGGCATAAGATGAGCTTTTAAGGCATGGATCTTAAGAAAAATGTACCATCAGGCAATTTATTCGAGTTCCTGGCATTCAATGATGTCTGAAGGAGCATCCAGGTCTTTTACTATTACTTTTTTCGACGATATAATATAAAAGCCATATTTTTTAGCACCGAATTCCCGGGTAGGCGGGAAACGGGGGATATTTTTGGGGTGAAGAGCCAAAGGCTCCGGGCTAACTCTCGGTCCGAACCCGTCAACTAACCTCGTAGGTGTGCGAGAGTGGAGGTCTTAGATAATTGAAGAAGTGGTCGAAGTATTGCCTGACTGCCACCCTGGCCGGAGCTTTGAGCCTGGCCGCCGCCGGAGTGGCCCTGGCCCAGCCCTATGAAGTGAAAAAGGGTGACACCCTGTGGGCCCTGTCCCGGCGTTATGGAGTAACGGTAGAACAAATTAAAGCAGCCAATAACCTTGATTCCTCATTGATTTATATTGGTCAAATTTTGGAAATACCCACTAACAAAACATCCCTTGCCAGTCGTTATGAAGCACCCACAGCCTCCCGCGGTATAAGCATCGATCCCTCTACTATGGGTGCCCGTATTGCCGCCATCGCCCGCCAGTATGTGGGCAGTCCCTACCGCTGGGGTGGGACAAGCCCAAAAGGATTCGACTGCTCGGGCTTTACGCTTTACGTCTTTCAACGTGTAGGCATTAATCTCCCTCACTCGGCCAGCGACCAGGCCTCCCTGGGTACCCATATTGATAAAGGGGATCTCCAGCCGGGTGATTTAGTCTTTTTCCATACTTATTCCCAGGATATCAGCCATGTAGGTATTTACTTGGGCAACGGTAAATTTATCAGCGCTACCAATCGCGGCGTGGCCATCGACAGTATCGATGACCCGTACTATTGGGGACCACGCTATGTCGGTGCCAGGCGCGTAAGGTAGATTAAGGTAGAGTAGTCTGTTCGGCGCGCCTAGAACTCTCATGTCGACTTACGCCACAGAAAAATAAGGAGACCCCTTAACCTGTTGTTGCAGGATAAGGGGTCAATTTTTTTATCCTACTCCCACTCTATGGTCGCCGGGGGTTTGGAAGTGATGTCGTAAACGACCCGGTTGATATGACGCACCTCGTTGACGATCCGGGAGGAGATACGCTCCAGGAGGTCGTAGGGGAGCCTGGCCCAGTCGGCAGTCATGGCGTCATCGCTGGTCACGGCCCGCAGGACGATGGGGTAGGCATAGGTCCGCTCGTCGCCCATAACACCCACACTCTTCATGGAGGGCAATACCGCAAAGGACTGCCAGATTTCCCGGTAGAGGCCGGCTCGCCGGATCTCCTCGGTGACAATGGCGTCAGCCTGACGTAAGATTTCCAGTTTCTCCGGGGTGACTTCCCCCAGGATGCGGATAGCCAGGCCCGGCCCCGGGAAGGGTTGCCGCCAGACAATCTCCTCCGGCAGGCCCAGTTCCTCCCCTACCCGGCGCACTTCGTCCTTAAATAAAAGGCGCAGG
Source organism: Moorella thermoacetica (assembly GCF_001267405.1). Lineage (NCBI taxonomy): Bacteria > Bacillati > Bacillota > Clostridia > Neomoorellales > Neomoorellaceae > Neomoorella > Neomoorella thermoacetica. Next base: position 2,097,299 of record NZ_CP012369.1, read on the forward strand.
GGTTCAATTAATTCCAGTTCCATATCTTCCGGCAGGCCACCGACGTTATGGTGGCTCTTGATGACGGCGGCCGTTTCGGTACCGCTCTCAATGACATCGGGGTAAAGGGTGCCCTGGACCAGGAAATCCACCCGTCCCAGTTTCCTGGCTTCCTCCTCAAAGACCCGGATAAATTCATGGCCGATAATTTTGCGCTTTTCTTCCGGGTCTGTAACGCCGGTGAGTTTCTCCAGGAAACGCCGGCTGGCATCGACATAGACGATGTTCATGCCCATGGCCTGGCCAAAGGCCCGCTGCACCTGTTCGGCCTCCCCCTGGCGCAGGAGACCGTGGTTAACAAACACGCAGGTCAAGCGGTCGCCGACGGCCCGGTGGACCAGGGCCGCAGCCACCGAGGAATCGACCCCGCCGCTCAGGGCGCAGAGGACCCGGCCGTTACCTACCTGCCGGCGAATGGCCGCCACCTGGTCTTCAATGAAGGAACTCACCGACCAGTCACCCCGGCAGCCGCATACCTGGAAGAGAAAACGACGCAGTATCTCCTGCCCCATGGGAGTATGCTTTACTTCCGGGTGAAACTGAACGCCATAAAGCTTCCTGGCCGGGTCGCTCATAGCCGCCACCGGGGTATAGGCCGAGCGGGCCGTCACCTGGAAGCCAGGCGGCGGGGCGCTGATATAGTCGCCGTGGCTCATCCAGCACTGTATACTTTCAGGTAAACCGGCGAAAAGGGGATCTGCTGCTGTTATTTCCAGCTGGGTTTTACCATACTCCCGTCCCGAGGCCCCCTCTACCCTACCGCCCAGGTCATGGGCCATGAGCTGCATACCATAACAGATGCCCAAAATGGGAATGCCGCTTTCATAGAGGGCCCGGTCGATACGGGGTGCCCCGAGGCTATAGACGCTGGCCGGCCCGCCGGAAAAAATAATCCCCCGGGGTCGCCGGGCCAGGATCTTTTCCAGGGGCGTGTTATAGGGTATCATCTCCGAGTAAACCCCGGCTTCGCGGACCCGCCGGGCGATCAACTGGTTGTACTGGCCGCCGAAATCCAGCACCAGTACTATTTCTGCAAGCTGTTTGTTTTCTCCAATCATCTATCCAACCTCACTATTTCTTCCGTCTGTAAACCTCTGGTTTTAAAACGCAGATATCCGGCAAGTGACGGTATTTCTGGGCGTAATCCAGGCCGTAACCAACGACAAAGTAATCCGGAATGCAAAAACCGCTGTAATCAACATGAACATCTACCAGACGCCGTTCCGGTTTGTCCAGGATGGTGCAGGCTTTGACGCTCAAGGGCTGGCGGGCCTTGAGGTTCTCCAGCAGGTATTTCAGGGTCAAGCCGGTGTCGATAATATCCTCAACTATCAGAAGATGCTTGTCCTCCACCGGTACCTCCAGGTCCTTCAAGATCCGGACCGCCCCCGATGTGCTGGTGCCGGACCCGTAGCTGGAAACGGCCATAAAATCAAGCTGCAGGGGAATGGTGATCTCCCGCACCAGGTCGGCCAGGAAAATAATCGCCCCTTTAAGAATACCGACCACCAGCAGGTCCTTCCCGGCGTAATCGCGGCTAATAGCCGCACCCATTTCCTTCACCCTTTTTTGAATATCGGCGGCGCTGACCAGAACCTCGGCAATATCTTCGTGCACTCTTTTTTCCTCCCCCGGAGTAACCTGCTGTATTTAATATACCGCTTGACAGTTTACCATAACCTTGTTATCTTCGCTATATAGCGTTAAAATCCTGCCTGGTTAATTGCAAAAGCGTAAATTGAGGGCGATAAGAATGAAGGCTTGCGCAGAAACCCTGGCCGCAAGGGCGCGAGAGGTGCTGGGAGTAAAAGAAGGCGACGACGTGCGCACCATCAAAAAGGCCTATCGCCGCCTGGCCAGGCAGTACCATCCTGATGCCAATGCCGGTGCCGGTGAAGACGCAAAGTTTTTGCTAATTACCGAACCCTACGAGTACCTCCTGCGCCACAAGCCGCCCGGCCGTAACTCCCTCCTGGCAGCCGGCCTCACCCTGGAAAAAGAGGACCCGGAGGATACTTACGTTCGCTGGTGGTTGGAGCATTACGGCGATTTTTTCTAAAAGAGGGTGGCCTCGCCACGATGGCAGGGCAGCACGTTCCGGTATTCAAGCATCAGGCCGCCACAGAGGGTCCCGGTAATTTCACCGTCCGGGTTCTTTATTTCAATCCTTCGCCTTTTCCCCCTTGCCCTTCCACAGCATGTATGTTATAATCAAAAAAGTGACAACTGAATAGGAGTCGAGGTTAGTCGCTAGAATCAGGCGAGATGAGAATAGTTGAGACGACTCGGAGCTTTCGGGGTGAGGACCAGCAGGATTCGTGCTGGTTTTTTTATTATGTCGCCATGGCAACCCGGCCCCGGGCTCCTCGAAGTATGAGACGGCATTTTCCTCGACTCACAGGAGGCATGAGCATTGCTGCCCGTTGTTATCGAGGTCAAAGCGCCTGCCGACCCGGAGGCCCTCTATGCTGCCCTCGCTGGCGGCCGGGAAAATAGCTTCCTATTGGAAAGCGCCCTCTTTCACCCCCGCCTGGGTCGCTATTCTTTCCTTGGTAGCGCACCGTTCCTGGTCCTAAAAACCAGGGGCAACGAGGCCTGGCTTTTCCGGCCCGGCGCAATGGTTGAAAGGATTCCCGGCAATCCCTGGGAGATCATCCGCTCCCTCCTGTCCCGTTACCGGTTACCGCGGCACGATCAACCTGTACCTTTTACCGGTGGGGCTGTAGGTTACCTGGCCTACGACCTGGGCCGTTACATCGAAAAGCTGCCGTCTCTGGCCGCCGATGACCTGCCCTTCCCGGAGGGTTACCTGGCCTTCTATGACACCATCGTGGCCATTGACCACCAGGAAGGGAGGGTCTATGTCGCTGCCAGCGGTTTCCCGGCATCCAGCCCGGCCGCTGAAAAGGAAGCCCTGGCCCGGGCAAGGGAAACAGCCGCCCTCCTGGCAAAGGCTCGCCCCCTGCCGCCCCCTTCCCCCGCCAGCGGCGGACGGGCGCCCATCAGCTCCCTGTTTACCCGGGAAGCCTACTGCCGGGCCGTCGACAGGGCCAGGGAGTATATTGCCGCCGGGGATATCTTTGAAGTCAACCTGTCCCAGCGCCTGCAGGCGCCCCCGGGCCTGGAGCCCTGGGAGCTGTACCGCCGCCTGCGGCGGGTCAACCCGGCTCCCTTTGCCGCTTACCTGCCGCTCAGGGAAGGGACCATTGTTAGTGCCTCACCGGAAAGGTTTTTGCGGGTCAGCCGGGGCCAGGTGGAGACCCGGCCGATTAAGGGTACCCGGCGCCGGGGGCATACCCCGGCAGAGGATGACGCCCTGCGCCGGGAATTGTGGCAGAGCGCCAAGGACCGGGCGGAACTGGTGATGATCATCGACCTGGAAAGGAACGACCTGGGCCGGGTCTGCCGGGCCGGGTCGGTACGGGTGCCGGAACTCTTTGTTCTGGAGGAGTATGCCACCGTCTTTCACCTGGTCAGCACCGTAACCGGCACCTTGGAACCGGGAAAGGATATGGTGGATCTCTGGCGGGCCACCTTTCCCGGCGGCTCCATCACCGGCGCCCCCAAGGTCCGCTCCATGGAGATCATCGAAGAACTGGAGCCGGTGCGGCGTAGCGTCTATACCGGCGCCATCGGCTACCTGGGTTTTGACGGCGAAGCCGACTGGAATATCGTTATCCGCACCTTTCTCCTGGCAAACAACCAGGCCTATTTCCAGGTCGGGGGCGCCGTCACAGCCGACTCCGATCCCGGGGGAGAGTACGAGGAAACCCTGGACAAAGCCCGGGGCCTCATCCAGGCGCTGGAGTTATAAAATTGCAGGAACTGGACCTGAAAGGAAGGCCTGAAACTGTGACGGCTCCGGCAAAGACCAGGGGGCGAACGTAAAAAATCTGGCCGGCCAATAAACTATGTTCGGAGGAATACAACCATGCCTGCAGCAGTCGTCTACTTTAATGGCTCCCTCCGGCCCCTGACAGAAACGGCAATTAACCCCGCCGACCCCGGTTTCCTGTACGGGGCGGGGCTATTTGAAACAATCCGCATCGAAGACGGCAGGGCCCTTTTTCTCACCGAGCATCTTGACCGTCTTACCAGCAGTTCCCGGCGCCTGGGTTGGCCTGTACCCGATTCTTCCGGCCTGCCGGCAGCCATCCAGGCTACCATTGCCGCCAACCAGGTTACCAACGGGCGCGGTCGCCTGAACTTTTTCCAGGGTAGCCAGGGTTATAACCTGATGTTTACGGCCGAGAACGGTCTACCCTATACGCCGGAGGATTACCGGGAGGGTTACCGGGCTGTCATAGTCACCATCTGCCGCAACCAGCACTCCCCCCTGGCCGGCCTCAAGACCATGAACTACCTGGAAAACCTCCTGGCCATGGCCGAAGCCCGGGAGAAGGGAGCTCGGGAGGCCCTGCTCTTAAACCTGGACGGCTACCTGGCTGAGGGTAGCCGCAGCAACCTGTTTATCATACGGGAAGATACCCTTTTTACCCCCGACCTGGCCAGCGGCCCCCTTCCCGGCCTGGCCCGGTCCCGGGTCCTAAAACTCGCTGCCGCCCTGGGCCTGACGGTGAAGGAAGAACCATTAAAGCCCGAGGCTCTCCTGGCCGCCGGGGAGGCCTTCCTCACCAACAGCCTGATGGAAATCCTTCCCCTGACATGGGTGGACGGCCGACCCATCGGCAACGGCCGTCCCGGCCCGATGACAACCCTGCTCCGGTCCCGTTACCAGGACGAAAAGGCTGCTTTACGGGGTTAAGGAATAAAAAATAAAAACCGCCCTACTGGGGTGGTTTGATGTTGATACGCTTATTGAAGTCGTAAAAATCGACGGTCATGGTTAGTTTATCCTGGGGGTGTTCCCGGTGGGCGGCCTCCAATGATACCCGGCGGATGTAGTTACTGCCCCGCTCCACCCAGAATTGGTAGTTGAAGTCCTGCCAGTAGCTGTTCAGGAATTGGTTATTGACCAGTGGTTTGCAGGTCAGGAGGTAGGGTCGCCCCGGGACCTTCTTCTGGCGGCCCAGGTACTGGAGATCGTTGACCTGCATGATCTTTAAAATGGACAGGGGGTTGATTTCGGCCATGAACTTTTCCTGTTCCAGGGGGCTGTTTCCCGGGGTAATCATCCAGCGCTTGGAAGCCGGGTCGCGAAAGTAGGTCGTATCCTTGATCTGGTAGATCTCCACCGGCTGGCCGGTCATCTGTCCCTTTAAATACAGGTTGCCGTCGCTGGCCCTTTCCCCGTCCAGGCTGCTCAGGGCCACCTTGTTGCCATTTGTAACCAGGCTGGCCTCCACGTGGAAACGGTAGCTGTCGGCCTGGTTGGTGGTATCCAGGGCCTGCACGATAAGCTCCTGGGGGTCGACCTTTACCTCCCGCAGGTAATAGGAATAGGCCCACCCTCCGGCCAGGGCCAGGACGGCGGCGACTAGAGGCAAGATAACCTGCCAGCGTAAAAACTTCTGAACCACTATACTACCCCTTCCAGCCACCTTCTGCTTCTCTTGCGGTTGGTGTCCTATCTACCGTCTTATTTAATGGTATGGCGGGCGGGAAGGGATATACCAGGATAATGCTGGAAATCAATAAACGTCTCCATCGGCTACGGCCCGGTACAGGGCCCGGACGTTCTCCGGCGGCAGGGAGGCGTTTAAAATGCCGCAGGCGGTAGAAAAGATATACCCGCCGCCCGGGGCTGCTTCGGCCAGCAAACGCTCTGCCGCTGCAGTTATGGTCTCCGGGTCGCCAGAAACCAGGAGGTCCAGATCAAAGTTGCCTATGAGGCACAACTTTTCCCCGTATTCCTTTTTAAGGGTGCCGATATCCATGCCGGCAGTCGGTTCCAGGCCTTGAAGGCCATCCAGGGCGAGAGCCGCCAGGTCGGGCAAGAGGGCTTTCAGATTACCGTCGGAGTGATAGATGACCGGCAGGCCGAGGGCTTTAATCCCCTCCACCTGGTGCCGTAAAAGGGGTAAAAAGAGCTCCCGCCAGATGTCCGGCCGGATGTAGGTACCCTGGCTGTAGGCGATATCGTCGCCGATGATAATAGCGTGGGCCCCGGCCTGGCGGCAGAGGCGGGCCAGTTCCAGGTTGAAATCCACGACGGCCGCGGCCAGTTCCTCGACGGCCTCTTCCCTGGCGGCCGTCGCCAGGAGAAAGGTGGTAAAATCAAAGAGCCTCCCGGTCCCCTGAAAGGGGCCGTCGACAAAAGCCATAACAAAAAAATCCGTTTCCTCCCGCCAGCGACGGATGGCCTCAAGGTCAAAGGTGCCGGGGTCCGGCAGGGTATAGCCGGCGGCGGACTGGATGTCCTGGATAGCAGGGGCCTGGAGTACCATCAGGCCGCCCCACTTCTGGTAACGGCAGCCCCAGACATCCCGGTAACTGCCGTCCCCCTGTTCCTCCAGGGGTGCCCCTGGCGTCAGGGCCAGGAGGTCCATCCCCAGGAGTTCCCTAGCGGCCGCCTCTTCGCTAAAGCCAACCGGGCCCTCCCGGCCCAGGAGGGCGGCAACCAGCCCCGGCTCAATGGCGAATTCCCCCCGGGGTACCCGGTCGGCCCGGCCCCGGGCCAGGGTTACCTGCACCCTTTCCACATGGTTCACAGGCCTCGCCCCCATCAGTCAGTAATCAAAGGCAAAAAATCTGAAATAGTAAACCGGCCTTTATGGGCTTCGCCCGTTATTTTCAGGGCAAGAGAAGGGATTTAACATATACTTCGTGGAAGGACGGCCGGGTCATGAGCTCAAGATAGCCGACCTGCCTGGCAATGGCTTCGCCCCGCTTCCTCTCCGTCAGGGAAAGGAGGGCCAGCCGCGCTCCGGTGCCGGCGGCATTGCCAACCTGGCGGAAGGCGGTTAAAGGCAGGTTGGGAAACATACCGATGGTGATGGCGCTCTCCAGCTTAAGATGGGTGCCAAAGGCGCCGGCCACGACGACCTCCTCCAGGTCCTTTACTGTTAACCCGGCTGCCTCCAGGAGCAGGAGGGTCCCGGTGGCTATGGCGGCTTTGGCCAACTGAATCTCATTGATGTCCTTCTGGGTCACCACCAGGTCGCCGTCGATGCCGGTTTCCGCCGCCGGTACCAGGAGGAATTCCGGCGGTCCACCTCCGGCAGGTCGCCTCACCCGCGGGTGGTTGAGGTCCAGCCGACCGCTGGCGTTGAGGATGCCGGTACGGTAAAGCTCGGCCACGGCGTCCAGGATGCCGGAACCGCAGATACCCAGGGGTGGTACGCCACCAATACTTTCCCAGAAAACATCCCGGCCGTCGTCGCTTAAGCGGACGGCGGCAATAGCCCCGGTAACGGCCCGCATCCCCTGGGCGATATGGGCGCCTTCAAAAGCCGGCCCGGAGGCACAGGAACAGGAGAGCATTTTACCGCCATAACTTAAGACAATCTCCGTATTGGTGCCGATATCCAGTCCCAGGGTGACCTTACGGGCTTCATCAATCCGGCTGCCCAGGATCATGGCCACATGATCGCCGCCAACAAAACCGGCGATTACCGGTTGCAGGTAAACAAAGGCCCCCGGGCTTAAGTTTAAGCCAAGGTTCCGGGTCTTTATTTCTACCGGTGTAGTCAAAGCGGGTACATAGGGCGCCCGGGCAAGCTGCTCTACCGGCAGGTGCAGAAGCAGGTGATGCATGGCGGTGTTACCGACAATGACGGCTTCCTCAATATCCGTCGTCGCCACCCCGGCCTTCGCCGCCAGGGTAGCGGCCAGGCGGTTCAATCCCTCGATCTCCACCTCCTGGATGCGCCGGTACTCTTCTTCGCCCTCCAGGGCATAGCCCAGCCGGGCCATGACATCCTCGCCGTAGGTAATCTGGGGATTCATAATACCGTCGGCCGCCAGGGTAGCACCTGTCTCCAGGTTTATGAGAAAGCCGGCCACCTTGGTGGTCCCCAGGTCGACGGCCAGACCCACCGGCGGCGGGGCCAGGCGGCCGGTATAAATATTGATAACCTCCGGCCCGCGCACCGTTACCACGCATTCTCCCTCCGTAGCCATTGGCTTCCATTCCCGGGCCAGGCCAAAGTCCACGCCGGGCCGGTCCAGGCCGTAGGTGGCTTCCAGCTCGCCGGTCACCTGCTGCCAGAGGGGGAGGGGGTTTTCAATGGTCGTCTTACTTAGCGGCAGGTTGTATCTTTTAACAGGGGGCTCGGGAGTAACTGCAATATCCAGCCCCTCGACCTGAAGTTTCTGAACTCCGAGCATAGATTCCGGCGGGATCTCTACCTTGACGGGGCCGATGACCGTTGCCTGGCAGGCCAGGCGATAACCCTTTTCCAGTTGAGCCGGTGTGAGGAAGCGCCGCTCCGCCGGGTTTACTTCCCCTACCTCCCCGGACGCAATCCGCACCCGGCAGCGACCGCACAGGCCCCGGCCACCGCAGGGAGCGGTCAGCCCCCCCGCCCCCAGGGAGAGACCGAGTTGCTGGATAGCAGACAAAATGGTCTGGCCGGCGTCAACCTCTACCCGCCGGCCCACTGGCTGGAAATCAACTAGTACTCTTGCCAAAGTGGGCACCCCCTATTTTCCGGAAGACACTGGGCGTGTAGCCTTCCTGCTTTTTAAACACCTGCCCAAAATAGCGAGCATCACGATAACCAACGCGAGTGGCGATTTCCGCTACCGGGAGCTTGGTGTTCAGCAATAACTCCCTGGCCGCCTTGAGGCGTACCTTTGTTAGATAATCTATGAAATTCAAGCCCTTGAACTGCTTGAACAGCTTGCTGAAATAACAGGGGCTAAGATATACCTGCCGGGCGACCTCTTCCAGGGTGAGATCCTGGCTGAAATTGGCCTCAATATACTTGCTGGCCCGGTCAATAAGGGAGGAATTGCGCTGCTCCCGGGTTTCCGCCACCTGGGCCACCAGGGCCATTAAACGTTCCAGGATGCGCTCCCGCATATCAGCCAGGTTGTCCAGGGTAAGAAACTCAGTGCTGCTGGCCAGGGCAAGGTCGGAAACCGCCTCCGGGTCGGCACCGCCCTCCAGGGCGGCCCTGGCCGCCAGGGTATTCAGTTCCAGGAGTTTCATCTTCAATATAGCCGGCCGTTTTTCCTGCTCCAGGAGGAGTTGCATCAAAATATTTTTAGCCTGGCGGTAGGCAGCCTGCCTATCACCCATACGGATGGCCTGGGTTAATTCCTGCTCCTCGGGAGCCGGCAGGAACTGGCCGGCACTGGGCCGGGCAATAACGTCGTCAGCATGGATAACCTGGTCCCCGCCGTAAAATAGCCGGAATTCTGCCGCCGCCACCGCCTCGGCGTAGGAACGGGCCAGTTCAGCAACCTTTGCCACCGGCCGGCCGATACCCACCGTTACCGTAGCCCTGGTATCCCGGCGTACCTGCCGGCAAATGCCTTCTCCCAGCTCGATGGCGGCCTGGTGGCTATCTGCACCCGGGGCCAGGTGGTCCAGGGGCAGGAGGATGGCGAACTCATCCCTGGTTACCGGGGCGACCAGGGCCCCGGGCCAGGACACAGTCGCCCTTTCCAGACTTTCCTTGACCTGTTGCTTTAAAATCTGCCGTTCTACCTCTGTCCCCTCCCGGGCCAGAGCGGCAAAATTATCAATATCCACCAACATGGCCAGACGGGGCAAGGTGGCGATCCCCAGGAAGCGCGCCCGGCTGACGGCTTCGGCGTCGGTGATATTACCGTTGATCAGGTCCATGATAAAGCCCAGGCGAATAAAGGGCTTCGCTTCCTCCAGAGCGGCCCGCAACCTTGCTGTCTCCTGCTGGCGCCGGCGAGCGGCGGCGACGCCGGCAGCCAGTTCATCCAGGAGGGGAAGCATTTCTTCGGCCGCCACCGGCTTTAGTAAATATTTGGATGCCCCCAGGGCAACAGCTTCCCGGGTATAATCGAATTCGCCATAGGCAGTAACAAAAATCAACCTGGCCTCGGGTAGGATTGCCCGAATCTCCCGACCGGCGGTCAACCCATCCATGACGGGCATCTTGATATCCAGGAAGACGATGTCCGGTCGCAACCTGGCAGCCAGTTTGACCGCCTCGCCTCCATTACCCGCTTCCCCGGCAATCTGGTAATGAGGGCGCTCCCTGGCCAGCAAAAAGCGGATGGCCTGGCGCTCCAGGGGTTCGTCGTCGACAAGCAGGATCTTGATATCCGTGGCCAAGGCTGGTTGCTGCCCCCCTCGGAAACTTACTCTTTCCCACGCCTAATCCACAGTATAAGGAAAAGTCAGCTGGACGCAAGTACCTTTTCCCGGTATACTGGCTACATCCAGGGCGCAGTTGCTACCAAAATGGTGCTGCAGGCGCCGGTAGACATTGACTATCCCCAGGCCGCTTACCTGGCCTTTACCGCTCCGCCGGACTTCCAGGTCAAAGATCGCCTTTTTCACCTCCGGCGGTATTCCGACCCCGTCATCCTTGATTTCTACCCGGACCTGGTCGCCCACCAGGCGGGCGGATACGGTGATTTCCCCTCCCTCCTCCTTGGGTTCCAGGCCATGGATAATAGCATTCTCCACCAGGGGTTGCAGGACCATGCAGGGCAGCCGGGCCTGCATGGCGGCCTCTTCTACTTTCACCCGGCTCCGGACCCGGTCTGAAAACCGCGTTTCCTGGATAAAAAGGTAGTCGCGCACGGCAGCTATTTCTTCTGCCAGGGAAACCGTTCCCTTGACCTGGTAGAGGCTGTAGCGCATGAGGCGGGCCAGGGCGCGGACCATTTTTTCCGTATTGGCCGCCCCTTCCAGGAGGGCCAGGCGGGCTACGGTATTTAAAGAATTAAAGAGGAAGTGGGGGTTGACCTGGGATTGGAGGGCCTTGAGTTCGGCGTCCTTCAGGGCCTGTTCCAGCTGGTGCTGCCGCTTAAGGAAGTGGATGAAGCTCGCCTGCTGGTCCTCCAGTTCCTTATTGACCAGTAAAACGGTGTTGAGCTGCATGATCTGGCCGGATACAAAGGAGAGAAGACCGCAAACAGCTTCCAGGTCCGTTAGGGATAAGACTGGGACGGCTGCCTTCAAATCGGCCGGGTCAGGGTCGCCTCTCAAGAGGCAATGGCCACAGAGGACGGCCCCCACCGTCCCATCCTCATTGGCCAGAGGGTAGGAAATTTCCACCAACCCGGCATGACAGCGATAAATAAAAGCTTCTTTAAAATTGCCCTGGAGGGTGGTGACATCTTGGGCTCTGGCCGGGTTTTCCTTAAGCAGGTGGCAATGGCGGGAACACTCCAGGAAACCGCCCAGGGAAGTCAATGGGCGGCCGGCGGCATCCACCATGACCAGATGCAGGCCTGTCATCCGGGTAAAGGCACGCTGCAGGTCTTCCAGGGAACCCTCCCCGAAAAACAGGTCCAGGGTAGCCGGAGCCAGGACGGCCCGGCGCTTGCGGTCGGCACCGATCAGGCTCTTAATCAGAGGTATAGCCGCCGTGGCATCGGGGGCGTAGCCGTCAGCTCCCATCCTGGCGGCAATCTTTTCATTCAGGGGGGTGCCGCCTACGACAACCTTTACTTTATCCCGCCAGCCGGCCTCCCGCAGGGCAGTAATAGTTTCCTCCATACCCTTGCGGGTAGAAGAAAGGAGGGCCGAGAGGCAGAGGACATCGGGACGGTGCTTAATGACCGCCTCCACAAAGGTGCTGGGGGCTACGTTCACGCCCAGGTCGATAACCTCAAAGCCCGATGCCTCGAGCATGATGGCGAGGAGATTCTTGCCGATATCATGGATGTCCCCCTGGACAGTACCGACAATGGCCCGCCCCACCGGTTGCACCTTACCGGCCAGCATCAGGGGCTTAAGTTCCTTGAGGCCGGTATGCATGGCCCGGGCGGTAATAATCAAGTCAGTTACGTAAATCTCGTTGCGTTCGAACCTTTCCCCCACTACATCCATGGCTGCCACAAAGCCATCGGTTATGATCCGGGCCGGTTCGATCCCCGCTGCCAAGGCCCTTTTTACTTCTTCCCGGACCTTGACAGCGTTGCCGTCGATTACAGCCTGGATTAGATTTTCCAGGGAAAAGGATGCCATATTACTCCTCCTAATAAAACAACCGCAGTAGGGAAACCTCCCTCCTGCGGCCGCAAGTTGCTTGCCAGATCAGGCCTTAATCTTCCCGGCCCGGGCGGCAGATATATACTCCAGGCAGTATTCATCCTGGCCGTACAGGGCGGTGGCGGCCCGCAACAGGCCCATTAATGGCATATCCAGGGGATCAAGGATAAAGGAATCCATACCTTTAGTGAGGCACATAACCATAAAGGCCCGGTTCAGCAGTCGCCTTTCCGGCAGGCCATAGGAAACGTTGGAAAGGCCGCAGATGGTGTGAACCCCGGGGTATTTTTGCCGCAGGGCGGCAACCGATTCCAGAGCCTCCACGCCGTACTGGCTGTTAACTCCCAGGGGTTTAATCAGGGGATCAAGGTAGATATCGTCTTCCGGTATGCCGGCCTCTACCAGCCCGGGTACCAGCTTACCAGCAACGCGAAGGCGGTCCTCTACCGAATCCGGCATGCCGCCGTCATCCATGCAAAGGGCGATAACCTTAGCCTTATATTTCTGCACTAAAGGCAAAACTTCCTCCCAGCGCTGCTTCTCGGCGGTGATGGAGTTTACCATTGCCTGGCCCTTATGGGCTGCCAGGCCGGCAGCCAGGGCCTCGGCGCTGGGGCTATCAATACACAGGGGAACATCAACGACTTCCTGGACGATATTCACGAGCCAGGTCATTACCTTATTTTCTTCGCCGATGCTTGTCCCGCAGTTAACATCGATAATATCGGCTCCGGCCTCGGCCTGCTTCCTGGCCAGTTCCTGGATATAATCCTTATCCCGGTTAGCAATAGCCTGGGCAATGGCTTTGCGGCTGGAGTTAATTAACTCTCCGACAACGAGCATCACTTGGCCTCCCTTATATTTTACGAAGCGAGGAGTTGTGCGGCCAGGTCAACGGCCGACGCAGCATCGGGAGCGTAACCGTCGGCTCCGATTTCATCGGCAAACTTCTGGGTTACCGGGGCGCCGCCGACCATAATCTTGATCTTATCCCTGTAAGCAGCCAGACCTTCGACAGTCTTCTTCATCTGCATCATGGTGGATGTCAGCAGGGCGGAAATGCCTACCAGCTGGGGTTTGTGCTCTTCCACCGCCTGGACGAATTTCTCTACCGGCACGTCAATACCTAGGTCGATAACCTTGTAGCCCGCGCCTTCCATCATCATGATGACCAGGTTCTTGCCGATATCGTGAAGGTCACCCTTGACCGTACCGATAACGAAGGTGCCTTTTTCCTTAATGTCGCCGCCGGCCAGGAGGGGCTTGACCACATCCATGCCAGCGTGCATGGCCCGGGCCGCTACCAGGACCTCCGGAACATAGACTTCATTATTCTTAAATTTGACACCAATAATGTTCATGGCTGCAATCAGGCCGTCGTTAATGATCGTCGTGGGCTCAATGCCTTCATCTAGGGCTTTTTGGGCCAGTTCCCGCACTTTGTTGGCGTTACCAGCCATCAAGGCTTCTTTCATTTCCTCCAGGACAGCCATCTGTCATTCCTCCTTAAATATTAAAGTTGGTTCATTTTTAAGTTTATTTTAAGATAAATTGAACGGCAAGGTTAAATTCTTGCCAAAGGTTTATTTTCTTGCCCTTTGGGGATGCCGGCGCCGTCTGGTGGGACGGGGGAATAATTAAACCAATCAAGCGTTAGTCGGTCATAAGGCTAGGGCTCTTAGCTGCCGCCAGCCGGCACTGCGACCCATAAAAATAACCCCGTAAGCGGGGTCTATCATTGAATCGGCTAATGACACTCGCACCTAATGCCGCACCGTTAAGAGCTTAGAAGTGTTAGAAGAGCAGCGAACAAATACTCTGGATTGCAGCCTCTTATCTGGAGGCAGAAAAGAGTTTTCATCGGATTAACGGCTATCGCGAACTGCCCCTATACTGAAAGAGGCGATGGGCAAGAAGTTGTTTCCAGAATCTTCCATTAGGAGCTATCACGGATTTATGCGGAATGTGGGTTTAAAGTACAATTCTAGTACCGGATTTTCCTTCAAGGGCAGCTACTAATTCTGTTGGTGAGGTAATGATTCCTTCCTTACCGCCATTCTTAAGGTACCTTAGCAGGGCCGTAATCTTTGGACCCATGTTCCCTGGTGGAAAATGCCCTGCAGCCATGTAGGCTTCGGCTTCGGCTATTGTTAACCTATCCAGTTCTTTCTGGTCGGGCCTGCCAAAATTTATAGCCACTTTATTTACTCCTGTAGATATTACAAGAACGTCTGCTTTAATCTCATTAGCTAACAAGGCGGAGGCATTATCTTTGTCAACAACAGCAGCAACTCCTTTCAGGTTGCCATCATGTTCTACTACAGGGATACCGCCACCTCCTGTACAAATGACAATATATCCATCCTCAATCAAATCTTTAATAGCTCTGATTTCAACAATGGCTTTGGGTTCGGGGGAGGGTACTACCCGCCGCCAGCCTCTGCCAGCGTCCTCCACTACCACCCAACCGTCTTCCTCAACATGCCGTTGAGCTTCTTCCCTGGTCATAAAACTGCCGATGGGTTTAGTGGGGTTCTGAAAAGCCTCATCGTTTTGATCAACTACTACTTGAGTCACAATGGTAATGGCCTGCCTTTTGATCCCTCTGCGGCGAAATTCATTCATTAATGACTGCTGGATCATATAACCTATTGCTCCCTGGGTATCGGCCACCGCAAACTCCAAAGGTATCAAGGGAAGTTCCCCACACGCCAATTCCGCACGGCGAATTAAAAAGCCCACTTGTGGTCCGTTGCCATGAGTAATTACTACATTCCAGCCCTTTTCTACCATATCTGCAATATTACGGCAGGTTTCCCTCATCGTTGCTAGTTGGTCATACAAACTAATGAGCTTTTTGTTTTTAATCAACGAATTACCACCTATAGCTATTACTGCCAGTCTTTCCATATCTAATCCACTCTCCTGTTAAATTTTGTTTTTTTATTTTATTAACTATTTACTCAATAATAAGATGTTGGCTCTTCACTATATCATTTGTGTAGCTCCAAATATATTCCAATAGCCGAAACCTGAAATTAGCCTCTTCCTGCCTATTACCAAGCAAGGTTAACAGGGCATTCTTCATGTCAAGGTTCTGCGCTTTGCTCCGATTAAAGGCCGCAATTAGAGTTATAAAATCAAGTGTTTACCCACACGAAATAGCGAGGATCTCTTTATTCTTCTTTCTGTCTGAGTGGCAATAGCTGATTAAGTATAATGGCCGTTATCCCCCCTACCGCAACACCGGATCCCAGGATAACTGTAAGGTAAGATGGTAAATGCTCTAGTGCACCTTCTGGATGCAACCCAAAACCCATCCCCAGGGCAACTGAGATAGCAAAAATGAAAATCTCCCGTTCCCCAAAAACTTTTGCTTCGCGGAACTGTAAAATACCTGATCCTGCAATTGCGCCAAACATTACCAGGGCAGCACCACCAAGTACTGGCGCGGGCATACTTGCAATCAGAGCCGCAAATTTTGGTACGAGGCCCATAAGCAATAATATAATGCCACTGACAGCTACAGCAAAGCGACTGGCCACTCCTGTAATACTTATGACCCCAATGTTCTGGCTAAAGGAAGTGATTGATAACCCATTGAATAAAACTGCAATTGATGACAGCAAACCGTCAACACTGATTGCTCCGGATAACTCGCGCCGACCTATTTCCTTATGAGCTACTAAGCCTGTTGCATAAGTATCCCCTATAGTCTCCAGCATAGAGGCAAATTGTGCTACCAGAACCGCTAAAATAGCAGGAAACGAAAACTTTGGCAGTCCAAAGGAAAAAACTTTTGGTATAGCAAACCATGTTGCCTCCTTGACCAACCCAAGATTCAAAACACCAGCGATACCAGCAGCCAGGTAACCTACAACAATGGCCAGAGCAACAGATATAGAAGGCCAAAATCCTTTTGTAAATTGGTTAATCAAAATCAGTATAACTAAAACTAAACCACCGATAGCAAAACTTATTGGCTGACCAAACAGCGAGCTTTCCCCACCTGCTAGCCAAGTAAAACCTAGGGGCATCAATCCCATACCAATCAAGACAACAACGGTCCCTGTAACAACTGGAGGTACATATTTCTGAATACGCCAAACGAAAAAGCTAAAAACAAATTCAACGATACCACCAACAATAACTGCTCCAAGAATAGCCTGGATACCCAATTGAGAACCTACGCTTATAAATGGCGATATAAAGACAAATGCTGTACCCATACATATAGGGAGGCGAGCACCCAGCCTACCAATACCAAGGGATTGGACTAATGTCCCAATCCCACTGGTTAAAAGCGAACCTTGAACGAGAATAGTAATCTGTTCGCCGGGTAATTTTAATGCAGTGCCAACCATTAGGGGTACAGCTACGATACCGGCAAACATAGCCAGGACATGCTGGATCCCATACATAATTAAGTATGGGAGGGCAGGTTTTTCGTCCACACCAATAAAACGACTACTCACCGTTTTCCCCCTCTTCATAATTTCATTACCTTAATTCAAGTAATTATGGCAATGCGAGTATACATGGTATAGTCTTTCGTTGACGATATTTGAACGGCAGGAGTGTCTACTTGTAAATTACTAAGTTTACACCAATTAATAGAAGGATTATACCTATTAAACGCAGCGAGTTAAGAGCTATACGAGGAGCGCCTAATAGACCAAAATGATCGATTATTGCCGCCATAATAAGTTGACCTGTAATCGCCGCAGAAAGTACCCCTCCTGCACCGAGTTTGGGAATAATCGTCGTCATACCAAGTACGACAGCAGCACCGATTGCCCCTCCCATATAATATACAGGGTTAACACGACTAAGTGCTGCGAAATCGAGGGGGTCTTTTGTTAACCATTGAGTAATCACAACTGATATTATTAGCAGCAATGAACCAATTAAAAAAGAAATTGTGGATGCCATCAGGGGGCCAGTTGATCGGGCCAACCCGGCATTTATCACCGGCTGAAGCGCCCATATAGCTCCGATACCAAGGGCCAAAAAGAAAAATACGAGCATGACCTTCACCTTTAATCTAGTTATATTAAGCTGCAAGATGCCATTCAGGGGGCCATTGATAATGGCCCCCTTGCCTTCCTACACCCTGGCAATAACAGCAATTGGGCCACCGCCATCAGGCCCTTGATGCTCTGCACCACCGGAAACGTAGACCATAGGATCTCCTACCACGCTGGCAATAACAGCATTTACTACTGCTCGCGCCGAGCGGGTATGATTGATATCAGAGTCATCAAGCATCGTGTTACGCCTACCCCTTACTGTACCAGAAGATGCGGCCTCAGCCTTGGCCAGTACATTAACGATCTTAGCAAGCTCTTCTGCTGGCGGGCAACAATCAAATTTTAAACCGGCATCTTTAAGGGCAGCACGTACTGCATCAGCGTCAATGGCATCCTTCATAACAGAGTGGCCTATAACCAAATCACTGGCACTATTGGTAGAGTTTCCTACTACGATAATTTCGTCATTAAGAAGTTCAACCCCCGCTGACGTCGAAGCCACACTAGAGTAGAGATTCCAGTCATGACAAATTGCTTCGTTGCTAATCTTATCCGCAGATATCTCGCCCAGTGCGAGGGCCACTCCGAGAGCTGAGGCGCCACGTGAGTAAGCCATTGATTTATAAGTGTCATTTACCACAACATCTTTCCCGCGTCGCTTGGCATCCTCAATTCTTTCAGCAGTCAAAAGCGGGCACTTTATCTGAACAAAGTGAACGTCGCGGGGATCATCTATTTGGGCGTCTTTCATAGCCTCTTTTACAGCTCGAGCCACTTCGTTTACCTGTTCCATCCGGCCCAATTCTTCCGGCAGAAAGTCCCGCGTAAAAGCTACGCCTACTGCCAAGCGCTTTCCTGGCTTAGCTGGTTCCTGGACATCTTTTCGGACAAAGACAGTAATGTGCGGCGTCATAACACCCTCAGTACCGCCTGACATTATAAACGCAACTTTTTTTACAACTTCTTCGCGGCTTATTCCCAATTTTTCTGCTAGATACATTGCTAGAGATTGGGTAGCAAAACCGCGAGTAAAATCGTTAACACAACCATTACCTTCCGTCTTGCCCAGAATAGCTACAATTTCAGCCGGATTAATCTTCCCTGAGTCAATCAAAGTAGCCAACCCGCTGATATCATCAGGTGAGGCTGTTGGGATACGAAAGACTTCAACTTTTTGCATGTTAAAACCCCCTCATTTTTTATAAACGCATCGTTCGCCACCTGTTAGGAAATAGTTTCAGCGAGACGATGCAGTGCTGCTACAAAACACTCCATAGGCGCCCGGACAAGACCGGCCCCTATCTGCCCCACACCTGCCTCACGGTGGGCAATACCTGTATTGATGATTGGATTAATGCCTGTTTCAACAACCTTTAAAACATCAATCCCTGTTGGGGTTGGCCGAAAACCGAGATTAGGAATAGTGTAGGCAGGGTTTGAGGTCAAAGTAATATTGTACATCTCTAGGGTATAGTTAAGGGCATCCTGAGGGGTACCACCTACAAACTGCACAATAGCTGGTGCCGCTGCCATAGCAAAGCCGCCAAGACCGCACGTTTCAGTAATAGCACTGTCTCCTAGATCAGGGTTAGCATCTTCATCGTTGTACCCAGGGAAATAGAGCCCTTTAACATATGGCGCCGGAGCTGTAAACCACTCATTACCAAGCCCGCTGACGCGAATACCAAACTCTACCCCATTACGTGCCATAGCCGTAACAAGTGTACTTCCAGGGATTCCATGTGCGGCATCGAGGATTGCCTTACAGGCGGCCATGGAAATATTAAGATAGAAATGATCGTTTTTGGCCAGGAAAGAAGCAACCTCCTCCAGTTTGTTAGGTGGACAGGTTTTAACTAATGCAGGCATCAAGGTACGTGTCAATAAGGAAGTTGCCGCCAGGTTGCGATTGTGGCATTCGTCTCCCATCTGGAGAGCTTTGGCAGTAAGAGTCTTGAGGTCTACACCACCACATGCCAAAATGGCATTGCGTAACGCCGGTGCCAGGACATCACGAATCCAGCGCAAACGCTCTATAATTTCGGGAGAATTGGCACCGAAACGCAAGACCTTGCCCAAGCCTTCATTAAAGTTTGAGTATGCCCGGTTTCCAGCGGTTTCATTTTCAACAACAAAAACTGGCATAGAAGCTGAAATAATCCCGGACATAGGACCAACAGCGCTATATTCGTGACAGGGAGCAAACTTTATTTCGCCACTAGCAGCCAATTTCTCGGCTTGCTCTGCATTATCTGCCAAGCCTTCATAGATAAGTGCACCAATAACAGCACCCCGCATAGGCCCGCACATTTTACTCCATGTAATCGGCGGACCAGAGTGCAATATCATATTGCGCTCGAAGCCAGGTATTACCTCGCCAGCAAGCTTGATATCGATAAGCTTCGGTTGCGCTTCCAGTAAACGATTGATAGCTTTTTGATTGGCGGTGTTAATAACATCAATATTTTCTTCAATCAAGGCCAACAGTCGGACAAGATGCGGGTCGCCATTGGCGGGCGGTCTCCATTCTACATGTATATTAGCGACGCCCAGCGAAGTCAAGTCATGGGCAAAAGACTCAAGCCCTACATTAACAACCTTGACAGGACCATTTATTAAATCTCTACTTAAAGTCATGATTAAACCCTCCGGCTTTCGTGTAACTTGATAATCCTTCCCGCCGCCCGTGCTGCTTCCGCATTGGATGGTAAGACGAAAATCCCTTCTTTTTCGAGGACTTTGACCTGTTCACTAAGAGGTTGCGGGTCGGCTTCGGTACCACACACAAAGGCAATTACTGCCGGATTATTGCTCGGATAAGCATCCCGGGCACGGGCCACTGCGCGGGCCAGTTCCCCTGCCGGGTCAGCGTGACTCCCATAACCTGTAACTACATCACAAAGGATAACGCCTACTTCCGGATCAGCATACTCCTGCATTAAACGTTCGTTGCGAGGAAGGGGATCTATCATAGGATGGGGACGCCCTCTTGTAAACTCGTCATCCCCTAAATCCACAATGGTATGCTTGTGGCTTTTCCTTGCTGAAGGTAATTTTAGTTCTGGTTTTAATGGGATATTGGAGAAGATATCACCGACGATATCGCTGAGTATCACCATTGCCTCGTCGGCTAGGGTGCCCCCTGTAAACAGGCCACGAATATAACGCTGGTTCGGGCCCAGCTGGCTTTCCAGCATGGCGATCTGTTTTGAGTAATCTCCCCAGTAATTTTCCGGCATGGCAACTGCTTCTTCTCCATTGGCCAAAGCGACTGCCTTGTAAGCCGCATCTTCGATGGTTGCGGCACCCACAACACCAGCTGACTGGATGGCATTTAAATCGCCTTTAAGCAAATTCACTACTACAGGTTTCTTACACTGCTTAACCCTATCCAGTATTTTATTTGCCGTCCGTGGTCCGGCAGGTTTTGAGATCAATAAAATAACCTCTGTCGCAGGGTCATCTTCAAGAAGATCAATACCGAGAAGCATCATTTGCCCGCCAACTTCATCTAAGAGGTCCCTGCCTCCAGTGCCTATGGCGTGGGAAATACCTCCTCCCAAACGCTCGATCAGAACAGTGGCTTCTTGGATACCGGTTCCTGAAGCGCCAACAATCCCTATCTTGCCACGAGCAACAACGTTGGCAAAGGCAAGGGGCACCCCATCAATAATTGCCGTGCCACAATCCGGCCCCATTACCAGCAGTCCTTTCTTAGTTCCGATTTGCTTGAGCCGGACCTCATCTTCAAGCGTAACGTTATCACTAAATAGATGCACGTTAAGTCCCAGGTTCAGTGCTTTAAGCGCCTCAGCTGCCGCATATGTTCCTGGTACAGAGATAAGGGCCAGATTTGCACCAGGTAAAGCCTCTACTGCACTTCGTAAGGTCTTAGGAAATTGCTGTTTAGTCTCACCCTGTTGCACTTCAGCACGGTTGAGAAGTTTTTCCGCCAACTCCACAGCCTTTTGTGCCTGCTCTTCTGTATCTACCGCCACGATTATCGCCAGATCATCGGCATTGGCAGCAGCTACTTCTGGCACCAACATACCTATATCCTGTAAAGTGCTCTTATTCATCTCCGTCGCCATAATCACAGATGCTTGCTTTACCCCGTCCTGCTTACGGAGTTCAGCAGATAACTTCATGAGTTTTACAGAATCCTGATACATCTTAGGTTTAATTAGCCAGCGAATAACCACTACGCTGCATCTCCTTTCCGTTTTCTAGGGCCAACAGCAATCCAATAGCTGTATCTGTACCCGAAGATGCACCCCTTGCTAGTAATTTTTTCATGTTATTGCCAACTGCTTCTGGCTCCCCCCCCGCAATTGCCTTTAGCAAGGCTGTGAGCGGTTCCATATAGTACCCTCT
The DNA here is from genome assembly GCF_001267405.1 of Moorella thermoacetica. NCBI lineage: Bacteria > Bacillati > Bacillota > Clostridia > Neomoorellales > Neomoorellaceae > Neomoorella > Neomoorella thermoacetica. The sequence goes on from NZ_CP012369.1 coordinate 2,118,791, forward strand.
ACAAGCCCACCTGATATGTGTTTGGCTAATTTCGTTTGTACGTGCAAGGGACGACAGCACGTTGGACTGCATCATTTTTTTAATCTCCCGGGCGCGGGAACTTATGGTCGATATTAAATCCAACCCGCTCATGTAACCCACAAGCAGATCATCCCCCGAGGGAGTCAAACCTGGTCCCAAGCCCAAAAGAGTTTTTACTGCTACATCCGCAATAAACTGCCATTCGTCTCGGTTCCAGCTTATCCGGAGGAGTTCGATGCCCTGCTTACCCCTTTGTATCACAACCTTATCGATAGGGTCACTGGCAGGGGAAGCACTGCCGTTAAAGGCGCAAAGCATCGGTCCCTTACCGTAGGTAAATAAAAGCGACCACAAGGAATCCAGAGACACATGCTTCAGGCCAAAATCGCATGGTGAGTAAATACGTACTGCATAAATGCAACGCCTCATTAATAATACCGTGTCAATGCTAGAAGTCGGACCTTTACTAAAAACTAATTGTTCCCCAACCAGGATGCGATTGTATAAGGCGTTCCATTCATGTTCGCTCAGCAGCACATTAATGGGCCCGCGCCCTATAGACTGGCTACCTACGCACACGAGACCAGCCGGGGCTCGGCAATAAAGTGAACGTTTGGATATGGAGATTACTTCAGTAGAAGTCAGTCCTTCTAGAGTCGCCCAGGCTCCGATACCTACAGAAAGAGCCTCCAAGGTATGCACCCTTTCTTCACTTAAAGGAAGAGACCTAATATGATAAGTAACACAAGGACTCCAAACACATATGGCGCATTATTGCGGACAACGCTTTCAATTTCCATTTCGAATGTCTGGGAGAGAGCAGCAACATTAATCTGTACAGGGCTCATCTGCGTACCCATACCGATAGCCAGGGCCACAAGTCCCATTTGCAAAGGAGTAAGGCCAACAGCAGCCAGAACGGGAACCACCAGGCTAATTACGCCAACGCTATACGCTCCAGCCGGTACAGCTACGATGAAGCCAGCCAAAATTGCTGTCGATACGAAGATAAAAGATGGGGCACTAGCCGCAATCTGAGCTATATATTTAAAGGTACCAATTTCTGAAAGGATATTAATGAAACCCAGGAAAACACCGATTGCAAACAAACGTGTGAGGATGAAAGAAGAACCTTGAATTAAGTTCTCCGCCATCTTATCCATAGAGGATTTTGTTAAAATTGTTGCTAGCACAAGAGTGCTGATCATGTTAAAAGGTGCTGTAAAGACATGATAACCACCAAATAGCATATTTAAATACTTACCGGCGACAACTACAATGATAAAGTAGAGAGGTGGAAGAGCAGTTCTTACTATCTGTCCCATGGACATGGGTTCATTATTTTCTTCGTTTAAAATACGTCCCCTTCGCCAAACTCCATAAGCCGCCAGGGTGATACCAATTATCCAAAATAAGATCGTAAATGGAAACATTTGATTAACATAGGTACCAACATCCATCTTTGCGATTTTAGAAATTGTGGCACTCTCGGCAGAAGCTGGGGATGTCTCAAAACTCGCTGCTGTTGCAATCGCCATACCTGCAATTAGTTCTGGAACTGCTCCTACCGCAGCAAATGCCAATGGGCCGGTTACCATTGTATTTCCTGCCCCAAGACCAGCAGCGTAAGTTGCTAGCGCCTGAATGAGCACGATAGCAGCAGCCACTAGATATACTCTATTGCCGGTGATTTTCCGGCTAAGTCGAAGCAGAGCATCAAATCCTCCCGTCTTGGCAACAGCAAGGGCCGTCGCGGAATACATTATCGGTGTCGTCATAGACATCATGCCGGGAATAGCATCCATTATTATTTTTGTCGCCGACGCCAGGCCCATATGACCGATAATCATAGCAACAATTGCACCACTGATACCCGCGACTATCATATGCTTCCTCATAACAAGGACGGCGATGATAACAAGAAGCGGCAAAAGTACAATTGCACTCATTTTTTTCCCTCCTAATAAGTATTAGTGGAACCGTCTATCACTTCCATATTTTGTTATTATTAAAACTCCCTTCTTTACTAAGTAATTTTCCGGATTTTTGCCCAAAGCAAATCTCCACTGCAAAAGCATTTCTGGTAATTAGATCCAATTACCTGTCCCCTACATTTGTAATTTAACATTAATGAGCCAACCGCCTCTATGTTAAATTTATACAAAAGATTGCCGTGTCAATTAGTCAAATATCAACAAAGTTAAACAATCTCGCGCAAGTGAAGCATAACTTTTAGATAAAAAACACCACCAATATAAGCGGTGGCTCCAAATTTCAAGTTAATTTCCTTTCATGTGCAGGATTTTAAGGGCAAGCTGCAGGCTCAGGCGATCATCCGGAGACTTTAAATCAAGGCCAGTAATTTGTTGTATCCGGTTTATGCGGTATCTCAAAGTATTATAGTGAATAAACAAGGCATCAGCTGTTTTCTGCAGGTTCATATCATTAGCAAATAACATCTCCAGCGTTGTAATTAGACCGGCTTTATTTTCTTCATCATAAGAGACCAGTTGGCCTAAGATATCGTCATAGAAACGTTGCATCTCTGCAGCATCAGAAGTCAATAAAATGCGGTAGACACCCAGGTCGTCAAAGTGAAAAACTTGACCCCGTTCGTAAGCACGTCTCCCTATTTCCAGTGCCTGGTGGGATTGGTTTATACCTTCGGCAATCTTCATGGGGTCGGCGATAAAGCGGCTAATCCCGACGAGTATTCGTGTATCTAACCGCTTCGCTAGCTCTTCACAACAGGAACGGGCCAAAGTCTCGGAATTTCTCCGCAACTGTTTGATATCTTTTCCTGGCAGAGGGCGGTGCAACACCATTAACCGCCTCCCTCTCTCGACAACCGCTGACCCCGGAGATAACGAAACAACCGCTGTATTCACTATCTCCATTATCTTAAGCCGTTTCTTGCGGGCAAATACTGGCTCCTGATCGTAAAGCGACTGCAAATCATCACATTCAAATAACATGACTGTAAAGCCGTTAGCAATCTCCCACCCAAATCTTTCGGCCAAAATAATCGCATCTTCCTTTGAGGTAATTTTACCATCCACGAGATACTCAATAAAGCTGCTTTTAAACCTGCTCTCGACATCAAAGACAGCCCGTTGCTTGCTTATTTCCAAAGCAATAACAGTAACCGCCTGCTCAATGCCGGTTATTTCCCGTTCAGAAATAGGCTTTTAGGGCCCCCAGATAAACAAGTATGCATAAATTTCCTCAGCAACTGTGACAGGGCGGCATATGGCATATAACCCACCAGCACAGTTAAATACCAATTGTTCCCTACCACACTTACAGGCTTCTGCCAGCTGTTTGCTGTCATTTACAAGTTCAGCCAGTGCCCGGTTATTATCAGCACCGAAATCGCGGGGCGCTAACCATGAAGCTATCTTTCGGAAGGCAGGATCATGAATGGAGACTGGCAACCCCAGTAAGCCAGCTAGGGTCCGCGCGATCTCAGCCAGCCCTCCGCCATATAGTACTATACCGGTTAGTGCTTTGCTAAGTTGTTCATTCCTTTGCAGGATGGCCGCCTGGCGGTTTAAAATTTCGGTTAAAATAGGGTTTATAATTTCGTTAAATGAAGCGCTATTGGGCAATTTAATCAAGGGAAACTTGTATTTGTTGGCCTGCTTAATCATAATCTCTGGAATCTCACGGATATAGCGTTCCGGCTTTATGGCCAGCGCGGCCAATCCGCATTTGTTTAATTCGGGTATCAAATTTTCCAGAGCTCTGATATCATCTTTAATAGGATACGCGGTTGTCAGCAAAAGCTCTGCGGGTTTTATATAATTTCCTATATCCGGTACTTCCATGATGTTCACAGAATTGATTATACGATCAAGTCCCTGTTCACCACCGACAAGTACTGCTCCCTCCAACTGAGGCAAGCGCAGCGCTTCTCTTACAGTAATTCCCATAATCAACACATATACCTCCTCCCGACGAGTTGAGATGGAAGAGACCTAAGGCGTTAAGAAAATCATAATTTGGCGTGACCAATTTAATTTGAGAATCCGGGAGATTTTACTGCTTTCCTGACCTAATTTATTGTGAGAAATTTTTTGGGAATAAAGTGAGAATCTACAGTGTTCATCGAACAGTAGTTTTGCCTTTGGCATCCTCCAGATTCTGTTTCGCGGCGTACAACCTTGCCTTCTGTAAACGAGCTGTTCTGCTTCGCCAGTAGCGGACTTTCACCGCCAAGTCATAGTCCTTGCCGGGAGAACTAAAGACGGGGCGGCTTCTCCTGGCTGCCACCCCGTCCCCGCTCTAAGGCTTAAGCTGCCTGCTCCCCGGTTTAACCACCGGCACCCCCTGCCGGCATAAGGGGCAATCCCCGGGCTGATACGTCTCAATATCAAAGGTAATCAGAGGCTCCACGGGCGCGCCGACGTCGGCCCGGCCGCCGCTGCGGTCCACCAGCACCCCGACTCCCACCGGCACGGCTCCGTGCTGTTTCACTACCTCGATTACTTCCCGCACCGACCCGCCGGTGGTAATGACGTCTTCTACCACCAGAACCTTTTCCCCGGGTTCCAGGGTGAAGCTGCGGCGCAGGGTCATGACGCCGTTTTCCCGCTCGGTAAAGAGGCACCGGGCCCCCAGCTGGCGGGCCATTTCATAAGCCATGATAATAGCGCCGATGGCCGGGCCGATGACCGTGGTAATACCCCGGTCCTTAAACCTGGCGGCCAGCTCGTGGCAGAGAAGGGTATTTTCCTCTGGGAACTGCTGCACCCGGGCGCACTGGAGATAACGACCGCTGTGGAGACCGGAGGTCAAGACGAAGTGCCCCTCCCACAGGACCCCGGTGCGGCGGAAGATATCCAGGACTTCTTCACGACTTAACATAAATATTTTCACCCCAAGGTTTAAATTCGCAAGGCGCCTACCAGTTCGTTGACATCCTGCAAACCCTGTTCCTGCAGGTAGGCTTTAATCCCGTCAATCACTTCGATTATAGCCCGGGGATTCACCAGGCCGGCTGTGCCTACCGCCACGGCCCTGGCCCCGGCCAGGAGGAACTCCAGGGCATCCCGGGCGGTCACGATACCGCCCATGCCGATTACCGGGATCTTTACCGCCCGGGCCACCCGCCAGACGGCACAGAGGGCCACCGGTTTAATGGCCGGGCCGCTCAGGCCCCCGACGATATTGGCCAGGGCCGGCCGTCGGGTCTCCAGGTCGATGGCCATACCCTGAAGGGTATTGATCAGGGAAAGGGCATCGGCCCCGGCGTCCTCCACCGCCCTGGCCAGGACCGTAATATCGGTAACATTGGGCGTCAGTTTAACTATCACCGGCAGGTGGGTTTGCCCTTTTACCGTTGCCGTCACCCGGGCGGCCATTTCCGGCACCGTGCCGAAGACAATACCTCCCTCCCGGACATTGGGGCAGGAGATGTTGACCTCCAGGGCGGCAATACCCTCCGCCGCGCTTAGCCTGGCAGCCAGCTCGCCGTATTCCTCTACCGTCCTGCCGGCAATATTTACAATCAGCGGGGGAGTAAACCGGCGCAAATAAGGCAGTTTCTCCCGGAGAAAAACCTCCAGGCCCGGGTTCTGGAGCCCGATGGAGTTGAGTAAACCGGAGGGAGTCTCCATTAAACGCGGCGGCGGGTTGCCGGGGGTCGGCTCCAGGGTAATGGTCTTCACAACCAGGGCCCCCAGGCGGTTGAGGTCCAGAAAAGGTGCGTATTCCTCGCCAAAGCCGAAGGTACCGGAGGCCGGCATGACGGGGTTCGGCAGGGTCAGGTCCCCAAGCTGTACCTCCAGGTTGACCCCGGCACCGGTTTCCGGCTCTTGAGGAGTAGATCGTGACTTTAGCCCGGAACCGGCGCAGCCTGTTCCTGCAAGTCCCTTACCTCTGGCCCCCAACTTCTCGTCTTCTTCTTTAGGATTCACTCCGGGCCTCTTCTCAGCCTGCTCCATACTAACCCTCCCAGCATACGGCAGCGACATCGAAGACCGGACCGCCGGTGCAGACATTTTCGTAATACTTCTCCCCCCGGCTGTCCCGGAGGGCGGTGACACAACCCCGGCAGGCGCCGAAGCCGCAGGCCATCCTCTCTTCCAGGGAAACCTCGGCCGGGACGGCCGCCGCTGCCGCCAGGCGGGCAAAGGCCGCCAGGGCCGGCCGGGGACCACAGGCGTAAGCCCGGTCGTAGTGGTTATCCTTTAACTGTTTTTCCCAGAGGGCCGTCACCGGTCCCCGGAAACCGGCGCTCCCGTCGTCGGTGGCGATAAACAACCGGATACCCAGGTCCTCTAAAGCCTCCAGCCGGTGCAACCCCCGACTGTTCCGGGCACCGTAAAAAAAGTCGACCTCGTTGCCCAGTTCCCTGGCCTGCCGGGCCAGGAAAAATAAGGGTGCCATTCCCAGGCCCCCGGCTACCAGGGCCAGCCGCCGGCCGGACACCAGGGTAAAACCCCGGCCCAGGGGTCCCAGGAGATCTACCTTGCTGCCGGGATGCTGACGGCTCAGCCAGGCCGTGCCCCGGCCTTTGACCTGGTAGAAAAGGGTTAATTCCCCGTCACCTGAGTCATGGATACTTAAGGGGCGCCGCAGGAGGGGATCCAGGCCCTCTCCACAGCGCAGGTGGACAAACTGGCCCGGCCGGGCGGTAGCGGCGATAGCCGGGGCCTTCAACCGCAGCAGGCAGATGTCCGGACCTATCCTGATGGAGGCCACTACTTCCGCTTCCAGTTTCTGCATGCACTTCATCCTTTACCAAAAATCTTTTCTATATTCGCCACCAAAATCCCTTTTCCTGCAAGAAAAAGCCCCCGCGTTTAAAAAACGCCGGGGCTTGTTGATTTTCTCGCCTTTACATGGGAGGCATACCGCCGCCGGGAACGGGCGGTTCTTCCTCCGGAATGTCGGCTATTAGACTCTCAGTGGTCAGGACCAGGGAGGCAATGCTGGCAGCATTCTCCAGGGCGGAACGGGTCACCTTCAAGGGATCGACAATACCCGCTTCAAAGAGGTTGACATACTCCCGGGTAGCGGCGTTAAAGCCCATGCTGTCACCGCTCTGGCGCACCTTCTCCACTACCACCGATCCATCAACGCCGGCATTGGCCGCAATCTGGCGCATGGGTTCTTCCAGGGCGCGGTAGACCAGACGCACCCCCGTCAGTTCGTCACCCTGGGCCTGGACACCATCCAGGGCCGTCTGGGCGCGTACCAGGGCGGTGCCGCCGCCGGGGACAATGCCCTCCTCCACCGCCGCCCGGGTGGCTGCGAGGGCGTCTTCGATGCGCATTTTCTTTTCTTTCATTTCCGTCTCGGTAGCGGCCCCGACTTTAATGACCGCCACACCGCCGGCCAGTTTGGCCAGGCGTTCCTGGAGTTTCTCCCGGTCGTAGTCCGAGGTCGACTCCTCGTACTCGCGGCGAATCTGGGCTATCCGGGCTTCAATGGCCTCTTCTTTGCCGCGACCTTCGACGATGGTGGTTTCCTCTTTACCCACCCGGACCTGGCGCGCCTGGCCCAGCATATCCAGGGTGGTGTTCTCCAGTTTCAAGCCGGCTTCTTCGGTAATAACCTGGCCACCCGTCAGGATGGCGATGTCCTGTAGCATGGCCTTGCGCCGATCGCCGAAGGCCGGCGCCTTGACGGCCACGCAGGTAAAGGTGCCCCGGATCTTATTGACCACCAGGGTGGCCAGAGCTTCACCCTCCATATCCTCGCAGATTATAAGCAGGGGTTTACCCGTCCGTACTACCCGTTCCAGGACGGGTACCAGGTCGGCCACGGCGGTAATCTTTTTATCGGTGATGAGGATGTAGGGCTCTTCCAGGACGGCTTCCATGCGCTCGTTGTCGGTGACCATATACGGAGAGATATAGCCGCGATCGAACTGCATGCCTTCCACGACGTCCACGGCGGTTTCCATACCTTTGGATTCCTCCACGGTTATGACGCCGTCCTTCCCCACCTTTTCCATGGCGTCGGCCACCAGGGCGCCGATCTGGGGGTCATTGGCAGAAATGGAGGCTACCTGGCTGATGGAGTCCTTGGTTTCCACCGGCCGGGCCTGGGCCTTAAGGTTCTCCACCACGGCCGCCACCGCCTTTTCAATACCCCGCTTCATGAACATAGGATTGGCCCCGGCGGCCACGTTTTTCATGCCCTCCCGGACAATAGCCTGGGCCAGAACACAGGCGGTAGTAGTCCCATCGCCGGCGACATCATTGGTCTTGGAGGCTACTTCCCGCACCAGCAGCGCGCCCACATTCTCAAGGGGGTCTTCCAGCTCAACCTCCTTGGCAATGGTCACGCCGTCGTTGGTAATGGTAGGGGCCCCGAATTTCTTTTCCAAGACCACGTTGCGTCCCCGGGGTCCCAGGGTGACCCGGACGGCTTCGGTGAGTTTGGTAATACCTTTTTCCAGGGCCTCCCTGGCTTCGCGGTCGAAAACTACTTGTTTGGCCATTATGTATCTCCCTCCCTATTCAACTACCGCCAGGATATCGCGCTCGCTGAGGACCAGGTATTTGGTGTCGCCCTGTTTTAGTTCGGTGCCGGCATACCGGGCGTAGAGGACCCGGTCCCCTGCCTTGACTTCCATTTTTACCCGTTCCCCATTATCCAGCAAACGGCCGGGGCCAACGGCTATTACCTCCCCCTGCTGGGGTTTCTCCTTGGCGGTATCCGGCAGGACGATGCCAGCCGCTGTTTTTTCTTCGGCCTCAAGGGGTTTAATGAGGACGCGGTCGCCCAAAGGTTGAAAACTCATGCATTAGCCTCCTTTTTCGTCTGTTAGCACTTTATTTTAGAGAGTGCTAGGTTACAGGTACTATAATATGCTTTCTCGCCCTAAAATACAAGTACCCCGGCAAAACTAGCCAAACCCGCTTGCCCGGAGGAACCAGATTTGCGGTTCAAAACGTCCGCCTGTCCCTGGTCTACATCTTGTTGCGCAAACTACTAAAGGCCATGTGCCGCTTTACCCCTCCTCCGGGTTCTGTATCAGGCCATCCGCGGCCAGGATGCGGTAGAAGACCTCGACTATGCCAGGGTCAAACTGGCTGCCGGCGCAGCGCATTAGTTCCTTGACAGCCTCAGCCGGGGACAGGGCCGGCCGGTAAACCCGGTCCGTGGTCATGGCGTCAAAGCAGTCGGCCACACTTAAAATGCGGGCTTCCAAGGGGATGCTTGTACCTTTCAGCCCTCTGGGATAACCGCGGCCGTCATAGCGCTCGTGGTGATACAGGACTGCCCGGGCAATAACTTCTTCTCGACTGGTTACTTTTCTTATTATCTTGTATCCCAATCCGGGGTGGCGGCGGACGTTTTGCCATTCTTCCGGCGTCAGCAGGCCGGGTTTGTTCAGGCAGGCGTCATCAACGCCGATTTTCCCGATGTCATGGAGCAGCCCGGCCAGGTAAAGGCACTCCTGGTGGTACGGCGATAAACCTAAGCTGGCGGCTATCCGGCGCGCATAAATGGCTACCTGGCGTGAGTGCCAACCGGTATACTGGTCGCGCATCTGCAGGGCCTCGAGCAAGGCAGCCGTCGTCAGTTGCAGATTACGCTGGAGCTGCTGCCGCTGCCATGCCAGGCGTCTCAATAGCTCTATAGTCACCGGGTCGACCAGGTAAAAGCCGGTTACCACTAGAAAATCAACATAATCGCTGGGTTTAATAATAGAAAAAACTAAAGGGTTCGTAAGCATACGCAGGCTACCAGCCACCAGGGCAACCGCCAGGCCTTCGAGTAAAGAATTGAGGGCGGCGACGGTTACCGGGACGAGGTAGAGGAAGTCAAGGAGAAAGTGGAAAGGCAGGCCCCGGGCATAATGGTTTAAAATCGTAATAATAGCTAGAGATAAAACCGCCGCCCACCGGAAAAGGGTCTTTACTGCCGGGGTGGCTAAATTCAGGCGATTGATAGCCAACCTATCAATGATACCATCGCTGTACAGGCCTGCACTTCTGCCCATTTTTAAACGCCCCCCGTAAGAAATATAGCTGTAAATACTAGCTACCTGATTTACAACCGGCAAGGCTCATATCTCAGAGCCAGCGGGTGTTCACAACCAGCGACCGTGGACGAGCACGGGGTAGTGTAACCAAAAACTTTGATGGCGCAGGGAAAAGGGGGCTCTCCCTCTAATAACCAGCAGAAAAATCCACGAAGGGCAGTCCCGGCTAGGTAAGGTACGCGAAAAGGGGTTTTGTATGTGTGAGCTAGAGGATTAGTATTTTTTACAGTGATATTGAGATACTTCCTCTATTGGTATTTATTTTGGTAACAACGGCGTTTTCAATCATGCCTGCAAGCCTTCTCAAAATTTTATTTTATTTTATTTTTTTATTCGACATAAGAAATTTATATCCTCCTTTGCCAAACATTTTTAGTGATAACCGTTGTGTAGTACTTTAAACCTGTTATATCAAATAAAAAAGCCCCGCTATGCCCATGGCATAGCGAGGCTTCTTAATTACCGGAAGTGGCTACGGCGCCCTTCCCTTAAGGCTGCCCGCACTCGCCGGCCTCGCCCTTTAAGATGGCCAGGCCGTGGGGCAGGGCCGGCAATATTGCCGCCAGGTTTTCCCGCACCCCCTTGGGACTGCCGGGCAGGTTGACAATCAGGGACTTCCCCCGGATGCCGGCTATGGCCCGGGAGAGCATGGCCTGGGGGGTTACCTTTAGGCCGGCGGCCCGCATGGCCTCAGGCAAGCCCGGTACCTCCCTATCGATGACATCCCGGGTGGCCTCGGGGGTGACGTCCCGGGGGCTAAAACCGGTACCGCCGGTAGTGAGGACCAGGTCGGCTCCCACCTCATCGCAGAACTCCCGCAGTTTAGCGGCCAGGAGCTGGCGTTCATCGGGAACGACCGCATAAGCCACCACTTCGCCGAGATCCGCCACCATCTCCCGTATAATGGTCGCGCTCTTATCCTCCCGCTCGCCCCGGGAGCCCTTATCGCTGGCCGTAAGGATTGCTACCCGGATCACGAGGCCACCACCTCGATATGGTCGCCCACCTGAACCGGTCCGCCCGTGAGGATGGCCACGAAGATACCTTCACGGGGCATGACGCAGTCGCCGGCCTGCTGGTAAATGGCGCAGCGGCTGTGACATTGTTTACCGATCTGGGTAACCTCGGCCAGGACACTCGGGCCGATCTTTAACCTGGTGCCCACCGGCAGGGAAACCAGGTCAATGCCTTCGGTGGTCAGGTTCTCGGCGAAGTCGCCGGGACCGACCTTCAGGCCTTTAGCCTGCATTTTGGCGATGCTTTCCATGGCCAGCAGGCTCACCTGGCGGTGCCATGGCCCGGCGTGGGCGTCCCCCTTAAGGCCGTAGTTGGCAATGAGCATCCCCCGGCCGATATTCTTTTTTCGCTCACCCTTGTTGGCCGAGGTACAGACGGCTACGATTCTGCCCATGGCTGCTCCCCTTCCCGCAAGAAGTGGCCGCTGCGGCCACCAGTCTTTTCGATTAGCCTGATTTTATCGATAACCATACCCCGCTCAACGGCTTTGCACATGTCATAGATAGTCAGGGCGGCCACGCTCACTGCCGTCAGGGCTTCCATCTCCACCCCCGTCTGGCTGACCGTCTTCACCCGGGCTTCGATTTCGACAGCCCCGGCCTCCGGGTCGGGGCGAAAATCGACGCTGACAGCGCTCACCGGGAGGGGGTGGCAGAGGGGGATCAGGCTCCCTGTCTGTTTGGCGGCCATAATGCCGGCCACCCGCGCCACGGCCAGGACGTCACCCTTGGGCATCCCACCCTCTATGATCAGGCTCAGGGTATCCTTGCTCATGAGCACCCGACCCCTGGCGACAGCCATCCTTTCGGTGACTGCCTTGGCGCCGACGTCAACCATGCGCGCCTGCCCTTTTGTATCGAGGTGGGTAAGAGGATTGCTCATAGCGGAAGTTCCTCCCTCTCACTTCCCACGTTTCAGCCGCCTATCTGGGACATGGCCCGGGGCTGGCGCCAGCCGTTCTCCATGTGGTGTTCGGCGGGCTTCAAGCTGACGGCCCGGGCAAAAATAGCCGCCAGTTCGGTCTCCGGAGCCCCGGCACGCAAAGGCCCTTTGATATCTATCTCCCCGTCCCAGTAGAGGCAGGGCCTGAGCTTGCCGTCTGCCGTCAGGCGCAGGCGGTTACAGCGGGAACAGAAGTGATTGGACATGGGGGTGATAAATCCCACACTTCCCCGGCCGCCGACCAGCCTGAAATTGGCTGCCGGCCCGTTGGTTGCCAGGTCCGGGAAGGGTTCCAGGGGGTAAACCCGGCTGATCCGGCCCTTAATCTCCTCCGCCGGCACATAAGCGGTACCGGAGGCGGCCGCCGTACCAATGGGCATGAGCTCGATAAAACGGATATGCAGGGGTTCTTCCCTGGCCAGCCGGGCAAAATCCAGGATCTCATCGTCGTTAAAGCCCCGCGTAATGACGACATTGAGTTTAACCGGCGTCAGGCCAGCGGCCAGGGCCGCCCGGATGCCCTGCCAGACGCTGGTGATGTTGCCGCGGCGGGTGATATAGCGGTAGCGGTCCTTCTTCAGGGTGTCCAGGCTGATATTCACCCGCTTCAGTCCGGCCTCTTTTAAAGAAAAGGCCAGGGCCCCCAGGAAGATGCCGTTGGTTGTCAGGGAGATCTCCTCCAGGCCGGGAATGGCCGCCAGTTCCCGCACCAGGGTCACCACGTTTTTCCGGACCAGGGGCTCGCCCCCGGTGAGGCGAATCCGGCTGATACCAGTACCGGCAGCTACCCGGGCCAGGGTGGCGATCTCTTCCAGGCGCAGGATATCCTCGTGACCCTTCAAGGGCACCCCCGTGGCCGGCATACAATAACGGCAGCGCAGGTTACAGCGATCGGTAATGGCGATGCGCAGGTAGTTTATCTGGCGTTGAAAGGTGTCCTGCACCGGTTTTCCCTCTTTCTGCCGGAAATGATCCTTGCCCGGGCTCCATGGTCCTGCCTCTAGACAAATACCGCCCGGGGCCTCCCTGCTAACGCATTCCCTGAAAATGCAACCTGCCAGCCCCCAATATATGTACCGGGCAGGGTGCTAGCGGCCTGATAGGGGCCGCAGGAGATTGACCGTTACTTCCTGCCCGGCGGGGAAACCTTCGGACAAACGCGGGACCACCACTATGCCGTCGGCCCGGGCCAGGGCCATGATCGTTCCTGCCCCCCGCGAAGTAGGAGTAGCCACCAGCCTGTCCCCCTCCCATTCCAGGCGGACGCGGACAAACTCTTCCCGGCCCAGGGGGGAATGGATCTTACGGCCCAGGACGGCCCGCACCTGTTCCCGTGCCGGTGGTTTGATACCCTGGCGGTAATAAAGGACCGGCTTGGCGAAGAGTTCGGCGCAGAGGGCGGCCGATACCGGGTAACCGGGCACGCCGATCACCGGCTTATCCCTGACGATCCCCAGGATTACAGGTTTGCCCGGCCTGGTAGCCACACCGTGGGTCAGGAGGTGTCCCGTTTCTTCTACCAGGCGGGCCGTATAATCATCGCGGCCGGCTGAGGAACCGGCATTGATGAGCACCAGGTCCTTTTCCTCCAGGGCCCGGTCCAGGCGTTCTTTTAAAAGCTGGTAATCGTCAGGGGTGATAGGGTAAACCTCCGGCACGCCGCCCCACTGGCTCACCAGGGCGGCCAGCATGGTGCCGTTGGATTCCAGGATCTCCCCGGGGGCCGGGTTGGGATTCGGCGGTACAATCTCCGTACCCGTGGGCAGGATGGCCACCCGCGGCCGGGGCCGGACGGTCACCCTGGTAACCCCGGCGGCAAGGAGGCCACCCAGGTCATAAGGGGTCAGGCTGTGGCCTGCCGGCACCAGCATCTCCCCGGCGGTGATATCTTCCCCCACAGGCCGGACATTCTGCCCCGGGACGGCCGGTCGCTTGATAATGGCGGTAGTTTTATCCTGGAAGGCAACCTCTTCCACCATAATGACGGCATCAAAGCCTTCCGGCAGGGGGTCGCCGGTATCTACAACCACGGCTTCCCGGTCCAGGGCCAGTTCCAGGGGTTCCTGTTCACTGGCGCCAAAGGTCGTTTCCGCCCGGACGGCGATGCCGTCCATGGCTGCGGCCGGATAATGGGGCGAGGAGATGGCGGCATAGACAGGAGCCGCCGTCACCCGTCCCAGGGCCTGGGTAACGTCTATTTCTTCAGTCGGCAACCCGGCCAGGTAGCCGCTGGACCTTAAAGCTCCCAGAAATTCCTCCAGGGCCTCCTGCCAGGGCCGGCTGGGGACAAAGACCTTGCGTGCCAATAGCAACCCTTCCTCCAGGGGTTTAATACAACTTAATCAGACTTTCCGGACCCTCTCCGGTTTCTCTCCGCTTTCTCTCCGTTTTATGGACCATTGTATCATAAAGTAAAATTTAACAACTTTAACGGCATCAAGTACCTAAAAGAGTTCCACCTCTACCTTCGTACCGGCTTCCAGGCCCTCTTCCTCCAGGGGAATGGTTACCAGGCCGTCGGCCTGGATCATGGATGAGATTATACTCGAACCTCCTGGTACCGGTACGGCCAGGAACCCATCCGGGCCTGCTTCCAGGCGGACGCGGATATAGTCCTCCCGGCCGGGAGTAGAAGGAATTGGACTGCCCAGGGTCGCCGTGACCGTCCCCCTGCCGGCCGGGCCCTCATAACCGCCGTAACGTAGCAGGGGTTCGAGGAGGACCTTAAAGCTCACCATGGCGGAAACCGGGTGACCGGGCAGGCCGAAGACCATCTTTGTGCCGGCCAGGGCCGCCAGGGTTGGTTTACCCGGGCGAATGGCTAAGCCGTGGAAGAGGATACCCGGCTGTCCCAGGCCAGCCAGGACCTGCACGGTTAAATCCCGGGTGCCGACGGAACTTCCTCCGGAGAGGAGCACCAGGTGGTTTTCCGCCAGGGCTTCCTGGACCCGGGCTGTCAAGGTTTCCAGGTCGTCGGGGGCGATGCCGTAGAGGGTGGCTTCAGCACCGCAATCACGTACCAGGCCGTAAAGGGTATAGGAATTAATATCCCGCACCTGGCCGGGACCAGCCTGGACCTCCGGGGGGACGATTTCATTCCCCGTGGCCAGGATGCCCACCCGCCAGGGTTCGTATACCGGAACCCTGTTGATGCCCAGGCTGGCCAGTACGCCCAGGTCCTGGGGGCGCAGGCGATGGCCGGCCTCGAGGACGGTGGCACCGGCCCGGACGTCGGATCCCTGCCGTACCAGGTCCTGGCCGGGGGCTGCCGGCTTATAGACGGCGACCCGATCGTCCTCGAGGACCTCGGTGTTTTCGATCATAACCACCGCATCCGCCCCGGGCGGTAGCATACTTCCTGTGGCCACGGCTACGGCTTCTCCGGGGTTAACCCTGACTCCGGCTTTTTGCCCCATGGGTACCTCCCCGGCCAGGCGCAAAAGGACGGGTTCACCTTCCCGGGCGCTAAAGGTATCAACCGCCCGGACGGCATAGCCGTCCATGGTGGCGCGGTCGAAACCGGGGACATCTTCCCCGGCCACCACCGGTCGTACCAGTTCCCGTCCCAGGGCTTCCGTCAGGGGTACAACCATCTCCCGCCGCCCAGGTAGGGGCCAGTAGCGCCCCAATTGCCTGCGGGCCTCCGCCAGGGTTATTACTTGAAAAAGTTCCATGCCTCTCCCCCTGCTACTCGAAACACCCCAGCTGACACTGGATAATTTTTATCTTCAACTCATCGGCTGCCCGGCCTACTTCCCGCATTGGTACCTTAAGGCGGCGGGCAACCTCCTGGGCTACGGCGCAGGGCAGCTTGCCGCCGTGGCCGTCCGCTGCTTCTTTTACCGCCGCTCGAATGGCGTCCTGGTTGACCATGATAAAAAGCCTCCTCTAAAATAACTCCTCCTTGGCTGGCCCTGTTTGCCTTCGAGCCGGGATCGCCTCCTACCAGCACATACCAGCCCGGGGTTTTCGTTCGTAGCAGGGCCGTTTAAACGGCTCGCAAAAAATTAAAGGCACCCGGAAAGGGTGCTGAAGCTATCCGGCCCGGTTGACCACCGGGTCAAATACTCCTTTCCCATTCCGGGAGGCAGGCCGGTTTCCCCGCCTACCCCGTCGCTGCCTGGCAAGCAGGCAGGAGGCCAGCAGCCATAGCCGAAAACCTTAGGCCCACTGGCTCGGAGGTTTATAGAGTTATGTTCATTTTAGCATAACCTAAAACGAGTGACAAGGGCGCTCTTTCCAAATGCCTGTCAATCCCGGCTCTTACAATTTATGGGCGGTGAGGGGCTGTCGGCCTTCTTTCCGCGGTGGAACGGTGCAATTTCTCATGCCCTGCAAAAAATCAATCAAGCCTTACCTGGAGCTTCCCTTGGCCAGCAGGGCGCATAATCTTTCCGTAGCGTAGTAAGCTTCGGCTCCGGTAACTGCCCCGGCCGGATCGCTGCTCGTATGCTCCAGGGGCAGAAGTCCCTTTTCTCCAGCCATGGCCACGGCTGCTCCGGGGTCCAGAGTGCTGGCGTCTACCCCCAGGTAGGTCAAGAGAAGTTTGGCTGCGTCACCCCGGTTCAAGTTGCCGCCTTCCAGGTAGGGTTTTAAAACCTCCGCCCTGGCTGCCACCAGGTTGGCCCGGCCGGCCGCCCTCTTTAAGGCATTGGCCGTCATATAATAAAAACTGATACGGCTGATGGGGGTGTCCAGCTTCCAGTCGTTATTATAACCGGCGACAATCAGGCCCCAGTGGTTGACAAATTTTAAACCTTCAAAGGCCCAGTGATTCTCCAGGGGGTTCTTTATATGATAATCCTTGAGGTAGGCCCCCATCTTCACCAGTTTGTCCTGGATGGCCTTAATGTCCCGGGGGCTGGCCGCCAGTTCCCGAAAGTTCTTATTTACCTGCAGAGAATAAACGGCCGCCACCCCGGCGGCGTCGCCGGTAGCCATGCCAATGGGTACCACCCGGGCGCTGCCGGCAGCCAGGTGGGTGTAGCCGGCCGAACGCCCCACCACCAGGAGGTTATCGATTTTCTCCGGCACCAGGGAGCGGAAGGGAATGCTGTAGACCTCCGGCCGGCCGTAGACATAACCCGTATCCTCAGGCGAGGTGGCCTGGACGTCCACCGGGTAGGAGCCCAGGGCAATGGCATCGGGAAAGTAACGGTTAAAAAGGACGTCGTTCAAGTCCAGCTGGTAAAGGGCCTTGATATGCCGGGTTTCCCGGATATAGAGTTCCGGCGCCGCGCCCAGGAGCCGGGCGCCGGCAAAACCGGGCATGTGGGACCGTAAAAAATCGGTAATAGCCGGCAGTTCCCTTTGGGCCAGCTTTATAGCCTCTTCCCGGGAAGCAGCGCTCAAGCCGTCAACGCCAAAGATCTGCAGGGCGTTGATAAAGACGCTGCCGTCGTCCTGGCGAGCAATATTAAACCCCCGCAGGCGCAACCGGGGGGTGGATGGCTGGTAACCTCTGGCGATACTGCCAAATCCCCAAGCCGCCCGGTCGGAAATCTTAGCGTCCTTGATCTGGCTGCCCACGGCCCTCGCCAGGGCCTGCCAGTCCACACCGCCCAGGCGAAAGACCAGGGTTACCGCCTGGCGCCGGTCCTTTTCCCCAATATCCTCGGCGCCCACGGTGTAGGGCACGCCCGCGGCGGCGGCGACATCGGCGTTCTGGGTGGCGTCAATGACCCGGCTGGCGTAAAAGGGCAGCTCCCGGCCGTCTTTGACGGCCTTGATGCCTACCAGCTTGTTGTCCTCGAGAATAGGTTCCTTAAAAGAGGTATTGAGGCTTAAGGCCAGGTTCGGGTAGCGGCCGACCATATCCGCCAGGACCTTTTTAGCCTCGGCCACATCAAAAACGCTGCCGTGGACCCGGCGGTAAAACTCCTGGAAGGTCCCCCGGGTCAAAAGTTCATAATGGGGACCGTAGTTCATATCAATAAAGTTCAGCCAGCCGTAGGTAAAGAGACCGCCCAGGCCGTCACGTTTCTCCACCAGGAGGACTTTCGCCCCCTGGCGGGCGGCGGCGATGGCCGCCGCCACCCCTTCCGGCTGACCGCCAACGACCAGGACGTCGTAGCTGGCCCCGGCCGCCGGCGCTGGCGCCGGCGGGAATTGGGACGGGTCCGGCCCGGAAGATGTTGTGGCCCGCCAGGCCCAGACACGCCAGCCCGCCAGGGCAACTAACAGTATAACTGTACCCAGGGAAAAGAATAACCTCTTTTTACCCTGCAAGAAATCACATCCCTTGTCCTTAAATCCCCTATAGCCCCTCGATTTTGGCCGGGCCCCTTGCTGCCCGGGAGGGCCAACTGTAGCTCTAGGTCCCTGACAGCGCCGCCCGGACACGACATGAATGTCTCTCCTGCCTACCGCGGGACTACCGCCTGGAATTGGTAGTGGGGATCCTTCAGGCCTTCCTTAAAGGCGGCAAAACTCCGGGGCGAAGAATCCAGGTTGTACAGCCACTTGCCATCGACCTGGTTAAACCATACGGCGATCTTGATGTTTGGGTAGCGGGTGGCCATGTGCTGGAAGCACTGGCGAATCCAGGCTGCTTTATCGCTGCCCTCCTCGTTGCTCGAGAACTCCGTAATCATAAAGGGCTTGTCCGGGAAGTAGTGCATGTACTCCCGGTAAAGGGGGTCATAGATGGCGTCGAAGTCCCGCCAGACGTCGGCGGCATAGCTGGTACCGTTGTTATAACCCGTCAAGCCGATCCAGTCCACAGTTTTATCCCCGGGATAGTAAAGCAGGTAGTTATTCCACTTAAAGTTGGGGAAAGAGCGGTCGTGGGGGTTGAAAACAAAGATTACATTGTTCGCCCCTTCAGCCTTGAAGAGGTTATAGACATGTTCCCAGGCCATTTTATAAATATCCGTATCCTTGCCGGTGTACCAGGACGACCAGGTAGACCAGTCGCCGTTCATCTCGTTGCCGAAACGGACAAAGACCGGGTCGCCCAGGTTCTTAAACTGCCGCGCCCACACCCGTAAAATCGAGTCGTATTTGCCCTGGACGAGACCAATCAAGGAAGTATCGTTCTTCTTACCGTACCACCAGGGCTGCAGGGCAACCATAAGGACGCGGTTGTCGTTATAGATTTTTTGTAATTCCGCTGTGTTGAATTTGGTATCAAAGGCGGCATAGGTAATCAAGAACTGGAACTTGAAGTCCAGTTGTTTCTCCAGGGGCAGCAACTTATCAAAGTATTGCATCTGGCCCAGCTTGTGGGGATTGAGAATCCCCCACAGGGTCTTGTCGGCTGGGATTACCAGGCGGTGGTGCTGGCCTTCGATGGCAACCTCCCGCCGCACCGGCGGTGCCGGCGGCAAGGGAGGGGCTCCCGCAGCCGGCAGGGGCTTAAAGGTCAGGATAATCCGGTTTAAATCCTTTGTTGCCGCCGCAAAATTAGCCTGGTTGCTCTTTAACATAAAGGTATAAACCGTTTTCCCGTCCACCAGGTCGTATTCGCGGTAGTAGTTTAAATCCCCGGGTCCCAGCTGCGGGCGGGTCCAGTCAAACTGCCAGGCGCTGTAACCCCTTAGATTCAACTTTTTCTGGTCCTGAAGTTTGATACCGCCCCATCCCTCCTGGAGGCTGCGGTTACTGTAAAGGACGTACTCTTCGGCGCTAATTTTCCCCAGGGGCTGGGCCAGGACGGTAAGCTTGACATAACCGGCCTTCGTCAGGATAGTAGCCACTCCGGGAATGACTTCTTGCTGCCAGTCCTCCGGATAAGCCAGGCTAAAACCGTCATAATTATTCTGGTATTCTTTCCAACTTTTATCATCACTACCCGAGATTGAGTTCCCCGCCACCCCCGGGATCAAGAAGGAAAGCTGTCTATCCTGCTTGTCCAGGCGCCCGGTCACTACCAGTACCACCAGGAGGATGGCGGTTAAGACAACCCAGGTCCATCTGCGCAAATACCTTCATCCTTCCCAGGTTTGATAATTTCCTGATCAGTAACCACCATATCCACCGGCCGGTCGTGGACCTCGGGATAAACGTCGGCGACTATCTGCTCCGCAAAGGCCAGGGCGATAGTCAGGGCTCCAGGGCGCAGGGTGGCCAGGAAGCGGTCATAGTAGCCGCCCCCGTAGCCCAGCCGGTTGCCGGCGCGATCAAAGGCCACCCCGGGTACCAGGACCAGATCGATGTCCCCCGGGTCTACAGGGCGCAAGGTTTCCGGCCGCGGTTCCAGGATGCCCCAGGTCCCGGGCTGTAAATCCCCCGGGAAATCAAGGACTTCTGAAGCCAGGAGGCGTCTACCCTCCGGTATACACAGGGGTACGGTTACCCTCTTGCCCTGGCTCAGGGCAGCCTGGATAAGGGATGGTGTCAGTACCTCGCTGCCGAAGGAAACGTAGCACATCACAAGGCGCGCCTTTTCCCAGGCAGGTAGTCCCAGGACCCGTCGGGTGATAACAGCGCTTTTTTCCTCCCTGGCCGCCTGGGACAGGGAGTTACGCCTGGTGATAATTTGCCGCCGCAGTTGCTTTTTCAAGTCTCGGCGCTCCCCGGGCCCGCCTGAACGGGCAAAAGTCTACTCATAGGATTTAGACATTCCCCCGGCGAATTCCTTCCCGGAGTTTAAAAACTATATGAGAAAAACATGGAGCCGGGAAAATTATCAACAAGCTTTTCCACAGTTAAAATCCTTATGTATCAAGGCATAAAGGCAGTTATCCACTGTTGGTTTTTGCATAGGCACCGGAATCCCTGGAAAATTATCCACAGCAGGGGAGGGCATGATTCCAGGTTAATCACAGATTTATACACATTATCCACAGGTAGAATCGTCCACAGAAACAAACATTCCGGTCCCGGGACGGTCCCGGTCCCTGTTAATTAAGGGGTAAATCGGGGATACTATTAAACCTCTTGATTTGCAAGGGGTTTTAGGATCGAAAAACCGCTTTTGCTAACCGTTGCTAACCATCATTCTTTAAGGCATTTCTGATGGCTTGCACCGCCTCTTCCTGGGTGTCCGGCAAGACGTGGGAATAAGTGTCTAGAGTAATTTTTACGCTGGCGTGTCCCAATCTTTCGGCCACAATTTTTGGATTTATGCCCTGCCTAAGCAGGATTGTGGCGTGAGTGTGTCGAAGTTAATGTAAACCAGTTAAAGGTTTTATCTTAAATTTTTTCACTGCCTTTTTAACAGCAGATTGGAATGAACTGTAACAATCTCTAGAAAACGAGGCTGCCGCTTTTGGTCATAAAAACCAATATGTCTGGCGTCCATTTCTGCCAAAACGCAAGCATTCCTCCATATGGCGCTTGCGATGTTTTTTTAGAAGATCTGCGGTATCCTGGTCAATAGGGAGATGCCTTTTTCTTTTGTTCTTTGGAGGCTGATAACCGGTCCCTGATACAGTGCGGCGGACATAAATAATCTTTTTGCTCAAATCAACGTCGGTCCAACGAAGAGCTAAAATTTCCCCTATTCTCATGCCAGTGTACAGGGCCAGCCAAAAAACTGGAAAGTATCTATATTCCTTGGCTGACTGCAAAAAAGTATTTAACTTCTTCTTCAGTCCATACTTCTTTCTCCGGGACTTCATACTTAGGCAATTTTATGCCCATAGCAGGGCTTTTGGTTAATATTTCCCATTTTACCGCTTGATTAAAAGCGGATTTAATTATTGCCAGATATTCGCGTGCGGTACCCGAGCTTCGGGTATCCAAAATCTTACTTAAAGCCTCTTGAATATGCAGAGGGTTAAGCTTTGCAAGAGTGATTTGGCCGATGTAAGGGATGAAGGCCGCAACTGCGTTTCCATAGTGGCCGTAAGTGCTTTCCCGGATAGTGCTTTTTATCGCCTCCAGCCACCGTTTTAAATACATTTCCACCGTTATTTTTTCTGCTTCAACGCTATAATTTCTCTGTCCAGCCTCTAATAACAATTCCGCCAGCACTTTTTCGGCTTCCTTCTTGGTCCCGTGGACGGTCACCCATTTCTGCCGCCGCTTTTTGGTCTCCGGGTCACGGGGCATCTCCACTACTACGGTCCAGGAATTTTCGGACCGCTTCCTGATGTGTCCCCGCATGACGCTATCCTCCTTTCAAGGCCGGACGGGGACGGCTTATAAATTCGCCGCCCCCTGGCCCTTTTCCTTCCGTCGGTTCTCTGTCTCCAGAAGTCCAGCCATCTCCAAGATGCGGGCTTTCGGCACTCGGATGAAATGCCCTAGCCTGATTGAAGGGATGAACCCCTGCTGGACGTACTCATACGCCGTAGACCGCTTCAACCGCAGGGTTTTAGCCGCTTCTTCGACCGTAAGGAATACAGGCAGGTTCTTCAGTTCCTCGTCCATGTAAGCCTTCACCTCGCTTGCCCGAAAGGTTTTATCATAAAAAAAGCCCTTCCGGGTAGCCGTCTGGCTCCCTGAAGGTCCGTAGAAGAGCCAAAAATGAGAGAAACGCTGGAATACCTCAAAAGCTCTAGATATTGAGGCCGTTTTTTGGGGTTTCCCCTCCCCTTCTAAAAAAATAAAAAGGCACGGGAAAAAATTTTCCCGCGCCCACGTTCCGCCGGCCGCCAGCGTGCAGCCACCCTGGGAGTATGAGTGAAAATTCCTCTCAGAACGTAAATACGTACCCTGCCGCAGGGCTTTATTTACTGTTCCCGGCGCCTCCGCCCCAGGAGCAGCCCCAGCCCCAGCCCGGCCCAGCTCCCCGCGAAGGCCAGGGCAAACGCCGCCGGCCAGCAGGAAGGCCAGGCCGGTTCCAGGCCCGCGAACCAGGCCGCGACTGGGGCCACCCACCCCCCGGCCATGGAGAGCCACATGGGAAGGGGCGTCTCCTCGAAGCGGCCCCCTGCCATCCACCCCGCTGGGAACCCGGCCAGGAACAGGGAGAACATGACCGCCAGCAACAACGCCGCGGCCTGCCTCTCTCCCCCGGCCGCCGAGGCGGCCGCCTTCAGGTCGGCCAGCCAGAGGCCCCTCCGAAAGAAGCCGTACCGAGCGCCGTCATCCCCAGCGTGATCTGGCTTTTTTCCTTCTAACCGGCCATGCCCAGTGGGGCACAACCAATCATGAAAATAGGAAGAAGTGATTACAACGGCCTGATTTTCTGCCACATTGGACTTATCAGGGACAAAGGTTGAGTATATTTTGATGGTATAACCTCGGACTCTAACCTAACCTGATTGCCTTTGAGCACAGCCAATTGTCGCCCCTTGTTCTTAAGGACTTGGGAACAGCACGGGTGCTAAACTTCTTACTTTCTCGGGCAATCATCCCTGAAATCCAATGAGACAGGAGGAAGCTCATGCAAGACATCCTGGAAATCTGTTGCGGTCTCGATGTCCACAAAGAAACTGTCGTCGCCTGCCTATTAAAAGGCAATGTTGGCGAGGAACCGACAAAAATTATCCGCACCTTTTCCACCCTTCTGGCCGGACTGGAAGAACTGAAAGCCTGGCTGGAAGCGGAGGACTGCCGGCATGTGGCCATGGAAAGCACCGGGGTTTATTGGCAGCCTGTATATAACGTCCTGGAAGAAGCCTTTGACGGCAGTATAGTTTTGATTGTTGCCAACGCACGGCACATGAAAAACGTTCCCGGTAAAAAGACTGACATGAAAGACGCCGAATGGATAGCCACCCTCTTGCGCGCCGGATTGTTGGAAGGAAGTTTTATTCCCTCCAAACCTATCCGGGAACTCCGTAATCTAACCCGGTACCGCAAAAGTATTATCGAAGAGATTGCGTCGCAAAAGAACCGCATCGAAAAGCACTTACAAAGCTGCGGTTTCAAGCTCTCCACTTTCCTCACCGATATCTTCGGGGTATCGGGCCGGGCGATTATGGATCACCTTTGCCGTCATGGGAAGATATCCCCCGGGAAGTAGAGACTTTAGTAAAGGGTCGTGCCAAGTGCAAGCTCCAGGAAATCAAGCAGGCTGTCAATGGCAAAATGGATGTTCACCAAAGGGAGTTCCTCAAGCTTTTGCTGGGCTGGCTGGATCAGCACTACAAGCATCTTCACCAGGTAGAGCAAAAGCTGGAGGAAAAATTGGGCCAATACCAAAGACAACTGGAGCAACTAGACGGCATCCCGGGGATTGACAAAACCGCTGCCGCCGCTATTCTGGCGGAAATCGGCATTGATATGAGCCGCTTTAAAACTGCGGAACATATCTGTTCCTGGGCGGGCTTAAGTCCCGGCAATAATGAAAGTGCAGGAAAAAAAGTCCACTCGCACCACCCACGGTAACACCTATCTAAAGCGAATCCTCTGCGAAGTTGCTTGGTGCATCACCCGAGTACGCAACAGCTATTTATCGTCCTGGTACTGGAAGGTCAAGCAACGCCGCGGGGCCAAGAAAGCCCTTATCGCTCTAGCCAGAAAGCTCCTGGTGATCATTTACAACTTACTAAAAAACGGTACAGACTACGACGAGACTTCATTTGAGAAAGCCAAACAAAAGCAAGAAAGGTTTCGGATCAAAAAAATTATTGCAGAGGCCCGGAAGCTGGGGCTTGAGATAAGGGAAGTCAACCAGGTCGTTTAACAGTTATATCCCCAGAAGAAATTAACCCAGCTGATGCAAGCTCATGCATCTGCTATATTTCTTGTTACCCTTTTGCGCCTTGCTCGGTAGACATATTTACTTGATAAAGATCACTTGATTAGGTCTATTTTCGTGCTAACTAAAACTCGCTCGTGAGACTTCCTCCTCTGCCGCTTAGTTTGGTTCGGTTGTCGGACTTCTCCATTGGCAATCTATCTCCTGTTCTCGGTAGTATACAGGCCGGACACCGAGGTGACACGCCACAGGACCTTGGAGTAAATAGAGGTGCCATACTTCCTTCCTAAAGTACCCATCGGATGAGCTACATGGAGGGAATAGTATTATTGTCTTATCTTAAACGTCCAAAGAAGGAAAAAGAAGGAATGTGTAGAATAGAAATTTTAAACCCCAGCTTTTACAACGAGGCCTTCGACTAATACTATGGTGTAAGGTAGCCGAAACCGAAATTTTACGCTGTGAGGTGGGACGAGACACCAACATGCGAGGCGTCCGTAAGTAAAACCTATAGAAAGGTTCAAAGGAGGGTAAAGGTAATGTTTTGGGTTTGCAGATACAGGTTATTTATAGTGCCTTTATTGGTTTTCTTCCTTGTTTCGGGTTTTGGCCTTGCGTGGGGCGCGGATGAAACTAGTACAATGCAGAGTCCGGAAGTTGAATGGGAAAAGACCCTCGGAAAAGGGATAGGTTATTCCGTCCAGCAGACATCGGATGGTGGCTACATTATTGTAGGTTCCACACAATTTCGCGGCGCTGGCGATGTTTATCTAATCAAGACTGATGCCAATGGCAATAAGCTTTGGGAAAAGACTTTTGGTGGAAGCGGTTCGGATGAAGGTTATTCTGTCCAGCAGACGACCGATGGCGGCTACATTATTGCAGGTTCCACGCATTCTTACGGTGGCGGTGACGATGACGTATACTTGATCAAGACTGATGCCAACGGTAACAAGCTCTGGGAAAAGGTTTTTAAGGGAGAAGAGCTAATTGAGGTCAAAGGCGGAATAGCCCGGATAAAGACCTTAAAGGGAGAGCTGATTAAAGAGATCGATATCACCAAGGATTGGGAAAAGTATTGGCCAGAGACGTTAGGGGCAGAGCTGATTAACGAGGATACTACCAACAATTACTGGCTATGGAAAAAGACTTTAGGAGGAAAAGGGCGTTCCGTCCAGCAGACGGCCGATGGGGGTTACATTATTGCGGGTTACACAAACACTTACAACGTTTATCTGATCAAGACTGATACTAATGGCGACACGCTTTGGGAAAGGATCTTTGGGAGTAATTATACTGAAGTCTATTCCGTCCAGCAGACGACCGACGGTGGCTACATTATTGCAGGTTACATAGACCCTGGTAGTGTCGGGAAGGGTAACGTTTACCTGATCAAGACCGACGCTAAAGGCAACATGGTCTGGGAGAAGACTTTCGGGGGAAGTAATTGGGATAAAGGCTATTCCGTCCGGCAGACGACCGACGGTGGCTATATTATTGCAGGTTTCACGCGCTCTTACGGTGTCGGTAACGATGACGTATACTTGATCAAGACTGATGCCAACGGTAACAAGCTCTGGGAAAAGAACCTTGGGGGAAATTATTGGGAGGGAGGCTATTCCGTCCAGCAGACGACCGACGGCGGCTACATTGTTGCAGGTGTAGGCGATTATTCTCAGATCAAGACCGATGGCGACGGTAACTTGCTCTGGAAAAAGACCTTAAGAGGGGAAGGACGTTCCGTCCAGCAGACGACCGACGGTGGTTACATTATTGCGGGTTACACATTCTCTCGCAGTACCGATAGTGATGTTTACTTGATCAAACTTAAACCCGAAACTCCCCCCGCAAACCAGCCTCCAGTGGTAAGTTTAAAGGATATGCAGGGCCACTGGGCGGCCGACGCGGTGGACAGGCTGGTTGAGACGGGGGTTGTCTCCGGTTACCCAGACGGGACTTTCAGGCCCGACCTGGAAGTGACCCGTGCCGAAATTGCGGCTATCTTGGTGCGCGCCCTAAAGCTCACACCAACCAACAATCAGGAGCTAAAGTTCAAGGATGATGCAACCATCCCGACCTGGGCCAAGGACGCGGTAAGTATAGCGGTTAAGGAAGGCCTGGTTAAGGGCTACCTTCAGCCGGATGGGACAATGACCTTCGAAGCCGACCGCCCCGTCACACGAGCAGAAATGGCTGTATTAGTGGCGCGCGTCCTCCGGAAAAAACTCGGGGAGGTCACCCCGATGGAGCTTAAATTCACCGACGCTGTCATGATCCCGGCTTGGGCCAAATCGGACGTCGGCGTTGCTGTGGCGGAAGGCATCGTTGTCGGGTATCCCGACAATACCTTCCGTGCAGAGAACCATGTCACCCGTGCGGAGGCTGCGGTAATGATCCTGCGGCTCCTAAGGGTGCTTGGCAGAATATAAAGGCAGAAGCGCGGCTTGGTCAAGCAATCGACCGCACCGCGATCACGAGCAAACCCTTGTCTTCGCGCCCGTACTTCACCTCGACCTTACGGCCCAGCCCGCGGGGAACCCAGCCGGAAACAAGAAAAATATGACCGCGAGCAGCAACGCCACGACCTGCCTCTCGCCTACCGCTGACGCCATGGCGGCCTTAAGGTATTAACCTTCCAGAGACCTCCGCCAAACGAAGCCGTACCGACCGCCGCCATTCCGTGGGCGTTCTGCCCTTTTTCCTTCCAAAAGTCGCCCATGATGCCTTCCCCTTTCTGCCGTACTTCTCGACTCAAAGGTCGATTTCTTCCTTCACGCAGAAACAGGCCAGATACCAAGGCGGCACACCCTGGGACCCCGAGGGAAGGGGCGCCTACGCCTCCCCCCTCTCCAGGGCCCTGGCCAGGTCGGCCATGGACGGCTTCGTGTAGACCGCCATGGTGTCCAGCCGGGCGTGCCCCAGGACAGATGCCACTTCCACCAGGTTCGCCCCGGCCCGCAGCATGTTGGTGGCGCAGGTGTGCCTCAACGTGTGGGGGTGCAAATCGGGTATCCTCGCTTTCCAGGCGTACTTTTTCACCACCCGCTAGGCGGCGCAGGCGGTAAGGTGTTTTTCCGGGCAAGACCCCGGGAAGAGCCAGGGCGAGCCGGGGTGCTTTTTCTCCCGGGCGGCCAGCCATTCCCTGACGGCCTTCCTGGCGGCCGGAGGCACCGGCGCTTCCCGGTACTTGCCGCCTTTACCGCTCCTCACCGTAATAATCCCGTGCCTTTCCCCCACGTCCACGTCTTCAACCCGCAGGGATACGGCTTCGGACACCCTCAGCCCGCAGGAGAGCATGAGCCTCACCAGGGCGGCGTCCCTGGCGTTCCCTTCCTTCTCCACCTCCCGCAGAAGCCTGTTCACTTCTGCCCTGTCCAGGGCCTCCGGCGCGCCTCTGGCTTCCAGCACGCCCCTGGGGAAGTCCGGCAGCCTGGGGGCCAGGCCTTCTTTAACGCACCAGGAGAGCCAGGACTTTAGGGCCTTCATCCTGCGGTTGACCGTGTTGGGTTTGAGGTTTCTCACGTTCCGCATCCAGGATTGGTATTCGCGGAGGTCGATGCTGGTTATTTTCTCCGGCTCCGGTTCCTCCCCGCACGTTTCGCCGTACCACCGGGCGAAGGCTTGGAGGTCTTTGCGGTAGCCGGTGATGGTATGGTGAGAGGAGTCGGTCTCTTTGAGGTAGAAAAAATAGCTATTGAGAGCTTCGGTCATGGTGGTCGCTCCTTTCCGTTTTAATTGGCGGCTTGTCCTTTTTTCTCCCAAATAAAAGCAGAACCCCCGGAGGGGGGTGTCTGTCTCTCCCGGGGGCGCGGCAATTTTCCCAGGTGCCGGGGTTATTATCGCTTGTGGAAAAGTTCCCTGACCAAAGTTTCCTTGGAAATTTGCATGTGATCGGCCACATCGGCCAAGATGCCGCTTAACGTTCCGACTTTTAGGGGGCTGTGCAGCGGCACCCTGTTTACGTCCCTGGGCAGCCTCACACCGCCATAACCTCGTCTTTCACGATGTGCAACCGGATCACCCGCGGCACGTCCTTGTCCCCGAAGTGGCAGCGGACCGCGTCACGGACGTTACTCCTTATTTCGTCCAGGGCCTCGCCCTCCGTGAATATGGAGTGGCCGAGGGCGCGTGCCGTATAGCCGCCTTCCGGGGCTTCCTCGACTAAGAAGATTATCTTCTTGTCCAATCCGTTTCCCTCCCAACCTGGGGGTTGCTCTGCCTGGAAAAGTCTATTTCTCCACCACATGCTTTAAAGGCTTATATGACCAATATATCATACACCAGCGCGGCTTTCAATTATGCCGGCGCGGCCACCTGAATCCACCCGGTCTCCTGCGGCATGTCCAAAATGGTCATTTATACTTTTGAAGTGATCCAGGTCAAACATGATCAGGGAGAAGGGATTCCCGGTCCGCCGTATACGCTCAACTTCTCTTTCCAGCATTTCTAAAAAATAGCGGCGGTTGTAAGCGCCGGTCAGAGGGTCGGTGATGGAGAGGCGGTAAAGCTCTTCCTCCAGGTGTTTGCGTTCGGAGATGTCTATAAAGGTTTCCACCAGTTTCTCCCCGCTGTCCGTCCGCACGCGCTTGACCGTCTTTAGCACGAGGATCTCCAGCCCGTCCTTCCGGCGTAAAAGCCGTTCGGAGCGGTCAACCTCTTCATTCGAGGCAGTAATAGGACAGCTTCCTGCGGATTGTATGAAAAATTCCCAGCAGGATCTGCCTTCGATCTCTTCGGGTGCGGCTCCAATCATGGCGGCCACTTCCAGGTTTACCTTCTCGATGCGGTGGGAGACGGGGTCGATGATAAAGATCCCGACGGGCAGGGCGGCCAGGAGCGACCGCAGGAACTCTCCTTGCTCCCTCAGCTTTTCTTCCATTTTCTTGCGTTCTGTCAAATCTAATATAAAGGCCACGCATATGCTGCCTTTCCCATGGCCGAAGAGCTGCAGGTGCGTTTCCACCGGGTAGAGGGAGCCGTCTTTCCGGCGGTGCTTGGCGTCAAAGATGATCTTTTCTTTTTGGCCCTGCTGTAAAGGGGTCAAAAGGGCTCTGAAGCTCTCCCGGTCAAATTCCGGCATTAGCTGCAGGATGTTCATGTCCAAAAGTTCTTCTTCGGCGTAGCCAAGGTTCTCGTTGGCCCCCCGGTTGACCGCCAGGAACTTCAACGTATCGGGATGAAAGATATAGACCTCCGTCAAGGAGTCTTCGACTATCCTGCGGTACATTTGCGCCAGGGAGAGGGCTTCATGGAGCTTCAGGGCCATCTCTACGGTGGACACCAGCACGTGTTCCGGGGCACCCTTCAGAACATACCCGTAGCGCGTGACCGAGCGGACTTGCTAAAATAGATCCCTTCTCCCTTCCACTACTGTAAAGGGTCTCTTCCGGGTTATTCCGAATTCCTATGGCTTACTGTTTTCAGCCAGCAGGCCAAACGCATAATAGCGGTTCTTCTTGGCTTCTTTCTCAGCGTACATGCGTGCGTCAGCAGCGGAAAGAAGAGAGCGGGCATCTTCGCCGTCCTCGGGGCAGTAGGCTACCCCGGTAGAAAGGCCAACCTCAATCTCCCCAGTATAAGGCAGCTCCGCCATTAGGTTCTCTTTAAGCCTGGCCTTGAACTTTTCTACTCGCGGGCCCTTACCGGCAAACAGAACTACAAATTCGTCTCCCCCGTACCGGGCAGCTATGTCTTTTTCACGTGTTGCCTTTTTAAGGGCTCTTGCAGCTGCTCGCAAAACTTCATCCCCTATCTGGTGGCCCAGGGTGTCGTTTATTTGTTTCATGTTATCCAGGTCGAGGACGGCCACCGCAAAACTGCCGCCTCGTTCTAACCTGCAGTCCAGTTCCCGGAAAAAGGTCCTGCGGTTGTAAAGGCCTGTTAAAGGGTCGGTAACTGCTTCTTTCTTGAGCGCCAGGGCTACCAGGTGGAATTTTAGGGTCAGGAAGTACATGGCCAATATAGTCACTGCCGTGCCGGCGTTCACCAGCACCAGGTCGCCCAGGATCCTTCCCCAGCTTTCGGGAAGACCAAGTTTGACCCAGTACGCACTCAGAAAAGTGCCGGTACCCATAGTTAATAGTCCTAGCAGCAACAATTTCTCTGGCCCGCGTCCTTTCCGGTTACGCCCTTTATGAAGGCAAATCCCCATGCCTATGGCTGATAGAAAATATATCACAGTTTTACAGAACTCAGACAAGGCCTTAGCCTGCTCTACACTCATTATTCAGATGACCTCGCAATTTTTAGAGCTGACCAATTTGGCAGCGCGCGCCAAGAACTCAGCTTGTTGGGGAGGTAGGCTTTTGTTTGTTACCGCCGCGGTTGCACGTGTGCTCTCCAGTATAAGCCATCCCGCCTGCTTAGCCCAAACGGTCGTTGTTCTCCCCGCCATGATATGACCCAATTTGGGTCAGTGCAGCCGCCTCAGTAAAAAAAGTATTTCGCCCAGCAAAGCTATTAGGGTACCCCCCCCCCCATGGAAATATTCTCCATTTCCTCTTTCGGAATCCGTAAAAATGCCTTTACCACCTGGGGGTCAAATTGCTGACCTGCACACCTTTTCAATTCATTCCGCGCTTTCTCCGGGGCGAACGCTTTTCTGTATGGCCTGGCGGAGGTCATGGCGTCGTAGGCATCAGCAACACGAATAATGCGCGCTAGAAGCGGGATCTCCTCTCCTGAAAGGCCAGCCGGATAACCCCCACCCTCATAGTCTTCGTGATGGTGACGTACGGCTGCAATGACCGCCGCAGGGAACCGGGCCGGTTCCAGGATCCTGGCTCCTACTTCGGGATGACCCTGCATCTCTTTTCTTTCTTCCGGGGTGAGGGGGCCCGGTTTAAGAAGAATGTCCTCTTGTACACCAATTTTGCCCAGGTCGTGTAAAAGTCCGGCTAGATAAACCTGTTCCTCCACTTCAGCACCAAGTCCCAGCATACGGGCGCAGGAGCGTGCCCATTTGGCTACCCGGATGGAATGCCCCCTCGTGTATACGTCCTTGGCCTCCAATGCCGCTGCCAGCGACTGTACGGTACTCAAGTAGTACTCCCGCAGGGATGAATAAAGGCGGGTGTTTTCCAGCGCCAGCCCGATTTGAGCTGCCACGGTACCCAGGTACTCAACTTCCTCTTCCGACCAGCGACGCGGTACAGGAGAATAAAGCTTCAGTGTGCCCAGGATCTTTCCGCCTGCTTTCACAGGCACCACAACCAGGGCCCGCATCTCCAGGGCACAGTAAGGTAGATGCCTTCCGGATTTGTCTGTAGCCAGGTCCTCCAACACTACAGGTTCCCCTTTTTGCAACACTTCACCCAGCAAGTTATCCTCCGGCCGAACGCGGGCTACCCTCGCCTGCAACTTCTGGTTCATACCCAGGCTAGCCCTCAGCACCAGTTCGCCGGTATTTTCGTCAAGCACCCGCAGCGCACACCACCGTGCATCCAGCACGTCCCTTACACTTGCCAGGGCCGATTCAAGCACTAGATCCACATCAAGGTGGCTCGATAACACCTGCCCTACTTCGATTAGCCGTTCAAGCATCGCTGCCCTTTCCCGCACCTTCCGGAAAAGCCGGGCATTTTCCAGCGCCAGCCCCAGAATGGTGCCCAGGGTGGTCAAAAAGATGGCTTCCTCTCCGGTGAAGCGTTGCCCCCCTGACTTGCCTGCTAAGGTGAGTACCCCCGTCACCTTGCCCCCAGCTGTAAGAGGTACTGCAACTGCCGGCCGCTTTTCTTCGGGCGTGCTTTCTCCGGGACGGCTCTCAAAGTGCGCGGCGACAGCTTCCCGCTCAACCGCGGCTATTATTTCCCCTGCAGGTATAACCCTTAATTCGTTGTCCGGCTCCAGGGTAGCCGCCACCTCAAGAGTCGCCGCCCCTGGTTCCGCTTCGCCCAGCATTATCACCGACCCGCTGGTGGCACCAGTCAATTCCAGCACCGCCTGAAGTCCCTGCCGGGCAGCTTCGGCCACCTGCAGGCTACCTGAAACTGTTTTGCTGAATTCAAAGAGAGCGCTGAGTTCGTCTGCCTTTTTCTGCTGTTCCTGCTTGGTGTATAGCAGCTGGGCCAAAGTTTCCGTTACTGCCCTTATCATCTCCGCCGCTGTCCGCAGCCGTTCTTCAGACCACAAAGGTACCCCTTGGGCCGCTACCCAGAGCTCTTCCTGGTCTATGCCTGTCTCCCGGGCAAGTTCGGCTACTTCCTCTTCTGTGAGCGGCTTAAGTGCTACGCTGCCGCCCACCAGTACCGCTACTGTTTTTCCTGCTACCCGGAGGGGTACTGCCACATGTACCAGCCCGGCATGGCAGGTGTCGAGAATCGCTCTCCCTGCGTCCACGGCAGCCCTGGCAAAGATTACACGTGAAGCCCCACACTTGGCTCTTCCTTCTGAATTAGCATTAAGGAGGGCGCAGAAAGAGCATAGGTTGGAGGTTTTGGTGAGGAGTTGTCCGTCCGGGTAGGTGACCGAAGCTGCCAGCCCCAGGGCCTGGCTCATGCTCTCTTGCAGTCTTTGTAAGCCGATGTGTTTCAGTTCTTCGTAGTACTGCATTAATTTTCCTCTTTCCATGAAAGGACCCACATACCTCCTGCTGGGAGTGGTTGCCAGAAAAGGCCTGCTTGCCGGACCGGCAATCACGCAGGACTGCTAAATGCCGGCCCTTCGGCGGCCTTTCTTTCCCTCCTTGTCCGCATACATCCTGGCGTCGGCCACTGCGAGCAGCGTATCTACGTCTTTCCCGTCTGCCGGGAACCGCGCCAGCCCCACCGACAGGCTCAAGGGTATCTCCGCACCGGACAACCGTAGCGCCTGCAGATGCTTCTTAAGTCGGGCCCGGAGTGTTTCCAGGCGCGGCCCTTTGCCTGGGAAGAGGATGACAAATTCGTCGCCCCCATAGCGGGCCGTTACATCCCCTTCCTGAACGCTTTTTTGGATGGCCTGAGCTACCCGTTTCAGGGCTTCATCCCCATACTGATGTCCCCAGGTGTCGTTGATTTTTTTCATGTTATCCAGGTCTAAAATAGCCAACATCGGGCTGCGCTTCCCTTCCCGGGCCTCCTTTAGCACGCTCTCCGCCGAGGCAAAAAAGGTCCGCCGATTGTATAGGCCGGTAAGGGGGTCGCTTTCGGCCTCGCGCTGGTAACGGCATGAAGCCTGGACCAGTTCCATGATCATCAACATCATCGAATATAGGACTAAAAAGGTACCGGTGTTGGAAAGAATAAGTTCGCCCACGATTCTTTTGAGCAATGTAGAGAGGTGAAAAAACTCTCCCAGAAGGTCCAGGGAAATGCCGGCCAGCACCAAGGGCAGGCCGATAAAAAGCAGTATCGCGGCCGTTCTCGTTCTAGCTCTCAGTTGAGAGGTAAGGATAAAATATACCAGCCAGGTGAGTACTAGGAGGTAAATAAAAAACTTACTCCCTTTGCAGGCCACTCGCAGCCAGTCGATGAGATAGACCCTTTCGACGCTCATTCCCTTTCCCCAGCAGAAAATTTTATCGCTATACAGTCGCTTTAAAGACGGTTAAGGCTTTTTAAACTCCCCCATTGCCGTTTCAGTACATATTTTTCCATGCAACCCACGCTTCGGGCATTTGGTGGAGGGTTAAGCCTTGCAGTTAAATGCGTATAATTTTGTGATTCTATGATGGCCTGACCCAATACAGCTTTTAAGTATCTATCTCCATAACTCTCTTTAATTGTAACACTGCGCCGTTGACCGGGGGCTGAGAGCCTGGACTGCGAAATAAGTCCTGGGGTGCTAAGTGTCAGAGGTCTGCTGCTGTGCTGGCGCACCCGGCTCTTTTTTCTCCCAGCTCTCTTTAAGGGCAACTTCGGCGTAGGCGAAAAGCTCTTCCCCGTCCTTCCCGTTGTCGGGATATACCGCAATCCCGTAGCTCCACGTACCGGGCAGGAAGCTTTCCAGTTTCGTTGTCACCACCTGCGCGCCTTCTTTCCCCGTATGAGGGAGAATCAACGCCAGCGTGCTCTTACTGAGCTCTATGACGGTGTCTATCTCGCGCAGGCGCCGTCGCGCCTGCCTGGCGCATTCACCAATCTTTCCCTTGCCCAACCTTTCATACCGGGCCAGAACAAGGGCTACCTTTAGCCCGCCCCTGTTCGCCCGGTTGATCTCATTCCTGAGTACTTTGTGCAGCAGCTCCGCGGGGGCAACCTCTCCTCTGGCGCCAGGACCTATCAGTTTCTCTACGCGGCGCACCAGCTCCTCTACCGAGTAGGGCTTGCAGAGGTATTCCACCGCCCCCAGATCTATCGCCTTCTTGACCACGGCGGCGTTGCTCTCGACCGTTACCACCATGACCGGGACGTAGCGATACTCCGGCAGGCGTTTAAGTTTCTCTAGCACTCCCAGGCCGTCCATTCCCGGGAGGTGGATGTCGAGGATCACCAAGTCGTACGGTTCTCCTTTTCCCCTGGCCTTAACCAGCGCCTCCTGGCCGCTGGCGGCTTCGTCCACCAGGTAGCCCTTCTCCTCCAGTGTTCTCCTGGAGGAAAACCTGGTGAGGGTCGAGTCTTCCACCAGCAGGACGCTCTTTTCCGGCAAGGCTAGCAAGGTTTTCACCTCTCCCTTTGAGACTGTTTTCGGTTCCGGAATCTATTCCGAATTTATCAAAGAGTTTTCTCCCTTTGTTTAACCAAGGACAAAGGCCGGACCGAAATATTTGCCCCGGCTTCCGACTCTAAAAGCTATCATACTTGCTATGCTTCCGTTCCCACTATTCTAATCAAAGTTAGAAATTCGACACAAACTGCCAGTTTCCTCCAAGGTTATCCTATCTTCACAAAAAAGTTCTTACCATCTACGTTTAACTGCCAGGAGAAGTATGCTTTTCCTTACCCGGTATTCCAGGTAATAGGCCACGGACTAATCCTCTATTTTGCCGGGAACTGTCAAGAGGACAGTAACCGGGCTTTTGTGGCCGTTATTACTACAGGTTAAAAAAGTTCCTTCCGGCCCTGGAAAGGGTTGAAGGCGGCTTTCCGAAAAGTATCCCCTTGTTCCAAAAATATGCTATAATAAAATTCAGAAGAAGGTGATCCCTTGCCGGAAAACGCAGGGCAGCTCCGGCCTCCCCACCACCCCCACGACAAGGGTTACAGGCAGCTTCTTTCCGACAAGAGAGTTTTCCTGGAATTGCTGAAAACCTTCGTCCGGGAAACCTGGGTAGAGGCTATCGACGAAAAAGATCTCATCCTGGTGAACAAATCCTACGTCCTCCAGGATTTCAGCGAGAAAGAAGCCGATATCGTTTACCGGCTTAAGACGAAAGATAGAAACGTCATCTTTTACGTCCTGCTGGAACTGCAGTCAACGGTAGACTACCTGATACCCTTCCGGCTGCTGCTCTATATGGTCGAGATCTGGCGGGAAATCTACACCAACACCCCGCAGCACGAGCGGGAGAGCAAGCATTTCCGCCTGCCGCCCATCATCCCGGCGGTGCTCTACAACGGGGCCGGATCCTGGACGGCGGCGCTCTCCTTCAAAGAAATGCTGGACAGTTACCAGGATTTCAGCGGGCATCTCCTGGACTTTCATTACCTGCTGTTTGATGTCAACCGTTACAGCGAAGAAGAGCTGATCAGAGCGGCAAACCTGATCGCCGGTGTCTTTCTCCTGGACCAAAAGATGCGGCCGGAAGAGCTGGTTGGACGGCTGCAGAAACTGGCGGGGGTCTTAAGGCGGCTCACGCCTGACGAGTTCCGCCATATCACCAGCTGGCTGAAGAACGTCGTCAAGCCCAGAATGCCTGAAGGTTTTAAGGAAAAGGTTGACCGCATCCTGGACGCAAGCAATCCCTGGGAGGTGGAACGGATGATTTACAATCTGGAATTAACCCTGGAAGAGATGCAACAGCAGGCTTTGTTAAAAGGCTTAAAAGAAGGCGAACAGAAGGGGAAATTGGAAGGGAAATTGGAGGGCAAACGAGAAGTAGCCCGGAACCTGCTACTGCTCAACGTCGATATAGAGACCATTGTTAAAGCTACGGGGCTTACTCCGGACGAGATCGCCGTGTTAAAGAAACAGCTGGAACAGTGATTTTTTGCTGGCCGTAAATTCAGGAAAAGGCCCGCCTTATCCACCGGGGCGGGCCTTGTTATTATAACTTGCCGGAGCCGTGCCGCCCCTTGCCGGCAATTTTGCCCTCGTTTTCCCAGGAGTATTCCAGGAAATATCAACCCTGTATAACCCTTTTTAAAGCCGCTTGCTGGCTTTTTGAAGGGTCATCTATGCCCGGGGAAATATTTTTATACCTTCGGCAAAAATCGGCACTTGCACCAAACGACAGAGGCTGCCTTAAGAAAATATGCGTTTAACCCATTTTTCTTTAAATTTTTATTCCACCGCTGTTAAAGGTAAGAATGTGAAATATTTATCAAGTATTATAGGACAAGGCATTTTGCCGCCGTCGCCCTGCAGTGGAAAGAAGTTCCTGCCGGACCTTCCGCGTTGTCTTGAGCGTTTTTCCCCGTCTTAGCCCAACGTTATCAGAGGCATCTCCGGCGCATGAAGGGGGCATGCATCAAGGCAAGGCACATTGCCTTGAGGGGTTGCCTTTAAGGTAACCATGTCAAAATTTAGCTCCAAAAGCAGGAAAATGGAAGGAATTTGTAGAATGAAGTAGCTTCAGGAAATGGAGGGGCCATGTCTACAAGTTTATAGGAATTACAGGTACCTCACCAGAAGAATAAAATAATCCTACTTCGGCTATCTGATGGAGTTATCGTGAGGGAGTAGTTCTGCAGTGACCACAAATTCAGTGGTGCTTTACACTCATTTAACTCAAAATCCTTCTCCAGCACCGGTAAAAGGTAAAACTTTTGGTGTTCGCCCTGCTCCATCAACCCGGAGGTACATATCGGTCGCTCAAAAGTTCTGGATAAGTCAAACTGGTGCTCTTGTATGGGTTAGCCTATCTGTAATTTTGTCCCTGCCCTGGTTACGTGATTTGAGCGAAGTAATAGGTTTTGTGTCTGCGATTCTGGTAATCACTTTTATCGCTTACGTCCCAGGTTACCTGGTTGCTTTTCTGGCCGTCAGTTTACTGGTTGACCGTCAGCCTCCTTTCAAAGTGTCCGACCCTGATTTACCAATAACGATATTAATCGCTGCTCGTAACGAAGCATCGAACATTGGGATGACCCTCCAATATATTGCTAATCAGAATTACAGGGGGCCAATTTCAGTAGTTTTGGTCGACAACGGTTCTACAGACGGGACAGCCGATGTTGCGCTGGCAAAAGCACGGGAACTCAAGTTAAACCTTTTGTGCCTCCGGGAAGAAAGCCCGGGCAAGAATTTTGCATTGAATGCCGGGCTAGCCAAAATAGTAACGCCGTATTTTATAACTCTGGACGCGGACACCCTGCTTCACCGTTTCGCGGTTAAACACATAGTAGCCAGGTTGCTGAGTTCGCCCCTGGATGTAGGGGCAGTGGCCGGCCACGTTCTCGTTCGCAATAGCAGGGACAACTTTTTAACAAGGATCCAGGAATGGGATTATTTTTTGGGTATTGCTTCCATTAAGCGGACGCAGGGGCTATACCAGGGAACGCTGGTTGCCCAAGGAGCCTTCAGTCTCTACAAAACCGAGGCTGTGCGCCAAGTCAGTGGGTGGCCGGACACTATT
This sequence comes from Moorella thermoacetica, assembly GCF_001267405.1. Classification (NCBI taxonomy): domain Bacteria; kingdom Bacillati; phylum Bacillota; class Clostridia; order Neomoorellales; family Neomoorellaceae; genus Neomoorella; species Neomoorella thermoacetica. Next base: position 2,156,963 of record NZ_CP012369.1, read on the forward strand.
GGAGAAGATATTGTGCTCACTTGGAAGTTACAGCAAGCCGGTTACAGAGTTTATTTCGAGCCCACGGCAGTGGCCTTTACAGCCGTTCCTAAAGTCGTGCGGCATTTTGTCCGGCAAAGGAGCCGTTGGGCAAGGGGGATGGTCGAAGGTATGAAGAATGTCCCCCCTTGGTACCAGCCGAGCTACTTAAAAAAGTTTCTGACCGGAATAGACTTGGTAATTCCGGTTATTGACCTCTTTTACACGCTGGTATGGATTCCTGGCCTCATACTCGCATGTTTTGGTAAATATTATATCGTCGGACCTTATACCCTCTTCGTCTTGCCCCTCAATATAGGCGTGAGCCTTATTATGTATACCTACCAACTAAGAGTGTTTGGCCAGCTCGACCTCCGCGTCAGGAAAAACAGGCTGGGCTTTTTTGCTTATGTTTTGATCTATCAATTGATTAGCTCTCCGGTTTCACTTTGGGGCTATGTGCAAGAACTGTTTCAAACTCGTCGGGTTTGGCGTTAACGTGAAGTCTGAAAGGAAAGGGTTTAGGAACAGAAACCCGGTCTCTTAACCTAATTTCTGCATACGCTCAGGCATTTTTTAAGTGGCGAAAGACTTTGCATAGGGCTGGTGTGTCGGTTCTCCTGAGAATCCCTGCCATATATCCTTCCGGAAAGGTTATGTTCTTACTTTGAGAGGTTGCCTTCTAAGGCTGCATACTAAGGTTACCTACATAGCTCCCCCTGAAAAAGTCCACTTTTTGCATCACATAGGGGAAATGTTATTTCCGGACTGTAGATCGAGTAGAATTCTAACTGTTTCACCCATCTTGTTATACCATTGTTGCCAACCGGTGTAAATTATAGGCCAAAATTCCATAACCGACCCAGGTGGTGGTACCCTCATATCCCCTGGAAAGGCTACGGCGTAATCCATATTTGCGCTTCAGAAGACTAATAGTAGCCTCCCCTCCAGCGCGCCAACGTTGGAGGCGTTTGAACCAGCTTTGCAATTGATAGGCTCTGCGAGCTTTACTGATTTTACCTTTCCGGGGTAAGCTGACCTGCTTTACCCCAAGTTGATGGCAACCACTTTTTCCTGAACCGCCGAAACCTCTATCGGCAGCGAGGGCACGGGGTGGATGGTTGAAAGTTTTAATATGATCCTCTACTGCGCCAAGGAGTAAGGTGTCATCCGCGGGGTTCCCCTGCAACACCTTATAGCCGATGATGATCTTGTGTTCCACTTCCTGGAGCAACACCTTATAGCCGAACTCTACCGGGGCATTGGCCTTACCCTTTTTAATAGGCCGGGCTTCGGTATCAAAGATACTCACCACTCGGTCGGGAAGATGCAAATTCCCCTCCTGGACGGCTGCCGTTTGGGTTACAATCTTTTCCGTGCGGCTGATAGTTTCTGCTAACGTCTGGACCAGGGCATGGATTTTCCCTTTAATTTGATCCCCTTGCTGCTGGAGGGTATCCTTGGCCTCCCTGACAATACTGGCAGCTTCGGTAATAACCTCCGCGTGGTTTTAAGGATTGTGCCGGTAATTTCCCGGACTTCTTGATAGGCTTCGTTACTGCGGCGTTTTAACACTTTATTGATGGCATAAATGCGTTTTTTAATGGAACGTTGCCGGTTATGAAAGGCCCCTGCTACAGCTATACCTGCCTCCTGGATCTTTTTTACGGTACGGGTGATAACCCGTACTCCATCAGCCAGCAGGCCGGCATCCGTGGGATGGTGAATATTGGCTTCCACTACCGTGGTATCTACCTGCAGCTTCTTTCCCCGGATAATCTTTTCCTCCCTGGCTTTCTGAACCAGGGCGGCATTGAGTTCTTTTACAATCCCGGGACCACAGCGTTTAGTGAGTTTAATCAAAGTAGTAGCATGGGGTACCTTTTGGGTTAAGGGAATACGGCAGAAGCGCCGCCACTTAATACTGTCATTTACTTCCTGGACTAAAACTTCATAACCCAGGCCATAACGGTACTTCAGATACATCAGGCGCAGGTAGGTTTCCATGGGGATAGTTGGCCTGCCCAGGCGCGCCTCAAACCGGCTGATGAATGGAGCCATAAACCTATCGTCATCCAGGAGTTCATCCACCCTGGCCAGTTCTGGATTGAGCTGGACCAGGTCAGATGGCAACAGGACATCCCACAGGGTGAGTTGCGGATCTTTTAGCCTTAACATGAGATCACCCGGCAGGAAAAGGAGGTGGTGTGGCGAATGTTATTCATAGGAGTTCCTCCTTCCGTATTTTAGCCTCGCGAAATTGACCTCCAAAAAATAAAAAAGCCGGCCGGCGCTCCTACCCCGGAGCCGCCGCCCGGCGGTCAAATCGTCGCTTTGTCCATACGACCGCCCCATGCTCGCTTTGCTAACCGTTTGCTAACGGACTGTTTTTGAAGCCTTGAAATTACTAGGTTTTAACCTGGACTATTTTTGACTTCCTTATTATGTCAAATCCCGTCCGGCCTTGATTTTGCTGGGTTTTTGCCCCCGAAATGGCGAGATTCTCAATTAAGGGGTAAATCGGGGATAGCGTTGAGGCTTAAAGGGGCAAAATCCCGGCGCAGGTACTGGTAATAAGCGGCACAGCCGATCATGGCCGCGTTGTCGGTGCAGAGTTCCCGCGGTGGAAAAAAGACCGGGAGGCCCGCCTGCTCCCCGGCTGAACGAAGTTCCCGGCGCAGGACCGAATTGGCCGCCACCCCACCGGCGAGAAGGATAGACCTGGCCCGGTAGCTGGTAGCCGCCAGCAGGGTCTTGGTCACCAGGACCTCGGCCACCGCCGCCTGGAAACTGGCAGCCACGTCGGCCCGGTTAACCTCCTGGCCCACCTGGCGGGCGTGGTGCAGGTAGTTGATGACCGCAGATTTCAGGCCGCTAAAGCTGAAATCAAGGCTGTTTTCCTCCAGCCAGGCCCGGGGGAAAGGAATGGCCCGGGGATTGCCTTCCCGGGCCAGTTTTTCCAGCTCCGGCCCGCCCGGATAGGGCAACCCCAGGACCCTGGCCACCTTGTCGAAGGCTTCCCCGGCGGCGTCATCCCGGGTTGACCCCAGGATACGACGGGTGGTGTGATCCTCCAGGTAGACCAGGTTGGTATGCCCGCCCGAGACCACCAGGGAGACCGCCGGCAAGGGCAGGCCAGGGTAGGCCAGAAAACCGGCATAGATATGCCCCAGGAGGTGGTGGACACCGATGAGGGGCTTACCCAGGGCGTAGGCCAGGCTCTTGGCGTAAGCGACACCCACCAGCAGGGCCCCTACCAGTCCGGGACCATAGGTCACCGCCACGGCGTCCACATCGCTAAAGGCCAGGCCGGCTGTAGCCAGGGCCTCCGATACCACCGGTACTATATTCTCCATATGGTGGCGGGAAGCTATTTCCGGCACCACGCCGCCAAAGCGGCGGTGAACGGCGATCTGGGAGGCGATGATGTTGGCCCGAACCCTGGTGCCGTCGCTGACAATGGCCGCCGCCGTCTCATCACAGGAACTCTCGATGGCCAGGATATTCGTTTCTGTCGCCAATTCCTTTACCATTCTCCTCAAAAAGGTGTTTCCACATGATAATGGCGTCTTCGCGGTTGTCGTTATAGTAGCCCCTGCGGACCCCGGCCCTGACAAAACCCAGGCGTTCATACAACCGCTGGGCGGAGTGATTGGAGACCCGTACCTCCAGGGTCATCCGGTCGGCACCCAGGTAGACGGCTTCCTGCATCAGGACCCGCAGCAGCACTTCGCCCAGGCGCCGGCCGCGGTAGTCCGGGTGGACGGCTACATTGGTGATGTGGGCCTCATCCAGGATGATCCACATGCCGGCATAACCGATGACCTTCTGGCCGTCCAGGGCCACATAATAATAGGCAAAATCGTTATTATAAATCTCATTCTGGAAGGAGTGGCGCGTCCAGGGTGTGGGAAAGGAAACCCGCTCGATGGCCAGCACCCCGTTTAGATACTCGTTGATCATGGGCAAAATCTGGACGGTCAACGGGCCTGCCTCTCCGCCGGTGCCGGCCGGAGGTAGAGTGGCTTTAATCGGGAAAGATCGTCGGGCCGGCCGGTCCGGAGGCGTTCCCCTCCCAGGATGGCGACCGGTGCCGCTCTGGATAAATTGTTTGGCGGCGGGAGAAAGTGAGCCCGGGATCCCAGTTGCTGCCATACCTCCCAGTAGGGGGCTACTCCATCGCCTAAGAAGTAAACCGGTGTAGTGCAGGACTTTAGCAATGATACCAGCGAGTCCGGGTCTACTGCCTGGTACGGGGTTAAACGGCATAACTCTCCCTCCTGCCAGCGAAAAAGGGCGGTATATACTTCCAGGCGCCGGGCCTGGATTACGGGACAAATCAACCCCGGCACTCCCCAGGCGTTCCAGGCCAGGGCATCCAGGGTCGGTATACCAACCAGGGGTTTACCGGCCGCTTGGGCCAGGCCTTTAACCGTTGCCAGGCCGATGCGGAGGCCGGTGAAGGACCCGGGTCCCAGGCTTACGGCCAGGCCATCCAGGTCCGCCAGTTCGACCCCGGTTTCCGCCAGCAGGGCAGCGATCATGGGTAACAAACGCTGGGAGTGATTCTTGCGGGTATTAAAAAAAAGTTCAGCCACCAGTTGCTTATCGTCGACAATGGCTGCCGCGGCAACCTGGGTGGCACTATCAACCCCCAGGACCAACAATCTTTTTCAACTCCTCCAGCACTCTTTCATAGGCCGGTCCCCGCGCCTTGATAATGGCCCGGCGCCCCTCCGGCGCATACTCCAGTTTAATTTCCAGGAAGGCCGGCGGCAAATAAGGGTCCAGGCGTCCTCCCCACTCGACCACGGTTATACCCTCACCGCCAAAATACTCTTCCAGGCCCAGGTCCAGCATGGCCTCCGGGTCCTCCAGGCGATAGAGGTCGATATGGTAAAGGGGGTAACGGCCCCGATATTCCTGAATCAAGGTAAAGGTAGGACTGGTAACCGGCGTGGTTACCCCCAGCCCCTGCGCCAGGCCCTGGGTCAAGGTGGTTTTACCGGCCCCCAGCTCCCCGTTTAGAATAAGAATGTCGCCGGGATTGAGGATACCGGCCAGTTCCTCTCCCAGTTTCCGGGTCGCTCCGGCATCCTTTAACCATATTTCCATATCTCTCACCCAGTACCTTATTATTACACTCCCCACCGGAGTGTAAACCGACCTCCTCCGGAGATAGATTTCGGCCAAATCAGGGCGATTATTGGTTGGCTTCCTGCTGGCTGGGGGTACAAGCTTCAGGGGGGCGTTAGCCCCTTCAGGGTTCCCCTAAAAAGTCAGGGCCAGTTGTTTCGTGTGCAGGGCCTGGTAGGCAGCCCTGAGTTTCCTGAAGTCTTCCTCCACCAGTGGTATTTTACCACCGTCCCGGAGGAGAGCCGCCGGGTGAAAGGTCGGCAGGTAGCGAATACCGTCCTTCTCAATCCATCGGCCTCGCAGGCGGGTAATGCTCGCGCCGGGTGCCACTAAAGTACGGGTCGCCAGGGCTCCCAGGCAAACGATAATCTGCGGCCTGACGAAATCGATCGCGGCGTCCAGAAGCGGCCGGCAGGCTTCAACCTCTGCCGATTCGGGCATCCTGTTTCCCGGCGGGCGGCATTTGACGATATTGGTAATATAAACCTCTTCCCGCCGGAAACCGGCGGCCTTCAGCAACCGTCCCAAGAGCTGTCCGGCGGCGCCAGCAAAGGGCCGGCCCACCCGGTCTTCCCGGGCCCCCAGCCCTTCGCCCACCAGCATCAAGCCGGCGCCGGGGTTTCCGCTGCCAGAGACTACCTGCCTGGTCCCGGTACGCAGGCTGCAGCCCCGGCAGGCCGGGCTTTTTGCTTTAAGACCCTTAAGGTCCATAATGATCACCGGTTAATTTCTTCGCCCCCGGCAGCCATAATCCTGCCGGCTGATTTATTTTCCCCTGGCCCTGGTTACCACCTCACGAAGCCGGCGGGCGGCGGCGGCTACGTCCGCGGCCCCTATAACCGCCGAGATCACCGATACGCCATCGGCTCCGGCAGCTATTACCCCGGCGGCATTATCAGGGTTGATACCGCCAATGCCGACTATAGGGATCTTAACTGCAGCCCGAATGGCCCGCAATCCTTCCAGGCCAATAGGGCTACCAGCATCCCCCTTGCTGCCGGTGGCAAAAATACTGCCCACCCCGAGGTAGTCGGCACCGTCGACCTCGGCCTGCCGGGCCTCGTCTGTCGTTCCCGCTGATACCCCAAGAATTTTTTCCGGCCCGAGTAGCTTCCGGGCCACCGGAGCGGGCAGATCTTCCTGACCGATATGCAATCCGTCGGCCTCGACTGCCAGGGCTATGTCCAGGCGGTCGTTGACAATGAAGGTAGCCCCGGCATCCCTGGTCAATTCCCTGATGGCCCGGCCCAGTTCCACCAGTTCCCGGGCCGGCAATTCCTTTTCCCGCAGTTGGATGGCTGTAGCCCCGCCGGCCAGGGCCCCGCGCACCAGCTCCAGGGTCGGCCGGCCGCCACCGAGTTTGGTGGTGATGACTACATAAAGGTCCCATTGTGGCATCATCCTGGTCTCCTCCTTAACCGCTCCCAGCAATTTAAAAGCCACCCGGTGGGATAGCCAGGCGGCTTTATACTTCGTTATCAGGGTGCCAGTTTCCTGCAATCTGGTTCCTCAACGGGCAGGACGCGCCGGACTTTGGCCTTTAATTCCTCCAGGTCGAAGGGTTTATAAATAAAATCATCAGCTCCCAGGCTCCAGACTTCCTCCAGGGAAGCCTCCTCCACATAGGCCGTCATAATAATCACTGCCGTTCCCGGCGCCATGGCCTTAATCCTCGTCAGGGCCTACAGCCCCCCCATGACGGGCATCTTAACGTCCATTACCACCACATCCGGGCGCCAGTGTTCCACCTGGCGGATGGCGTCCCGGCCATTGACGGCCAGGGCCACCTGGTAACCCTCTTCCCCGAAAACCAGCTGCAAAAGGGCACGAACCCCGTTTTGATCATCAACTACCAGCAACCGTGGCAAGTTCGATACGCCTTCCCTGTTAAAAAAATATTAGTGATCGGTTCCAGTAAACAGCCGTGGAGAGCTTTACCTCCCTTTCCTTATATATGGTTCGACAACCAGTGACCAATTTCCTGCAAACTTATGGAAAAAATATCTGGGGCAAACGTTATCCCCCGGCTATCTCGACAAAATATTCAAACAAAGCTTTCTGACGACCATCCCCAGGATACAGGTCCTCGGGGTGCCACTGGACGCCCAGGACCAAACTTTTTCCCTGGCCTTCTATACCCTCGATCACACCATCAGGCGCCAGGGCCGCGACCCGCAAGCCATCCCCCACCCGCCGCACCGCCTGGTGATGCAGGCTATTGACCCCGGCCTCCGGCCCTAAAAGCCGCGCCAGGCGGGTGCCGGGTATTGTAGTGACCAGGTGGGATGGCTCGTGCCGGGGCTGCTCCTGGTCATGGTTGAGGGCCTCCGGTACCTCGGTGGGGATATCCTGGTATAGATCACCGCCGGCAGCCACATTCAACACCTGGATACCCCGGCAAATGGCCAGGATGGGTTTCCCTCCGGCCAGGGCGGCCCGGGTCAGGGCCAGTTCGAAGGCATCGCGCTGGGGCAGGACCTTATGGAGACTGGCCGTTGCTCGGGCACCAAAAAAGGACGGCTCAATATCGCCGCCGCCGGTTAAAAGGAGCCCGTCAACTATTTCCAGGTATCCTGCCGCCTTTTCCGGGGGAACATTGGGCAAAAGAACCGGCAGGCCCCCGGCAGCCAGGATCGCCCGGCAGTAACCCTCCCGCAGGACAATCCTGCCCCTTTCGGGATCCAGATCGCAAGTAAGCCCGATTCTGGGTTTTGCCATGATCTCCTCCCGTTTATACTTCCACCAGTCCCAGGCTTATTTCCAGGGCCCGGTTCACCTTTTCCAGGATCTCATCATCCAGGACGGCCACCTTTTGTTTGAGGCGGCTCTTGTCTATGGTGCGGATCTGTTCCAGCAGAATAACAGAATCGCGCTCCAGGCCGCTCTTGGCAGCGCTGATTTCCACATGGGTGGGCAGTTTGGCCTTGGCAATCTGGGAAGTAATAGCGGCCACAATAGTAGTGGGGCTATACTGGTTGCCAATGTCATTTTGAATGATAAGTACCGGGCGGGTTCCGCCTTGCTCGGAACCGACCACCGGATTGAGATGGGCGTAAAAGACATCCCCGCGCCGTACCAGCATCTTATTTACACTCCGCCAGGCTTTTATCGTAGTATCTTTGTACTTCATTCTCTACATCATAGTTTTCCACTGCAAGGGCTAAATTGATAGGTGCCATTTCCTGGTATCCCCGTTTCATTTGTTCCCGGATATTGCGCCTTTTACGCTCGGTAATATATAGTTTCATAGCTTCCCGGATAAACTCGCTGCGGTTACGCTTTTCAAGGTTCGCCAGGCCGTCAACCTCGGCCAGGAGGCTCTCCGGCAAGCTGATCATAATCCGTTTGACACCTGGCAAAAAAGGGCACCCCCTCAAATGGTTTTATTACCGGCACGATATAACTAATTATAGCGGTAAAGGATTACCAGTGCAAGGTCGCAAGAAACATTCAGGCTGCTATTTTTTAACTATGAAGATATACACGTGGCACGCGCTTGGATATCAGGCACAGGATTTCGTAGTTAATGGTCCCCATCCAGGCCGCCACCTCTTCTACCGTCAGAGTCTGTCCTCCCTGGCGACCGAAGAGGACTACTTCATCACCAACCCGGACTTCCGGTATAGCTGTAACATCTATCATGCACTGGTCCATACAGATACGGCCGACGATCGGTACCCGGCGACCGCGGACCAGGACCTCGGCCCGGTTGGAAAGGAGACGGGAATAGCCGTCGGCATAACCCACCGGGAGGGTGGCAATCCTGGCCGGACCGGGGGTGCGGTAGGTGCAGCCATAGCTGATATACGACCCGGCCGGCACCTCCTTTACCAGGACTACCCTGGTTTTTAGCGTCATCACCGGCGTTAACGCCAGCCTCTCCCGCTGGACCTCCGGCGAGGGATAGTGGCCATAAAGGATAATCCCGGCGCGGACCAGGTTAAAGTGGGTCCCGGGGAGATCGATGATGGCCCCGCTGTTGGCTGCATGGCGCCAGGGAAAGGTTATGCCCTGTTTCTCCAGTTCGGCAATCACTTGTTGAAATAAGCCCAGCTGCCGCTGGGTGTAGGTCTTATCAGCGGCATCGGACGCGGCAAAGTGGGTGAAAATACCTTCCAGGGTGACATGGGGCAGATCCGCTATAGCCCGGGCCGCAGTCACCGCCTCCCGGGGCAGAAAACCCAGCCGGCCCATACCGGTATCGATCTTTAAATGCAGGCGGGCCCTGGTACCTACAGCGGCGGCGGCGGCGTTCAGGGCCCGGGCCTGGTCAACGCTGAAGACCGTCTGGGAAATATCGGCCTCTACCACCCGCCCGGCATCCTCCGGCGGGGTATAGCCCAAAATAAGAAGCGGGGCAGTAATTCCTTCCCGCCGCAGGTCCAGGGCTTCACCCAGGGTAGCTACACCCAGCCAGCTGACGCCGTTAGCCAGGGCTGTCCTGGCCACCGGCCCGGCCCCGTGGCCGTAGGCATTGGCTTTAACGATGGCCATAATTTCTGTTTGCGGCGCCAGTATCTTTTTAATGGCCCGGACATTGCGGGCCACTGCTTCCAGGTCAATCTCGGCCCAAACCGGCCGCGACAATAGTCTCTACCTCCTCCTCCAGGTTACGCAAGACGTATGGCAAAAAGTCCAACAGATCCCCGGCCATCATGGCCCGCTGGCCCCGCTGCCTGGCTGCTTCATCCCCGGCCGCCCCGTGGAGATAGGCTCCCAGGGCGGCAGCCACCCCGGGCTTAAGCCCCTGACCTGCAAGCCCGGCAATAATCCCTGTCAATACATCGCCGCTGCCGGCGGTAGCCATGCCGGGGTTACCGGTAGGATTGATATATACCTGCCCGTCCGGCCAGGCAATAACTGTCCGGGCACCCTTCAACAGCAGGACCGCCTGCCATTCCCGGGCGTACTTGGCGGCTATCTCCAGGCGGTCTTCCTGGATCTTGGCGGCGGTAGTTCCCAGCAGGCGGGCCATTTCTCCGGGGTGCGGGGTCAGGACCAGGGGGCCATGATCGCCGGTCAGGACCCTCGTATCTGTCGCCAGGGCGTTCAGGGCATCGGCGTCTACCACCGCCGGCACCTGTACCCGGGGAAGCAACTCTTTTACCAGGTCTACCGTAGCCGGGTCCCGGGAAAGGCCCGGGCCGATGGCCAGGACGTCGACTTCTGCCAGGCGCTCCAGGAGCGGGTCCAGGGCGTCACGGCTTAAGGCCCCCGCCGGCGTCTCCGGCAGGGACATGGTCATGATCTCGGTAGTTTTCATGGCCAGGATACCCTGAACCCCCCGGGGGACGGCAGCCGTTACCAGGCCGGCCCCGGCCTTTAAAGCGGCCGTAGCCGCCAGGGTAATAGCGCCGGTAAGACCCGGTGAACCGCCCACCGCCAGGACCCTACCATATAAACCCTTGTGGCCGCTGGCCTCCCGACGTGGCAACTGGGAGCGGCACCAGGCGGCCGTCAGGAGCCGCCGGTTAAAATGCTGGGTGGCTACGAGTTTCTGGGGAATGCCGATATCGGCTACCTCCAGGCGGCCGGTCAGGCTGGCTCCTGGCTCGACGACCAGGCCGAGTTTAGGCAGGGCGAAGGTAACCGTCCAGGTGGCCTGGATGCAGGGTCCGAAGCAACGCCCCGTATCCGCCTCCAGCCCGGAGGGCAGGTCCACGGCCACCGTCTCCCGGTGGGCTTTATTGATCATATTAATGACGGCGGCCGGCAGCCCCATGGCCGCCCCTTTAAAGCCCGTACCAAAGATGGCGTCCACCACCAGGTCGGCATAGAGCAGGGCGATGTCGGCCCGCTGCAGGTGGCTCTCCCCGAGGAGCAATAGCAGCTTGCCGCCCATTTTCTGGTAAATCTCCAGGTTGGTCCTGGCGTCGCCCCTTATATCCTCCGGCCGGGCCAGAAGAAAGACCTTGACCTCGGCCCCCCGGTTCAGGAGATGGCGGGCGACCACCAGGCCGTCGCCGCCATTGTTGCCTTTACCACAGAAGATTAAAATCCGGCGGTTGGCTACCTGGCCCTGAAAGTGGCGCTCGATGGATTCTACCACCCGCAAGCCGGCGTTTTCCATTAAGACGATACTGGGTATCATGTACTCGCTGGACGCCAGGCGATCCAGCTGTCCCATCTCTGCTGCCGTTACCAGGTACATGGCTTTAACCCTCTTCCGAAAATGAACTTTCAACCAGAGCTACCGCTGCGGCGTAAGCGTGGCAGTGGGAGAGACTGACGGTTATCTCACCCACCCCCAGTTCCCGGGCCAGCTGTCGGGCCCGGTTATGGAGGATTACCCGCGGTCGCCCACCCTGTTCCCTGGTGATTTCAATATCTTGCCAGGAACAACGGCCCAGCCCTATCCCCAGGGCCTTCATTACCGCCTCCTTGGCCGCGAAACGAGCTGCCAGGGAAGCCCCGGGCCGGTGCCGGGCCAGGCAATAGGCTACCTCCGCCGGTGTAAATACCCTGGCCAGGAGGCGGGGGTGGCGTTTTATAGAGCGCTCCAAACGGCTGATTTCAATGATGTCTATCCCGGCCTCTAGCATAATCCCATCCTAACCATTTACCTGCTCCTTAATTCCCTTAAAGCTTATTCGGCAACAATGTTGAAAAACCTTCTCTTTTTGTAGAAATTAACTGGCCGGCAGGACCACTAACAACGCTACATGCATCTGTGCGGCCCAGGGACCCGGTCCGGGCGGCGAAACAACCCGGGTGCGCCCCGAAAAGGACGGCTAAGGCCGCGGACAGGTAAGCCAGGGCCGTTACCTCCTCCCCTGCCCGCTCAGTCCCCCCTATTTACATTTAAGGCCGTCCGGGCGACCTTTAACGCCGAAAGCCTTTCCTTTTTTTAGTCCCGGTCTTAAGATAGAAATACACGAAGGGAGTGACCTCAATGGGTAAAGACGCCCGGACCATTGAAGCTTTATTAAAGGAAAACCGTTCCTTCCCGCCCCCGCCGGCCTTTGCGGCGGCGGCCAACGCCAGGGATAACGACCTCTACCGGGAAGGTGAAAGTGCGGAAGAATTCTGGGGCCGGGAGGCCGCCAGGCTCCACTGGTTCCGCCGCTGGGACCGGGTGCTGGAATGGGATTACCCCCTGGCCTGGTGGTTCAACGGCGGTACCCTAAATGCCTCATATAACTGCCTGGACCGGCATGTAGAGACCTGGCGCCGGAACAAGGCTGCCATTATCTGGGAAGGGGAACCCGGGGATGCTGTAGTCCTTACCTACCGCGACCTCTACCGGGAGGTAAACAAGTTTGCAGCCGTCCTGCGCTCCCTGTGGGTTAAACGGGACGACCGGGTTGCCATCTATTTACCCATGATCCCGGAACTACCCATCGCCATGCTGGCTTGCGCCCGCATCGGCGCCGTCCATAACGTGGTCTTCGGCGGCTTCAGTGCCGCCGCCCTGCGGGATCGGATCAATGATACTGGCGCCAAAATACTCATTACCGCCGATGGGGGGTTCCGTAAAGGCCGGATAGTTGGATTAAAGGAGAGCGCCGATACCGCCCTGGACGGAGCCCCCAGTATCGAGCGGGTCATTGTCGCCAAGCGTACCGGCGAAAGGGTAAATATGCATCCGGGCCGGGACCTCTGGTGGCACGAACTCATGGCCGCGGCTCCCCTGTACACTCCGCCGGAACACATGGAGGCTGAGGACCCCCTCTTTATCCTCCATACCAGCGGCACCAGCGGCAAACCCAAAGGTGTGGTCCATACCACGGGCGGCTATCTGGTAGGTACAGCCACCACTTCCCATACGCCGATGAGGCCTGAAACCGAACCTCCCGGTAACCCGGGAGGTTTTTATGCCCGATTGACAAAAAGGCCGCTTCGGTGTAGCATGAAATTACAAAGGTTAGGATTTTCTTTCTAAATTTTCTTATTATCTATCTAATATTAAGGAGGGCGGGTATGGGCCGTAAGGTTTACCTGCTTTTTGCTACTTTAACCATCAGCGAAGTTCTGACGGCAGTACTTTTTTTCCGCGTACCGCCCTTCCCGGTTTTCCTTGCCTTCGTGGTTTTGAACGCCCTGGGAGCAGGCCTGGCAATATACTTCCAGGGGCTATCCTGTTCTTTACCCCAGCGGCCGATAGAGGAAGACGCCAATTTTAATACTGACAGTATTTTTGTCTCCACCCTGCAGATTGCCGACCAGACCCTGCCGGTTTTACGCGGCGGGTTAAATAAAACTACGGCGGCCAAAACGGCCGATATAATCCAGGACCTCACCCAAGTGCCGGCCATAGCCATAACCGACCGGGAGCGGGTCCTGACCTTCCTGGGCGTAGGATGCGACCAGCACCAGGCGGGGGACCGGATTCTCACGGAAGCCACCAAAGAGGTCATTGCCACCGGGCGCATGAAGGTTGTCCACACTCCCCAGGGCCTCTGCTGCCCCCGGTATGGTACAGGCTGCAATTGTCCCCTGAAATCGGCGGTTATCGTCCCCCTGAAGTGCCGGGATGAGATTGTCGGCGCCCTCAAACTCTACCAGACCAGGGAGGGGGTTTTCCAGCCGGAGATTGTCCGCCTGGCCGTCGGCCTGGCCAATTTGTTGAGCCTGCAGATAGAGCTTTCCGAGTTGGACCGCCAGCGCCAGCTCCTCACCGAGGCGCGGCTGGAGGCCCTCAACGCCCAGATTAACCCTCACTTCTTCTTTAATACCCTGAACACCATCATTAGCTTCAGCCGGACGGACCCGGAGCGGGCCCGGCGCCTGCTCATCCGCCTGGCCAAACTCTTCCGGCAAACCTTGAGCCGCCACGGCAGCTTGACTACCCTGCAGGAAGAGCTGGATTGTGTTCGTACCTACCTGGTACTGGAAAAGGCACGCTTCGGCAATAAATTCCGCTACCTTGAGGACGTGCCGCCGGAACTGCTGGAGTACCATATTCCAGTCCTCAGCCTGCAACCCCTGGTGGAAAATGCCGTTAACCATGGTCTGTTGGCCAAAGAAGGGCGGGGCACGGTCAAGGTATCCGGCCGCCTGGCGGGGCACGAACTCCACCTGGCCGTCAAGGACGACGGCGTCGGCATCCCGGCCGAAAAGATCAACCTGGTGACGCAACCGGGATACGGGTCAGGCAACGGCGTGGGGCTCAGTAACGTTAACCTGCGTTTTCAGAGCCTTTATGGTGAGGATTACGGGTTGCGCCTGATGAGCGAGGTTGGTAAAGGTACCACGGTGATCCTGCGGGTACCACTTCTGAAAGCAGCCATGGTCAAAGAAACCGTCCCGGAAACCCCGGCAAAGGAGCTACTAGCCAATGACGCTTAAAGCCTTGATTGTCGATGACGAATACCCGGCACGCCAGGAACTCCGTTTTATGCTCCAGGAATTTAAGGATATCGAAGTTGTCGGCGAGGCTACCAATGCCCGGGAGACCTTAAACCTGGTCAGCGCCCTTGATTATACCATCCTTTTCCTCGATATCAACATGCCCGGGATGAACGGCCTGGAGCTCTCCCGGGCCATCCAGAAACGACCCAACCCGCCCTTTATTATTTTTGTCACGGCCTATGAGGAATACGCCCTGCAGGCCTTTGAGGTCAATGCTGTAGACTATCTCTTAAAGCCCTTCGATGAAAAACGCCTGCGCCAGGCTATCGATAAGGTCCGGCGCCTGGTGGAACAGCGCCAGCAGCCGGCGGTACCGGCCGGCGAGGCCGCTCATGGTGGCAAAGGTCGTCTGAACCGCCTCCCGGTGGAAAAGGAAGGCAAGACCATCCTCCTGGACCAGGATGACCTTATTTACGCCTGTACCCAGGGGGATAACGTCTACCTGAAGACCTCGACCGATCAGTACCTGACCCGTTTCACCCTCAAGGAGCTGGAGAGCCGCCTGGACCCCCGGAGTTTCTTCCGCTGCCATCGCTGCTACATTGTCAACCTGAACCGGGTGCGCGAGCTGGTCCCCTTCTTTAACGGTACTTATACCCTGATCATGGCCGACAAACAGCAAAGCGAGGTCCCTGTGAGCCGCAACCAGGCCCGGAAGCTAAAGAGCCTCCTGGGTATTAACTAATCCATCCGGCAGGAATTAAAGGCCATACCCTGCTGCTGCAATAATCCTCTTTGAGGCAGTAGCGGGGATAGGGCAGCGTATGCTATAATTGCCAGGGAGGTTGATGCAAGTGGCCCAGTGCAGCATTAAAGCCAATACGGAAAAGTGCACCTGCACTTATGAACCGTGCAGCCGTAAGGGTAAATGTTGTGAGTGTATAACCTTTCACCGCCAGTACGGCGAGTTACCGGGCTGCCTGTTCCCGCCGGAAGTAGAACGGACGTATGATCGCAGCATTGAGCGTTTCGTAGCCTGTCAGCGGGAAGCTTGAGGCATATCCGCAAATGACTTCACGATCCCTGTTACCAATCCTTACTGGCTTTCTTCATAGAAACCTGTGCCAGATCAGCCGGAGTATTGAGGTTAAAAAACATCCTGGTCACATCACCAAAACGCCTTAACACTTCCACGTCCAGGCAGTACAAACGGATCTCAGGATAAAAAGCAATGATTTTAGTAACATTTTTCTTCAAGCAATCTTCGATAAAGGGAATACAATTTTTGGAATAAACGGCATGCAGAGGTTCCAGGTACTCTCCTGCCCTGGGTACTACCACGTCATAACCATCTGCATGTTCAACCATATACGATATCAGCTTGGGCTCGATAAAGGGCATATCGCAGGCCACTACAAAATTATACTTGTAAGGAGAGACCGAGAGCCCGGCGTGAATACCGCTTAAAGGTCCTTTGGCCGGAATTATATCCTTGACCAGCCTCACCTCCAAATGCTGGTATAATTCCGGCTCATTGGTAACAACAATTATTTCCGGAAAAAGAGGACGGAGCACGCTTATTATCGTCTCAATCATCGTTTTCGCGCCAACAGGCAGTAAAGCTTTATTAGTACCCATCCGCGAACTTTTTCCGCCTGCTAAAATTATACCGCCGGCTTTCATTATATACCACCTACCTTTATTCAACTAAACCAGTTCGCAAGCTCAGTCAACCCGCAGCATGAAAAGGCCACAACTTCATTAACAGTAGTTACCATATAGCTAATTCACTCGCCAGTTGTGGCTGTAAACCTTGAGACTTTTGCCCCGGACAAAACCCACAATTGTAATCCCCAGAAGTTCGCCCAGCTGAATTGCATAGTCGGTGGGAACTGAACGGGAAATAAGGAACGGTACTTTTAGCCTGGCTGCTTTGGTGAGAATTTCAGATGAAATTCGACCGGTGGTAAGAAGCAGTTTATCATCGGTAGTTAATCCCTGGTATAAAACACTACCTGCTACCTTGTCAATGGCATTATGGCGACCGATATCTTCCCTAAAAATGATAATACCACTTTTATCCGCCAGTGCCGCCCCATGCGTCCCATGGGTCTTGCGATAGTGGACTGATATTCTCTGGAGTTCATCAATCAAGCCAGTGATATCTTCGGCGGCTACAGTTATTTGCGAACTGATCCGGGTTTCAAATATGCAGTCCCTTGTTTTCTTATTTTGCCAGCTTACGTTCTGGCCACAACCCGTGGTAAGCGTGGGTATCCACCCTTCACCCCCTCTGAACTCGCCTTTGATTTGGACCTCAGCCTTTCCATTTTCTATCTTAAGATGGAGTATATCCGCTAACGATGTTATAATGCCTTCAGAATAAAGGAAGCCCGTCACCAGCTCCTCCATATGTTCCGGGGTACAGAGGAGGTTTACAAGCAGCTGGCCGTTTACTACTATTTGCAACGGAAATTCTACGGTAACAGTGCTTTTTTCTCGTTGGACTTCACCGCGACTAATTAAGGTCACTGGATAATCAATAAATGGCATTTCAACTGTCATCAGGGTATCCCTCCTGACGCTTTTCCTCAACCGATTTTACTTCTTCCTGCTACAGCAGTCCATCATAACCGGAGGCAGAACCTGCGGGTAGACAAACCTGGAGAGGTTCCGTTGGATGGCAGGTCAATACTCAACAAATTCGTGGTAGAGGACTTCCAGCCATAAGATCTAAGAGTTTAGTACCTCCAAGGGAGGTGGAGAGATAAACGTTCCCCTTGCCAGGTTTGACTTCGCCTATAATACTAGCATCCCTTCCCAATTCATGCCCTTGCATTACCGCTACAGCTTTTTCTGCTTCTTCCGGGCTGACAATAACCATAAACTTCCCCTCGTTGGCAAGGTAGAGGGGATCCAGTCCCAGCATCTCGGCGGCACCCTTTACCCCGGCATCGACAGGAATACAATTTTCGTCCAGCCAGATATCTAAACCGCAGGCTGACGCAATTTCTTTGGCGGTTGTTGCCAGGCCACCCCGGGTAAGATCCCGCATTATCTTGATCCCCCGGATTTCCTTTAAAAGCAGGCTGGTTATGCCGTTCAGCGGGGCACAATCGCTCACGACCTGTCCTGCAAAATCAAAGCCATACCGTTTACAAAGTACCGCGATACCGTGTTGCCCGAGGCTGCCGTTGACTAAAACTTTATCACCGGGTTTAATCCGGTGGTAACCCAAATCTACTCCTGGAAAAATATAACCGACACCGGTGGTGTTAATAAAAATTTTATCTAAATGACCTTTTTCAACCACCTTGGTATCCCCGGTGATAATTTCTACGCCCGCGACCCCGCAGGCCCCGGCCATAGATTGGACAATGCTTTCAAGATCGGCAAGGGGCAGTCCTTCTTCTAAAATAAAAGAAGCCGTGAGATAGATGGGCCGGGCGCCGCTGACCGCCAGATCATTTACCGTACCGCAAACCGCCAGTTTTCCCACATCCCCCCCGGGGAAGAAAGGCGGATCGACAACAAAGGAATCCGTAGTGATGGCCATTCTCCCTTCATTTCCGGAAAAAACCGCCGCATCGGTGAGCGTTTTCAGGATATTGCTTTCAAAGTGACGAAGAAAAAGGTTATTAATGAGTTCATGGGTAAGGGCACCCCCGTCACCGTGAGCCAGCAAAACAATATCCCTGCCATTCTCTTTCATCCTAAATGCCACCTCCAACTGGAGAAAAACGTTCAAATCGATAGTAAGCCGCGCAGGCCCCTTCACTGGAAACCATACAGGGGCCTACAGGATGGACAGGTGTACATACATTACTAAATAGCCGGCATTCCGGGGGTAAAAGTTTTCCCCGTAAAATTTCTTTACAGGCACAACCTGGCGGGTAAAGAGGTGTTGGCGGGGCCGGTTCTATATTTAGTTTAAATCGGGCATCAAAATCCCGAAAAGTTTCCCGTAGTGAAAGTCCGCTTTCAGGAATAACTCCAAGGCCGCGCCAGGGGACATCGACCTCCTCGAAACACTCCGCAATGCGCTTGCGAGCATCCAGGTTACCTTCTTCCCGCACTACCCGCGTGTACTTGTTGGCAACCCGGGCCTCGCCCCGGAGCAATTGAAGCAAAAGCTCGTGAAGGGCAATCAGAATATCCATGGGGTCAAAGCCGCTGATTACTGACGGCAGGCCATACTCTTTAACGATAAAGTCAAACGCCCGCCTGCCAGTAACGGCGCTAACATGACCCGGCAAGATAAGCCCGTCCAGTTTTAATTCGGGGTCACTGAGAACGGCGCGAAGGGCCGGGGGGATGAGTTTATGGGCCGAAAATAGACTAAAGTTTTTCACCCCTTTAGCCCGGGCCCTCGCAAGGCTTGCAGCGACTGCCGGGGCAGTCGTTTCAAAACCAATCCCTAAAAACACGACCTCTCTTTCCGGGTTGGCTTCAGCAAAGGCCACTGCGTCCAGGGGCGAGTAAAAAATGCGCACGTCGGCACCGCCGGCGCGTTCCCTCTCCAGGGAAGACCGGCTGCCGGGAACGCGTAACATATCCCCGAAGGTTCCCAGCGTAACCCCGGGCAGGCGGGCCAGATCGACCATCATATCGATTTCCTGGTGATCAGTTACACAAACAGGACACCCGGGGCCGCTTCGCAATTCTACGCGACCTGCCAGCAAGCTCCGCAATCCCAGCCGGGAAATAGCCACTGTGTGTGTACCGCATACTTCTATAAAAACTGCCGGCCGCCCAAGGCGTTCCGCAACCTCATCTGCCAGGGCGGCAACCCGGCCCATGAGTTTCCTGCTTAGTTCCGTATCACAAAACCTGTCCAGGGGTGACATCGTTTAATTGTTCCTCCCACATTTTTACCATCTGTTCGGCTTCTTTTAAATCAATCTTTTCAATGGCAAATCCGGCATGAACCAGCACATAATCGCCAACCTTTACCTGCCCCAGTAAAGCTATGGATATCTCCCTGCGGGCGCCGTGAACATCAATTATCGCGGTTTCATCAGCCGCAGATACCTTAATTACTTTACCCACAATACCTAAACACATTGTTGCCACCTCCGGCAAGCGATTACTGCCTGGCCCAGGGAAAGCCCCCCATCATTGGCCGGTACCTGCCGGTGGACCAGCAGGCGATAACCGTCGCCAGGCAAGATTTCTTTAGCAAGGCTGAAAAGATAGCGGTTTTGCCAGGCACCACCGCTAAGGGCTACAGTTTTTATATGTGTTCTTTCAGCAACCCGGCGTACCGCCTCGCGTACCATCGCCAGGACCGTATTGTGGAAACGGGTGGCAATAATCTCCCTGGCAACTCCCCGTTCCAGGTCGGCCGCCACGCCGGCTATGACCCCGCCCGGATGGATAACTTTCCCCTCGATAAAAAAAGGATAGGGTATTAATCTTTTGCCCTCCGCCGGGTCCAGGACCATTTCTCCTAGCTCGATTGCCGCCTGTCCTTCGTAACTATTATGGTAGCAGAGGCCGAGGAGGGCCGATACGGCGTCAAAAAGACGACCGCAGCTCGAGCTTAAAGGTGAATTAAAGCCTGTGGCGACGAGACGTTTGATAACCTCAAGCTCCTGCCCCCTGCTTTGAAAAAGGCGGTCGGCAAGCGACTCGCCTTGCGCCGAAAGGTATTTCATTAAATAGGCTACTGCTGTCCGCCATGGGTAACGTACTGCCTGCTCGCCACCGGGCAACGGTACATAGGCCAGGTGATACTCCCTGGTAAAATCGGCACAATCCCCGGTAAGGATCTCAAAACCCCAGAGACGTCCGTCGGTTCCGTATCCGGTTCCATCAAGGATTACCCCGATTGCATCCTCATCCACGCCATTGTCGGCCAGGCAAGAAACCATATGGGCGTGATGGTGTTGAACGGCAAAGTGTGCCTTGGCCGGAATTCCTGCCGCCAGGCGGGAGGAACGATAGCCGGGATGCATGTCATAACCGACCACTTCAGGTTCGGAGCCGATGAGGTTTTTTAAATTCTCCAGGCTGGCGAAAAAGTGTGCTTCACCTTCCCTGCTGCCCAGGTCGCCGATGTGCTGGCTGACAAAGGCTTGATTGCCTTTTAAAAGGCAAAAGGTGTTTTTCATGTCCCCACCGGCGCCCAGCACAGGGGAACTGGATTTAACCGCAACCTTAACGGGCGAGGGGACATATCCCCGCGAGCGGCGCAAAATCTGAGCCGTATCACCTATCACCGCTACGACGGAATCGTCGCAGCGGTTGACAATCTCGCGATTGTGCCAGAGAAAATAGTCGGCTATACCGCCCAGTTCCTCCAGGGCTCTCCCGTTGTCTTTTGCCAGGGGCAAACCGTTGCGATTACCGCTGGTCATGACTAAAATTTCCAGGGGGCCGTTTAAAAGCATCAGGTGCAGCGGTGTATAAGGTAACATTATACCCAGGGTCTTCATCCCCGGGGCCAGCTCATCCGGCAAATTACAGTCGGCCCGCTTGGTAAGGATAACAATAGGTGCTTGAGGAGAAGACAGGAGTTTTTCTTCCTCCGGACCAACGTAACAGTACTTCCTGGCCGTCTCCAGGAGGCACATTACCGCCAGGGGTTTGGCTTCACGGCCCTTGCGCCGGCGGAGGGTCTTTAAAGCTGCCCTATTCTTGGCATCGCATACCAGGTGAAAGCCTCCCAGCCCTTTTACGGCTAATATCTTGCCGTCTTGCAAGAATCTCCAGCTCAGCTCCAACCAGTTGCCTTCCACCTTTCGCCCCTGCCTGTCCACCAGCTCCACCTGCGGCCCGCAGGCCGGGCAGGCGGCCGGCTGGGCGTGGAATCTCCTGTTGCCCGGATCGTGGTATTCCCGGGCGCATTCCGGACACATCGGAAACCGGGCCATGGAGGTTTTCGCACGGTCATAAGGTACGCCCCGTACAATGGTAAATCGCGGTCCATAATTGGTACAGTTGGTAAAGGGGTAGCCGTAATGCCTGTCCCGGGGGTCCATTATTTCCCGGGCACAATCAGCACACAGGGCTACATCAGGGGGAATCAAGGCTTCTTTTCCGAGCCCTTCACCACTGGGGATAATAGCAAAGGAACTATAGCCACAGGGTTCCAGGACGTCCCATTCTAAAGCTGTTATTCGCGATAACGGGGGATGCTTTTCCTTTAAACTGGCCAGAAAAGCGTGTACTGTCTCCTCCTGGCCTTCGGCTTCGATAAGCACGCCCTGGCTGGTATTGGCAACAGTGCCCTTCAGGCGATAGAGCCTCGCCAGGTTATAAATAAAGGGGCGAAACCCTACGCCCTGGACGATCCCTTTGACGATTATCCGATAGCGGACAATCCCCTTTTTCTCTGCATTGCTTCTTTGAGCCATAAACACCAAGCCTCCAGGCCCTCGCCGGTTTTAGCTGAGGTTACGAAAAACTTCGCAGCAGGATTGGCTGCCTTAATCTCTTCTTCGACTGCTTTCAAGTCAAAGTCAGTATACGGCAAGAGGTCCCCTTTGGTAATGACCATTGCCCTGGCTTCGTGAAACACCAGGGGGTACTTGGCGGGCTTGTCGCTGCCTTCAGTAACGCTCAGCAGGGCCACCTTATAATCCTCTCCCAGGTCGAATTCGGCCGGGCATACCAGGTTGCCTACGTTTTCGATAAATATAAGGTCCAGGCCGGAGAGGTCGAGCTCCTGCAGTGCTTTAGAAATCAACCTGGCATCCAGGTGACAAGCTCCTTCTGTATTGATCTGGACTACTTCCACCCCTTGCCCGGCAATGCGCTCGGCATCAAGGGTGGTGGATATATCACCCTCAATTACTCCTATGGCAAGATCCTTCTTTAACGAAGCTATCGTTCTTTCCAGGAGGGTGGTTTTACCCGCACCGGGCGAACTAATCAAGTTAACGGTTAATATCCTGTCGAGAAGCTTGCGATTCTGTTCCGCGATTTCTTCGTTAGCCTGGAGAATTTTTTGAGCCATTACTACCTTCAATTTGATATTCCCTCCATCCGTTTAAAGGGTTCCCCTTGAATTCATTCCCCTTCATAAAAGTCAATATAAAATTCTTTTCCTTCAATGATAGAAACCCTTCCTGACCCACAGGAAGGGCATAGAGGATAAAAGTGATCCACGGCTTTTTCAGCCATACAGTCCCTGCAGCGGATCCGGACCGGCTTTTCCTCAATTTCTAACTTAGCATCTTCAAATAATGGTCCTTCCTTCAGGGTGTTAAAAGAAAACTCTACGGCCTCCGGCAGCACTGAACTCAATGCTCCTATCACCAGCTTTACTCTCTTGATATGCTTTATACCTTTCTCGCGCGCATTGTTCTCTAACAACCTGAGTAACTCCGCCGTCAGGGCCAGCTCATGCATCTTCTTTCTCTCCTAACTGTCCAAGACATTGAAAATCGAGCTTCCCGGCCTGCAGCTTTTGATATACAGTCTCAACGGCTTGTTTTACTTCAGGCGAAACCGGCAAACCGAAGGCGACTACCGCCGGCTGGATACCTATAAAATAGACTTCCGGCACCAATTCTTTCAAAGCCGAGATGAAAAATGACAGGGGTAACCGGTGGGTGGTCAGGAAAAACTCACAGGCAATATCCTTCTCAGATATGAGGCGTATGCTCCCGGCCTGCAGATTCATTTCGCAGGCATCCACTACCACAACCGCTCCCGGTTTGAGATCCCGTACCTGGTGCAGGTAATTTTCCGGCGCCGGCCCGCCGTTAATTACCTCCCAACCGGGAATGCGTTTTTGTTCCAAGAGCCGGGCCAGCAACGGCCCGGCTCCATCATCGCCCATCAGTTCGTTGCCTACAGTAATCACTAGCCCCTTCACTCAGCCTCACCACCAGATATATAGCCGGTTCTTTCTCCATGGCATAAAGAAGCCGGAGCAGGCAGTCGGTCCATTGTTTTTCTTCCGGGAGAAAACTGGCATTAGCTTCTTCCAGGGCCGCTATCAATGCAGGGACATGCTCTTTATTTATCTCCAGCTCTCCCCACCTGGCCAGGCCCTCCAGCTTGCTCCTGGCTTTTCCCCGGGGAAGTTTGCTGATCCATTTAAAATAGGCCTCTTTATCCATAGCCATAATGGATGCCAGGCAATCAACAACTCCTATATGGTGGCCAATAGCCAGGGCATAGTACTCCAGCTGCTGAACCTCAGCCGGAACGTCCTTTTCATCCACAAATCTCTTACATAGCTTATAAAATTCGACCCTACCCGGCATGATGGCCCGCCTTCTCCGTCTTACCTAAATAGTCCAGATAAATTTTATGCAGGCTCAAATAAACTTCAGCCAGCCGTGAATCCTTCTCCTGCTTTACCAGCTCTTTAATTTTCTGGTCGACCGCCAGGGGATCCTCGCGTACGAACTGGAGGTATTTCTCGGTTATACGCCGGCCATGGAGGTAACCGCTTAAACGACGGGCCTCCCTCTCGATATCTCTGGCCAGGTCGGGAGAAACTCCCGCATATTGCGACGTGATCCGGGCCACCTCCTTTTCTGTGTATTGTTCACCCTTCATTTTTTGTTGAAGTAGATCCAGGGCCAGGCCCAAACCGTAGATCGTTGCCCCGGGAGTTGGAGGACAGCCGGGGATATATACATCCACAGGAAAGATACTCCCGGTCCCACCCCATACAGAGTAACAATCGTGAAAGATACCGCCGCTGCAGCCACACGTTCCGTAAGCCACTACTATCTTGGGATCAGGTGCCGCCTGATACGCCCGAATGGCCGGCAAACGCATGGCCCTGGTCATGGGGCCGGTAAAAAGGAGGATATCGGCATGCCGTGGGGAGGCTACTACCTTGAACCCCAGCCTTTCCGGGTCATAAACAGGTGAGATAGTGGCGAAAATTTCAATCTCGCACCCGTTGCAACCGCCACAATCCACCCGGTACACGTAGACGGAGCGTTTAATGACATTTTTTAGCTTCGCCTTCAGCTCGGCCAGCTTTACTTCCTGTTCCATCCTATTGTCCACCTCCCTGCACCCTGTCCCTAGAACCGGTGGCTTCAGCTACGCTCACCGCCGCCTGCCGGCGCCGGCACTGCGGGCATTTTTCCAGAAGCTGCCTCCAGCCCTGCCGGTCGCCTTCCGGTAATCCTGACTGCTCCAGGGTAGACATTACATATTCCAGCTCGCGCGAAGGGGCAAAGTATTCACCACAACAGCTACACTTGCGAAGTTGAACTTCAGCCCGGTAGTAGAGGTCTTCCTTGCTGGCAACGGCCAGTTCAAACTCGGTTGTAAGGGCTATTGCCCCTGTGGGACAGACTTCCTCACAGCGGCCGCAAAAAATACAGCGACCGTAAAAGATATTCCACGTCTTCGTGCCCTGCTTAAGATCATACTCCATAGTAATGGCATTGGGCGGGCAGGCAGTAGCACAGGCACCGCACGCTATACACCTGTCAAAGTTATATTCCGGTTTACCGCGAAAGCCAGGAGCCACTTCTACTGGCTTAAAGGGATACTCAACCGTGGCTTCCCCGACCTGCAGTGCTTTTTTAAGCAGTTTTAGCATTCATATATCCCCCTTCTTCCGCCAGTATATCAACGAGGCTAAAATTTAAGCGGCGAGTATTTTCTTTCCCGGCAGTAACGCTCCAGTTCTTTGTATTCAATCGTTCTCGCCTTCTTTTTACGCACATCGACCATAGTGACCCTTTCGGTGCAGGAATAGCAGGGATCGATGCTGGCCACAATCAGGGGGGCATCAGACACGGTGTTGCCTCTAAACATATACCGTAACGCCGGCCAGTTATTGTAGGTGGCAGCCCGTACCCGCCAGCGATAAAGTTTCTGGTTGTTGCCCGTCATCAGCCAGTGGACATTTTCTCCCCTCGGGGCTTCAGTATATCCCAACGCGAAGGTATGCGGTTTATACGCAAACCCTTCCGTGAGAACCGGGCCGGGGGGCATTTCGGTCAAGCACCTCTCGATTATATTGAAGGACTCATACAGCTCTGCTGCCCGGACCAGTTCCCTGGAAAGTACGTCGCAACCGTCCTTGGAAATGACCTCCCAGGATACCCGGTCGTAAGCGCCGTAGGGGTGGTCCGCTCTGGTATCACGGGCGTACCCGGAACCCCGCATATTAGGACCAACCGGGCTGAAGTCACGGGCTACCTGGCGTTCCAGGCGGCCTACCCCCTGGGTCCGCGAGATGAAGTTGGGGGTGTTTATCAGGATATCAAGTAGTTCATCCAGTTCGGTCCGGATCTCCGCAATCAGCCGTAAGACCTGGTCCCGCTCTTCTTTGAAAATATCCCGGCGAACGCCGCCAATCAGGTTTATTCCATAGGTTTTCCGGCCCCCGGTAAGAATCTCGGCCATCTGCATGGCCTTCTCCCGTACCCGGAAGAAATGCATGAAACCCGAATCGAAACCCACCAGATGGGCCCCCAGCCCCAGATTCAAGAGGTGGCTGTGCAACCTCTCCACTTCTAGCAAAATGGTGCGGATATACTGAGCCCGCGGCGGCACCTCAATTCCGTTGGCCGTTTCCACCGCCGCAGCATACGCCACACTGTGGGCGTAGCCGCAGATGCCGCAAATCCGCTCGGCCAGGAAGGTAATTTGGTCGTAATCCATACGGTTTTCGGCCAGTTTCTCCATACCCCGGTGTACATAAAAGAGCCGGTAGTCAGCATCCACGATGTACTCCCCGTCAACAAAGAGGCGGAAATGTCCGGGTTCATCGGAGGTGATGTGGAGGGGTCCCAGTGGAACTTCCACAATTCCCTCCCCTTCGACTTCGATAAAATTGTAGTTCTCCTCAACAGGTTCCGGGCGGTACCGGTAATCCATGGCGTCTTTTCGCAACGGATGCAAGTTGTCCGGCCAATCATCAGGCAAGACCAGCCTCCGCGCATCTGGGATTCCCACCGGTTCCAGGCCGAACATGTCCCGCACTTCCCGCTCATACCACACCGCCGCCGGCACCCGGGGAGTTACCGATGGAAATTGCGGCTCTTTCTCGGGTACCAGGGCTTTGACGGTTATCCAGGTGTTCTCCCTTTTGTTGCTGTTCCCTTCCATGGACAAGACATAATAGAGGGCGAAACAACCGTTAAGCTCGCGCTCGTCGTTACCGAGCATGGTGGATAGCCAGCCATTATGACGATAATATAGCTCTTCCACGATGCCGGGAAGGTCGTTAAGTTTCACTGTCACAGTAATCTGGTCTGGAGCCTGGGAGCTTTCCTCCAGGATCGCCCCCGGGAATTTCGACCGCAAATCTTTTATATATTTTTGTGCCCGCTTGGACTCAGAACCCTGTCCCATCTTCATCTACCTCCCGATATAATTTCCCCCAAAAAACTGCCAAATCAATCTTCAAGGGCATCTCAGCCGTTTTGGTCATGATAAATGTTCCCCTATCCCAGGAATACCAGGGCGATATACTGAGAGATTAGCGTCATAACCACGAGCAACAGGAGTACTATTTTCATTGACAGGGGGAGAGTAATCGCGCCGGCAACTGTCTCTGAAGGTTTACCCATTACACAGGTACCGAACCACCGCAAAAGCCAGGCAAAACTCCCGACTGACTCAACAACCGCCACCAGGACGAGCAGGAGCACGATGGGATGGTTTTTCGCCGCCTCAAAGCCGCCTACGAAAATGCTAAACTTGCTAAAGAAGAGGTTAAAAGGCGGCGTTCCTCCAACAGCAAGAGCAGCGGCAGCAAAACTAACACCCACCAGCGGCATTTTGCTCAATATCCCGCGCAGCTGAGGTAGCATCCGGGTACCGGTTGTATAGCTGAGGGCCCCTGCCACGAGGAAGAACAGTCCCTTGGCAAAGGCATGGTTGAAAATGTGGGCCACTGCCCCTTTGTAGGCCATGGACGAACCGAAAACCGAAATGGACAGGGCAAGAAATATATATGAAAGCTGAGCTATCGTAGAATAGGCCAGCAGTTTTTTCATATCCTGCTGGGGGAAATACATTGCAAAGCCGTACGCCAGGGTAACTATTGCCATAATCCCACCGATGTAGCCGATGACCTGGGGTACACTTCCTGCTGATAACAGGGTCCGGGCAAAAATATAGGCCCCGACCTTCACCATTGATGCTGCATGTAAATAGGCGCTGACAGGTGTAGGTGCAACCATAGCGTCAGGAAGCCATGAATGAAGAGGTAACTGGGCCGACTTGCCCCAGGAGGCAACAAGTATACCCAGGAATACTACAACCTTGGCTGTATCCTTCAATCCAGCGAGGGCCGCCAGCTCAAAACTGCCACTGTTAATGAATAAATAGATGGCCGCCACATACAGACCAATAGAAGCCACGTGGGTTATTATAAGGGCCTTGAGGGCCGCCCGGCGTGCTGCTGATGTGTCATAAAATCCTATCAGACCCCATGAGCAAACACCGGTTAGCTCAAAAAACACCAGCAGCCCGATTATTGTGGAAGAAAATACCAGCCCCGCCATGGAACCGATAAAGAGCAGCAAAAAAGCGTAATATCTCTTGGTGCCACCGTGAACAGGGTGTTCCTTATTGCTGGTGGTCATATACCCCAGGGAATAAACACAGACCAGCAGGCCCATAAAGATTACGGCAAAACCGATCAGGACACTGACCTTGTCGATTGTAACGCCGAGTACCTGCATGCCGCCAAACTGTAACAACCCCTGGGTGATGCTGGCTCCTCCCGCCCGGGTAAAATCAATCATTAGAAGCAGGCTACTGGCAAAAGTCAGGAAAGCAAACAGCGGGCTTATTCTCTTTACATAGCTGCCTGGCATGATTACAGCCAAGACGCTTCCCAGTATGGGGATTAAAATGCTTGCTACGGCATATTCTACCATATTTATTACCTCGCTCCCAGGACAACGTTAACTGCACTCTGCAGCAATTGATTCAACGGTGCAGGTATATATATCCCCAATCCGGCCATCAGCAGGAACAGAATCCCAAAAGGCAGCAGGGTCAGCCACCCGACCTCACCCCGGGATAGACCTTCCGGAGGGGAACCGAAAACCGAACCGCTTATCAGGATAACTAGCGCGGCAAAAACAATCACCAGGGCGATAAGCAACAGTATCATCGGCCAGAGATAGCCACCCTTGAGCCCGGCCGTCAGGGTCATAAACTCACTGACGAAGATATTGAGGGGTGGTGAACCTGCTACTGTCAGGAGCCCTGCCATGAACATCAACCCGGTAAAGGGAGCCACCTTAAGCAGACCCCGGATTTTCTGGGAATCCCTGGTGCCATACTTAATAACAACATTTCCTGAGGCACAAAACAAAAGGGACTTGGTAATACTATGATTGATGGCATGAAGAAGGGCAGCAAATATACCCAGAGCACCGCCCACGCCCAAACCTGTAGTGATGATACCGATATGCTCGACACTGCTGTAAGCCAGTTTCCTCTTGATATCGTTTTGCACCAGTATAAAGAAGGCCGCTACGCATACAGAGAGAAGACCGAAAATAAGGAGTAGGGTTTGGGGGAAGCTCCTCCCTAGAACCTGTAAGGCAATGGCATAGTATCTTATTATCGCAAACAGGGCACACTTTAGCAGCACACCCGACAGCATGGCACTGGCAGGGCTCGGGGCCTCGCTGTGGGCATCGGGCAGCCAGGTATGCATAGGAAACAGGCCGGCCTTGGTGCCGAAACCGAGTAAAATAAACACAAAGGCCAGTTTCATTACCTGCGGATCAAGGCTATGGGCCATCCCCGCTATCTCCGTCCACAGCATCGCCCGGTGAGCATCTTGCAATATGGTAAAGGCATCGGAATAAGTCAGGATAGTTCCGTATAAAGCAAAGGCCAGGCCAACACTACAAATCAGGACGTACTTCCAGGCACCTTCAGCCGAAGTCTTGTACTTGTAAAACCCGACCAAAAAGGCCGAGCCCAAGGTGGTTGCTTCAACCGCAGCCCACATAATGGCAATATTGTTCGATATAGCGGACAGAAGCATGGTGAACAAAAATATATGAAAGAAACCGTAATAAGAGCAGACGCTCCTCTCATCTGCTTCACCATGTTCTAGATCGTGTCGCAGGTATCCTATAGAGTAAAATCCATCTAGAAATCCCAGTACCCCAATAATAAGGACCAGAATCGCCGTCAGGCTGTCTGCATAGAGCATTTGATTAAGAGCAAAGAGCGTTTGACCCCTTAAAACGCTGCGTACCAGCAACAAAGAGAGAAAAGCTACGATAGTTATCCCCGCAAGGTGCAAAAGCTCTACAATACGGCGCGACCTTATACCAAAAGCCAGCACGGCTATTCCTAGCGGTACCGCGGGCAAGTAGAATAAAATATTCTCCCCCACTCCTATCACCTAACCCTTTAATAATGTAAGTTTATCCGTGTCCAGGGTGTTGAAGGCTTTAAAGAGTCTCCTGGCAATAATCGTCAAGATAATCACGGCAAAAACAGCGTCAGTCAGGATACCTATCTCCACTGTTTCAGGCGCGTTATAGGCCATGATTGCAAGGGTCAAATGGGATCCGTTCTCCATCAGGCAGTAGCCCAAAATCTGCTTGAGCGCATTCTTCCTGGCAAGTATACAGAGAACGCCGAGTAAAAAATGAGCTAACGAAACTGCCAGGGCAACCTTCAATTTCAGTATGGCCTGGACCTGGAAAGGTTCTACTATAACAAAAGATAAAGCAACCATACACGCCGCCAGAAAAACAGACGTTGCTGTTGTGAGGGCCAGCCCGGTTTCCTCCTGGTCTCCTACCTTTTTAATAGTCCTGAGTATTAGGTATGGCACCAGGAAGGTCTTGGTGATGAGTGCCGTAATCGACCAGATGTACAATGGTTCGGCATGCATAAATACCGCCAGGGACAGAAAAATCGCCACCAGAACCAGGGACTGGATGCTGTACATATATGCTGCCATCCGGAGCTTCCTGGTTTCCACCACCAGCATCGAGGTCAGGATGAGCAGTACAGCCAGGGTATTGACTACACTAGTGCCGGACACTACCTTATCCCCTCCACTCTTAAACATTGACCAGGTAGAAAACGAAGGACAGCAGGGCTATACCGAAAGCCAGCCAGGTCACTTCAGGGGCCTTATAAATAATCAACCTGGCCGAGCTGTTTTCCATCAACGCAGCGATCACGTAAAAACCAGTAACCTTCAATAAAAAGGCAGCCGCAGACACCAGGAGAGAGGAAGTGCTAACCGCCGCGGCGCTCCCAAAGGGGAAGAAGACGGCGAGAAACAGGGCGATTACCACAACCTGCTTCATGCTCAAACTCCACTTCAAGATGGCCAGGGAGCGCCCGGAATACTCCGTGAGGGGGCCTTCCTGAAGCTCCTGTTCTGCTTCCGCCAGGTCAAACGGCAGCTTGCCGGTCTCGATGAAAGTGGCGACAGCAAAGGCCAGCATGCCAAGCCAGACTGCCGGTCTATAGTATGATATCGAACCGAACGCCACCTTCTGGCTGATGGCTCCCAGATCGGTCGAGCCGGTCAGAAGGGCAAGCACGAATAACACCAAAATAATGGTAGGTTCCACCAGAATGGCCAGCACCATCTCCCGGCTGGCTCCTATGCCGGCGAACCCGCTACCGGAATCCAGACCTGCGACGGCAAAAAAGAAGCGCAACAGGGCGAACAGG
This sequence comes from Moorella thermoacetica, assembly GCF_001267405.1. Taxonomy (NCBI): domain Bacteria; kingdom Bacillati; phylum Bacillota; class Clostridia; order Neomoorellales; family Neomoorellaceae; genus Neomoorella; species Neomoorella thermoacetica. The sequence goes on from NZ_CP012369.1 coordinate 2,188,016, forward strand.
TAAACAACCGCGATCAAATCACCGGCCATTCCCAGGGGCGACTGAAGAGTTAAAATCGGGATCACCATGGCAATGAGCAACGTGGTTGCCATCACTACATAGGGGGTAAAACGAAAAACCCAGCTGGCCTGTGCGGGGACCACCTCTTGCCGTTTTATGAGCTTAAAAATATCCCGGTAGTCCTGAAAAATACTGGCCCCTTTCCTGGAATGCAGCCTTGCCCTTAAGACACGGGTAAGGCCCGCGAAAAGAGGTGCTACCAGCAGGACTAACAGGGCCTGCATCAGGCCGACGAGGAACAATTTGATACCGGGCATTTCTTTCTCCTCCTATCTAACCGTCGCTAATAACAGGACTACGAGGGTTATGATTATATAGAGACAATATAGCCTGACGTTCCCTATCTGGAAGGCCTGCAATTTTTTACCCAGATATACCGTGCCCCGTGCCAGAGGAGCGTAAATGTAACGTTCCCACAACGATTCTACACTGGCGATGTAGACCACTGCTCCTTTGAAATACGATGCAACGGTATAGCCAGGTCCATCGAGGGTGGTCCTGAGCGAATAAACCGGCCGAAAAAGTACGCGCAACGGCTGAGCAAAGGCAGTTGCGGTATAGGCCATCCGCGGTGAATACTTGTATCCACATGCCCACGGCTCAGCATCGATACGCCGTCCGGCCTGGAAACCACCTTGGATCCCGATAATTAACAAGGGTAACGTAGCAAGACCAACGAGGAGAATGGCGATGAGCGGTGTGGAGAGCATGGCCTGCATGCTGTTTGCAGGAAATACCAGCAAACCGTCGCTTACCTGGACCGCAGTAATGGCTAATAATGCCGAAGCCACCTTTCCAATATAAGGAGCAACAACCGGTGCACCCACACCGAGGATAATGCAGCTAATTGCCAGAATTGCCATCCCGGCAAGCATCGGTATGGGAACCTCCCTGGCCTCACGGGCATGCCCGCTGCGACAGGGACCGCCAAAAGTAACCCCATATGCCTTCACAAAACACATCGCCGCCAGCGCGCCCGTCAGGGCTAACATAACAACAAACAGGGGCGCAAACACTCTCACAGCCAGGATGCTGCTGGTGCTCGCAATAAACAACGACTGGTAGGTAAACCACTCACTGACAAATCCGTTGAGGGGAGGGATGGCTGAGATGGCTACAGCACCAACCAGAAAAGCGAGTGCCGTCCAGGGCATGCGCCTGGCCAGTCCGCCAAGTTCCTCCATATGTTTCGTATGGGTTCGATATATTACCGAACCTGCCCCAAGAAAGAGCAAGCCTTTAAAGACGGCATGGTTTAACAAGTGGTAGAGGCCTGCCAGGATCCCGAGTACTCCTAAAACAGGCTGGCCGGCAGCGATGCCGATCATGCCGGCGCCGGCTCCCATCAATATAATCCCAACGTTTTCAACACTGTGATAGGCCAGCAGCCGCTTTATATCGTGCTCCCCCAGGGCGTAGAGAACACCCAGAACTGCTGAAATCGCTCCGGAGGCCAGGACAATAAATCCCCACCACCAAACAGAAGCCCCCAGGAAATCGACACTGACCCTGAGAATACCATAGATAGCGGTTTTAATCATGACACCCGACATGAGAGCGGAAGCGTTGGACGGAGCAGCCGGGTGAGCCTTCGGCAGCCAGATATGGAGCGGAATAATACCGGCCTTGGCCCCGAATCCCAGGAAAGCTAGCAGGAAGATCAAGCTCTTTGTAAACACCGGGAGGTTCGCCCCACGGAAGGAAGCGAAATCGAAGGTACCTGTATAGACAAAGAATAAGATAAAAGCCAGCATAATCAAAGCCGTTCCCGCGTGGGCCATAAAAAGATAGATGAACCCGGCCTTGACAGCTTCACTGTCTTCCTGATCAAAGCTAACCAGGAAATAAGAGGCCAGCGTCATCAGTTCCCAGAAAATTAGAAAATAAAAAGCATTCCCACTAATGACCACTAATACCATAGAGGCAATAAAGAGGTTATTGAAAAAACCCATAACCCCTGCGCCTTTACCGGTATACTCATCCAGGTACGAGAGGGAATATAGAGCCGTAGCCCCTGTCAGAAGGGAAATAACCAGTAACATAAAGGCAGAGAGGGGATCAACCTTTATAATAAACTTGGCAAAGGGTATAAACCCCGCCGCTTCCCAGGTAAAAGCTGCTCCGCCGGCAAGTACCTGGACGGCCGAGGCCATCCCGGTACCTGCTGCTGCAAGGGCACTTATACCTGAAGCATAGTTGGCAATTTTACCGGCCCGATTAAGAGCCAGGGAGGCAAGGGCTCCGGCAACGTACAAGAGCACAGAGAGTAGCAGAAGCTGTTGCGTAAGCATCAACTTTTTCTCCCTTCTGCTAAGATGGAGGTCACGCCCACAATACTGGTACGCCTCTTTAACTTGCTCAGCCGTTCAATTTCTTCACCTTCAACGAGACGCAAAGCTCGCGTCGGACAAACTCTTACACAGGCGGGACCCTCAGCATCGAAATAACAGAGATCACACTTGGTAGCAATGGTTTTCTGCCCTGTAGCCCCGGCCAGTAGAGGTATCAAATAAGAGTTCAGCAGACCATCTTTTTCGACCGAGGGAGCCGGTGTCCCCTGAATGTCGATGCAGCCAAAAGGGCAGACCAGGGCACACATCTTGCAACCGATACAGAGGCCCTCATTTAAATAAACCATCTGGTTCTTAATTTCAATAGCCTTAACAGGACATACCCTGGCGCAGGGAGCGTCCTCGCAATGGCGGCACTGGACGGGCATGGTACCATCCGGGGTGTGGGTAACAAACAGTCTCGGGAAGGGTTGTAGCCCCTGCTTGTTATGGGCAAGAGCGCATCCTGCCATACAGGTATAACAACCCAAGCAACGTTCGGGATCGGCAATTACAAAACGGTTAGGCATCGACCCTTCCTCCCTCCCCTATTACCGTTTTTGGTACGTTAGCTTTTTCCAGATCAACGAGGTATTTGGCCTTCTTCTCTAGATAAATAGCTCGGGCTTCTTCCGGTGATATTTTATCCATCCTGGCAGCCGCCAACTTAAACTCGGGCGTAGAGCAAATAGCATCATTGGCTGTATTGGTCAATTCATTACAGCAGGCTTCCCAGTAATGGAAGGTCATAAAAATAGTCCCCTCGGGTACCCGCTCGGTCACCCATGCCCGTACTGCCACATAGCCTCGCCTGGTGGATACCTTGACAAAGTCGCCGTCGTTGATGCCCATTTTCCTGGCATCCTGGGGATTGATCTCCACCAATTCGTTAGGTCCAATTTGGTCAAGGAGCCATGATTTACGGGTCATAGTACCCGTATGATAATGATATACTCGCCTGCCGTTGGTCAGGATAAAAGGATATTCCTCGTCAGGCAACTCGGCAATAGTGCCAACAATGACCTGATTGCCAGCTTTTGCCTTCTCCTTCGACGCGCCATTGGAGGCTTTCGCATAGAATATTACTGGATAAAGCCGTGCTTTACCGGACGGTGTGAGGAATTTACCTCCCTCGTAAAGGATGGGCGTTCCTGGATGTTCCTCCTGCGGGCAGGGCCAGGTAATGCCCCGGACACTCTCCAGACGGGCGTAGCTTATGCCGCCGAACTTCTCCGGCACCAGGCGTCTTACCTCATCCCAGATTTCCTGGGAATTACTGTAATTTAATCCCATATACCCCATTTTCTGAGCTAACATTCCAAAGATTTGCCAGTCCGGTCGTGCCTCGCCGGGTAGGTCCACCGCTTTACGTACCCGCTGCACCCTGCGCTCGGTATTGGTGAAAGTGCCGTCCTTTTCCGCCCAGGAAGCAGCCGGCAGTACCACATCCGCCAGGCGGGCGGTCTCTGTGAGGAAAATATCCTGTACGACCAGGAGGTCGAGATGCTCCAGGGCATGACGCAGGTGGTCACTATCGGGATCGCTCATTATAGGATTCTCACCAAAGATATACAGGGCCCGGATCTTTCCCTCTAATATGGCCTCCGGGACTTCCGGGATCCGGATACCCGGCTTGGAGGGCAACTTCACCTTCCACTCTTTTTCAAAGCGGCGCCGCCACTCTTCCCGGGTGACGTTAAGGTAACCGGGGAGAACATCTGGTAATCCGCCCATATCACAGGCGCCCTGGACGTTATTCTGACCCCTGAGGGGGCACACGCCGGTGCCGGGACGTCCCAGATTGCCTGTGACTACGGCCAGGTTAGAAAGGGAGACTACGTTACCCGTACCGTGGCTAAACTGCGTAACGCCCATGCAGTACAAAATCATTGCTGCCTGGGCGCGACCGTAAAGGCGCGCCGCCTCAATCAGGTCCCTTTGAGGAATTCCGGTAAGCTCCTCCACATAAGCCGGGGTGTACTGTTCCACTGCCCGCACCAGTTCGTCGAGGCCCTCGGCGTGTTTCTGGATAAAGTCCTTTTTAACCAGCCCCTCTTTTATAATGAGATGGAGCATGCCGTTGATAAGGGGAATATTATAACCGACAGGTACCCTGAGCCAAATATCGGCTTTGTTGGCCATTTCTGTCAGACGCGGATCGGCTACAATGAGCTTTGCCCCACGCTCCTTGGCTTTTAGGACATGCCTGGCCACCAGGGGATGGCATTCAGCAGTATTGGAACCTATGATAAAAATAACATCCGAGTAAGTGCTTATTTCGGCGATAGAGTTGGTCATTGCCCCGCTGCCCAGTGTCATCGCCAGACCGGCGACAGTAGGCGCGTGTCAGAGGCGGGCACAATGATCGATATTATTGGTACCCATTACCGCCCTGGTAAACTTCTGGGCGGCATAATTGTCCTCATTGGTGGCTCGCGCCGAAGTAAACAGGGCAAAAGCATCCGGACCGGACTCTTCTTTAATCTTTTTAAGGCGGCTGACAACATACTCCAGCGCTTCATCCCAGGAAACCGCAACAAATCCGCCGTCTTTCTTTATTAAAGGAGCAGTCAGGCGCCGGGAATCCTGAACGTACTGGTAACCATAATAGCCCTTTACACAGAGCTCACCTTCACTCACTGGATGGAGACGGTCCGGAGCGACGCCGGTAATTTTGCCATCCTGAACGGTAAGGTTCAGGCCGCAGCCAGTGCCGCAGTATGGACATACTGTCAATACCTGTTCTGGCTCCACTTTTTTCATCGAGCAACCTCCTAATAATTCTTATGAACTCCACGGGAAAGAGCCGCGGTATTGTTAATCCCTTATTCCTTGACCCCCCGCGTTGAGCCCGGAGTAGGCTAGATACATAGACCTAAAGATGTATAGACATATTAGGGTTAGATATCAGGTGTTATGCTTGTCAGACCAGTTAGACTGAATGGGGCTGCCTACTATGATTGCAACGGTGATTAATTTAAGCGGCTTTGGAAAACCTCACAGAACGTTCTTTTTCTGCTTTTAAATAAACATACCAGTATACCGTTCCAACAAATAAACCCGCGCCAACGATATTACCCAGAGTTACCGGGATGAGGTTGTTCACAAAGAATGTTTCCCACGTCGCCTTTAAGACGGGAGCCTGGGTGGCGATACCTTGCGCAGTATGCGTAAAGGCTACATAGGCGGGATTGTTACCGACAAAAATACCGAGAGGTATGAAAAACATGTTGGCCACCGAGTGCTCAAAGCCCACAGCCACGAAGGCCATAATCGGCCACCACATGGCATAAATCTTGCCAGCAATGTCGTTGGCGCTGAAGGCCATCCAAACGGCCAGGGCAACCAACCAATTGCAGCCAACTCCTCGCCAGAAAGCTTCCCACCAGTTCAATGCGGTTTTGGCATTAGCAAGATTAACTATAAATGCCGCCCAGGGCATTTTGGCCACTACATCTCCGGTCTTAACAGGTTCCAGAGTCAACCCCGTCATGTACGCAAGGAAAAAGGCAACAAAAATAGACCCGATGAAATTACCCAGGTAGGCAAGAACCCAGTTCTTGAAAACACCATTAACTCCAATTTTCCTTTCCAGCAAGGCTAAAGGTTGAGTCATGAAGTTACCGGTAGCGAGCTCTGCCCCAGCGATAATGACCATCATCAGGCCAACCGGGAAAACGCCGGCAAAAATAAGTTTTTGCAGGCTGCCCCACACTTCATTAGGGACTGCACCGCTTACGCGAACGGCAAGTAATCCTCCCAGGGCAATATAGGCTCCTGCCAGAAAGCCAAGGACCAGGGTTTTGTTAACAGGCAAAGCGGCTTTCTTTACTCCTGCTTGAACTATATCCATAGCTACTTCTTTTGGTAGTTTGAAGGCCATTGAGCTTTATTTCCTCCCGCAAAGCAAGTTTGAATTAGTCCTGCGTGTTTAGTTCATGACCCTGAGCTATGACTTATGTTGCAGCCGTTTATCGGGGCGGAGCGGAGACCCTTGACATGAATAATGCCCGTGTTAACCTTCTCTGGTCTGGCAAGGGGCAGCAAGCAAAACCGGCCGCCACTTTCCCACCCATAGATACACGGACATGAGGCCCCATGTCAAGGGAGGCTACAATATAATAGCAAAAAATATTTCTTTCACGTTATCCGTTTCGCGTAAAATTGCTTTAATCCATTTTATTAAGTCGCACCCAAGCGACACATCCTCCGCGACCCCATTTTCCCGCATATTATCTAAGTAGCCAAGCCCTGTCACCCTCCTCGTACATTACATTCATTATTTATTATAACATATTTCGACTTCATACAACATATTTCATGATTTATTATAGCATATTTCCATGGATTCCGGTACAAAAACCACCTAAAAACCTCAAAAAACGACATCACGAAGATGGAAAGAGATACAAAGAGCAACATCAACCAACATTTAAGTTTCACGGTGATAAACAGGTTATAGTTGCTATTGGGTGAATTTTAAATTTAGAAGTCTTAAGCACCTACACTACCGTATCAAGGTAACCTGCGCAGCTACAGGGATGGTCTTAAAAAGGCCTCCGTTGCCTTCTCGAGGTCATAACGCCCAGAATTCTTCCTTGACAGGTAACGGGAAGGGGATTAAACTATATATGCATATATTCTAATATAAAAGGAGGAGCAACCTTGGCTGAAAGGATATATAGTATGAAAGCGGAGTTTTTTAAAGCCCTGGCCCACCCGACCAGGGTGAAGATCCTGGAGCAACTCCGCCAGGGGGAAAAGTGCGTCTGCGAGTTTATAGAGGACCTGGACCTGGAGCAACCCAATATTTCCCAACATCTGGCCGTTTTGCGCAAGCAGGACATCGTCGTCTCCCGCAAAGAGGGGTTAAAGGTCCTTTACCGGGTGAAGCATCCGGAGATCTTCCAGGTACTGGACCTGGTGGGGACTATCCTTACCCAGGAAATAGCTTCGACCATGGCGGAGTTGCAGAAGAATAGCCATTAAAGAGGGGAAGAAAGATTATGCTCAAGGCCCTGGCGGATTATATTGTCTACCGCCTTTTCAATCTGGCCCACGGCACCAGGCTGGCCGAGGCCCTGAATTTCTTTATCTACGATTCGGTCAAAATCTTTATCATGCTGGCCGTGATTATCTTTATCGTGTCCGTTATCCGCAGCTTTTTCCCGCCGGAAAGGACGCGGGCCATCTTGAGCCGCAGGCATGAGTATGTGGGTAACATCCTGGCTTCCCTTCTGGGGATCGTCACCCCCTTTTGTTCCTGTTCAGCAGTGCCGGTCTTCATCGGCTTCGTGGAATCCGGGGTACCCCTGGGGGTTACCTTCTCCTTTTTGATCTCGTCACCCATGGTAAACGAGGTGGCCCTGGTCATGCTGTGGGGGATGTTTGGCTGGAAGATAGCCCTTATCTATATTGCCAGCGGCCTGGCGGTGGCCATAGCCGGGGGCCTGGTCATCGGCCGCCTGCACCTGGAACGCGAGGTTGAAGATTATGTCTACGAAATTAAGCTGGGGGAAACGGCGACTTTAGCCACCTTAACCTGGCAGGACCGGGTCAACTATGCCCGGGGGTACGTGAAAGAGATCCTGAAGCGGGTCTGGCTTTTTGTCCTCATCGGCATTGGCATCGGTGGCTTTATCCACGGTTACGCGCCGGAAACGCTGCTGCTGCGCTATGCCGGCCCCGGTAACCTCCTGGCCGTACCGGTGGCCGTGGCCATAGGGGTGCCTTTATATTCCAACGCCGCCGGCACCATCCCCATTGTCCAGGCCCTGATGGAAAAGGGTATGTCCCTGGGAACAGTCCTGGCCTTCATGATGTCCGTTACCGCCCTGTCCCTGCCGGAGATGATAATCCTGCGCAAGGTTTTAAAACGGCGGCTGATTGCTATTTTTATCGGGATTATAACAGTAGCTATCATGCTGGTAGGTTATTTGTTTAATATTATCCTGGGATAAATGGGTTCCGTTACTGAAGGCTGCCCTCAGTCTTCTACAAAATAGCGCATACTCTCTTTTTTTAGTTCGGCGGTACTGTAAAGGAGCCGGTAGTTGTAGTGGCCGATGGCGTTCGCCAGCCGCCGGGCCAGCACCTCACACTGCTGGCGGTTGTAGCCATGGACCACGGCATAGAGATTGTAAGGCCACTCCGGCCGGGTTTGCCGCTGGTAACAATGGGTGACCTCCCGGAAAGAGGCCAGTTTCCGACCGGCAGCGGCAACCTCGGCCTCCGGCACCTGCCAGACGATCATGGCATTGGCCACCAGGCCTGCTTTACGGTGGCGCAGGGCGGCGCCGAAACGGCGCATGATACCTTCCCGCTGGAGGGCCTTCAGGCGGGCCAGCAGTTCTTCCTCCTTAAGGCCCAGCTCCCGGGCCGCCCGGCGGAAGGGGTAGGGCTCCAGGGGCAGGTCTCCCTGGAAGATGCGGACAATATTTTTTTCCACTTCAGAGAGCTGGCGCGGCATTTTTAATCCTCAGCCTCCAGGTCAAAATTGACGCGAATCTTAAAGGGGCGTTCGGCCGGGAGTTCCAGGAGCTCGGTTATACCGGTACGTTCTTTAATGGCCCTGATAACATTTTCCAGGTGCCGGCGGTCGGGGCCAATCAGGGTAAACCACATGTTATAGTCATGTTCCCGGAGATAGTTGTGGGTGACGCCGGGGAAGGAATTGACCACCGCTGCCACTTCTTCCAGGCGGCCGGGTGGCACCTTGAGGGCACAGAGGGTGCTGGTATAGCCCAGCTGGCGGAGTTCGAAGACGCCGCCCAGGCGGCGAATAATGCCCTCGGTTTTTAGCTTTCTAATCTTCCGGATAACCTCGTCCTCGCTGAGGCCCAGGCGGCACCCGATCTCCTGGTAGGGACGCGCCACCAGGGGGAATTCTTTCTGAATGAGGTTGAGGAGCCGGCGGTCGAGTTGGTCCAACAGGATTCCTCCACAAATGATAATACTACGGATTATTGATGGTTTATTCGCGACCAGCATTAAAAAATCCTTTTAGGAAATATCCGGGGCAGGATTTTATCCGGACCCGGACCGGGCCGGCCATAAAGGGATAACACCCCTTCCCGGCGAGATAACTGATAACAGGGGCATCTTGCCGGTCGTTATTTACTGCCAGCCGCCAGTCAGGAAACTATTAGCCCCGTTTTGCAGGATTCCGGCGGCTGAATGTGGAATTTTAATTCTGAGGGGAGGAAGGGCCTTGCCCGCTGCCGGTTACCCGCAGCAGACTACCCCCGCCCGGATTTTCGGGTACCGGGTAACCGGGGCTGTAAGCCCGTAAAATGCCGTCAACCAACCTGTCTGGTATCATCCGGAAAGTCTGGCAGGGCCTGATCTCTATGCGCCTGGCCCTCGTGCTCCTGCTGGTTATGGCCGGGGTCGCGGTCCTGGAGACCATTATCCCCCAGGGGAATCCCCCGGCCTTCTACCAGTATGCCTATGGGCCGTGGCGTGCCGGGATTATCCGCTTCTTCCAGCTGGATAAGGTCTACCGGTCCTGGATATTTTTGGGTCTGACCTTTCTCCTGACGGCCAGCCTCCTGGCCTGCGTCGTGAACCGGTGGAACCCCTTGTGGCGCCAGGTTACTACCTTTCATTATCGTTGCCGGGAAGATGATTATACCGGCGCACCCGCCGGTGCCAGTGGCTTTTCTACCCGGAGCGCCGGGGAAACGGTAGCCTCCCTGGTGGCCGGCTGCCGGCGGCGGCACTACCGGGTCTTTACCTCGGAGGAGGAAGGCAGGTTTTATCTATACGCCGACCGGGGCCGTTTCGGGGTCCTGGGTTCTTTGCTTACCCACCTCAGCGTGGTGCTTATTGTTGCCGGCGGCCTCTACAGCGGCCTGGCGGGGTATCGAGGTTATGTAAACATCCCCGCCGGTGCTACGGTGCCAATACCCCGGGCCGGTTTTGCCGTCCGCCTGGATGATTTTCGGATTGATTATTACAGTGACGGTTTAACCCCCAGGCAGTATTATAGCACCCTAACAGTCATCGAGGGCGGGCGGGAGGTCGAGGGCCGGGTTATTGCCGTCAATGCACCCCTGACCTATAAGGGAGTCACCCTTTACCAGGCCAGCTACGGCTGGGTCATAGATGGGGTACTTGTAAACCGGGGACAAACGACCAGGTTCGCGCTCCCGGACCGGCAGACCATAAGCCTGGCGGGAGACCTGCGCTTGAAACCTATCTTTTACCCCGACTACACCGTCGACCCTGCCGGCCACCCCGGCAGTAAGAGCCCCCGGCCCGTTAACCCCCGGGTGGGCTATATTCTGATGCAGGGTACCAGGGTGGCTAATTATAGTGTGACCAGACTGGGCGAACCGGTGTCCCTCGGGGACGGCCTTGAGGTTACCTTTACCGGCTACCGCCAGTATACGGGTTTAAAAATTGCCCATGACCCGGGCATTCCCGTTGTTTATACCGGAGCAGCCCTGCTGTTGCTGGGACTTTTCCTAGTGTTTTACATGCGGAGGCGGCAGATATGGGCCCTGGCTATCCCCGCCGATGGCGGTTGTCATGTTTCGCTCGCCGGGGCCGCTCCCCGCTCACAGGCACGCCTGGAAACAGATATCAAGGAGTTGCTGGCGGAAGCAACCGGCCGGTAAATCCCGGCTGAGGTACATAAAAAGACGGGCTGGCTTAGATTAACACCAGAGAAAACAGAGGGGGGCCAGTGATGGTCAGTACCTGGGAAAACCTTTTTTTCATCCCGGCGGTGATTTTATACCTCCTGGGCACGGTCCTTTATTTTATCGCCCTCACCCGACGCCGGGAAACAACCGGCCGCCTGGCCTTTCTCGTGACGGCTGCCGCCTTTGCCCTGCATACCATGGCCCTGGTCGCCCGGACCATCGCCGCCGGGCGGCTGCCCTCCAGTAATATGTATGAGTTCACTTCCCTCTTTGCCTGGGGTGTAGCCCTGGTCTTTCTGGTTGTCGAAAGGCTCTACGCCATTAAAGCCCTGGGGGCCTTTGTTCTCCCCCTTATCTTCGCTCTCCTGGGTTATGCCGCCGTTCTCCCCCGGGAGATCAGGCCCCTGGTGCCGGCCCTGCAGAGTTACTGGCTGCAGATCCACGTTTTGACAGCCATCCTGGCCTATGGTGGTTTCGGTATCTCCTTCGGGTTGGCTATCATGTATCTTATTAAAGAACGCAAGGAAACGGCCGGGAATTTTTCCAGCCGCCTCTACCAGTTGCTACCTGATCTAAAGATCCTGGATGAGCTGATCTACGGGGCCATAGCCTTCGCCTTTCCCTTTATGACCCTGGTCCTCATTACCGGGGCCGTCTGGGCGGAGCGGGCCTGGGGGAGTTACTGGAGCTGGGACCCAAAGGAGACCTGGGCCCTGATCACCTGGCTCATCTATGCCGTTTACCTCCATGCCCGCTTAACCTATGGCTGGAAGGGACACCGGGCGGCCTGGATGGCGGTTATCGGCTTCCTGGCGGTCCTCTTCACCTACTTTGGCGTCAACCTCTTCCTGTCAGGTTTGCACAGTTACGTTTAGGGCGATCTCCGGTTCCCCTTAAAAGACGCGGCCGGAGGGCGTTTAAGCTATAATCAACTGATTGGGACCAAGGGGGTATCAGTCATCATGATTGCCTGTCAATTGTCCCTCTATCCCCTGGGAACCCCGGCCTATACGCCGGTGATCAAGGAAGCCATGGCGGTGCTGGAGCAGTGCGGGGTGGAAATAGAGGTCAACGCCATGGGCACTATTATCCGCGGTGAGGAGGAAGCCGTCTGGCGGGCGGCCAGGCAACTCTTCCAGGTAGCGGCAGGCCGGGGCGAAGCAGTCCTGGTAATGACCGTGTCCAACCGCTGCGGCTGCAAAGTGGCAAACAAAAAAGCCCCAGCAAGGGGCTCCTAAACAGGCTTGCCATCCTCCCGGCAGCACCTGTCTAAAAGGGCGTCCATAAACTCGAGGGCCAGGTCTTCCTCGGATTCGATATTCTGCCAGGCGGCGGGGTTATCCTTGCTTTTCTCCTCGCCCCTGGCTTTTTTACGTCCAGGCACAGGACCACCTCCGGAAAATAGCATGCCTTAAATACTGGTTTTCTATGTGACTCGCCTGGTAAAACTAAGCCGGAAGTTGAATCTGGCCAGCGGGGCCGAACGGGTATTTTCTCCTTGACGGCACGGAAGACAGGTAATATAATACGTTTAAACAATTGCTTAATCGTATTTTATGATAGGGTGATAGCTATGCCGGAAGCGAACCATGATCTATGTGATACCTTTTGTCCCTCCGGAGGGGCGGAGGGGCTGCGGGAGAAGGTGGTGGAGGTCGCCGGGCTGTCGGAAATCTTCAAGGTGCTGGGGGATGAAACCAGGACCAAGATCCTTTACCTGCTCTCCTTCCGGGAATTGTGCGTCTGCGATATAGCCACCATCTTAGACATGAGTTTACCGGCCATTTCTCACCACCTGCGGCTGCTAAAAGCCCTGCGCCTGGTCAAGTACCGCCGGGACGGCAAGATGGTCTATTACTCCCTCGACGACGAGCATATCGTCCACCTGATCCGCGAGGCCCAGGAACACTTTGCCGAGTACAGATAAACTAAAAACGCGGACATAAATTAAAGAAGGACGGGAGTTGAAAGTTATGCGTTACAAACTGGCCGGCCTGGACTGCGCCGGCTGTGCCGCCAGGCTGGAACAGGAATTGCGCCGGGTTAAAGGTCTGGAAAAAGCAACCATTAACTTTGCCGCTCGGAGCCTGGACCTACCCCCGGAGATGCTGCCGGCAGCCCGGGAGGTTATTGCTCGGGTGGAACCGGAAGTACGGTTAATTGAAACGGACGGGGATGAGACCAGGGAGGAAAATGAGAAAGCCAGGAGAAACCTCTATCGCATCATAATTGCTACGTTACTCCTGGTGCCGGGACTTATTTTTAATGAACGGCTCCACCGTACCCCCTATTTCTGGGCGGAATATGCCGTCCTTCTGGCAGCCTATTTCCTGGTAGGCTGGCCGGTGATACGGACGGTCCTGAGGAACCTGGCCCGGGGCCAATTCTTCGACGAAACCTTTTTGATGACCGTGGCTACCGCCGGGGCCATTGCCATCCACCAGTTGCCCGAAGCGGTGGGGGTCATGCTTTTCTACGCCGTAGGTGAATATTTCCAGGAACGGGCCGTCAATCGTTCCCGCTGTTCTATCGCCGCCCTGCTGGATATCCGGCCGCAATACGCCAACCTGAAACTGAACGGGGAAACCAAACGGGTACGGCCGGAAGAGGTGGAGGTAGGACAGGCTATTGTCATCAAGCCGGGCGAAAGAGTGCCCCTGGACGGCGAGGTGGTGGACGGCGTTTCCTTTGTCGACACTTCGGCCCTGACAGGGGAAGCTGTCCCCCGCAAGGTGGAAAAGGGTGAGCCAATCCTGGCCGGGATGATCAACGGTCATGGTCTTTTAACGGTCAGGGTGACCAGGCCCTTCGAGGAATCCTCGGTGGCCCGCATCCTGGAGCTGGTGGAAAACGCTGCGACACGTAAAGCCCCGACGGAGCAATTCATCACCGCCTTTTCCCGTTACTACACCCCGGCGGTAGTTCTGGGAGCCCTGGCCCTGGCCGTAATCCCTCCCCTGGTCCTGCCTGAGGCCGCTTTTTCAACGTGGATCTACCGCGCCCTGGTGCTGCTGGTTATCTCCTGCCCCTGTGCCCTGGTGGTTTCAATTCCCTTGGGGTACTTCGGTGGTATTGGCAGCGCTTCCCGCCGGGGCATCCTGGTCAAGGGTGCCAGTTTCCTGGACGCCCTTCCGGCTTTGCATACCGTCGTTTTTGATAAAACGGGAACCCTGACCAGGGGCGTCTTCCGGGTCAGCCGGGTAGTTCCTTACAACGGCTTTACGCCAGAGGAACTCCTGTACACAGCCGCCGCTGCCGAACTCTATTCCAATCATCCCATTGCCCAATCCATCCGGGAGGCCTGGGGCAGCGAGATCTCTCCCGACCAGGTAAAAGACTACCATGAAATCCCCGGCCACGGCATCAGGGCCGTGGTCAAGGGGAGACAGGTCCTGGCTGGGAACGACCGCCTGCTACACCGGGAAGGGATTGTCCATGAGGTGTGCAGCGTGGAAGGAACCGGCGTTCACGTCGTCATTGACGGGACCTTTGCCGGCTACATCGTCATTGCCGACGAGGTGAAGCCCGATGCCGGTGAGGCCGTTGCCCGGCTCAAGGAATTAGGGGTAAAGAGAATAGTGATGCTTACCGGCGATGAGGAGGCCGTGGCCCGCCGGGTTGCCAGGGACCTGGGTATAGACGCTTACTTTGCGGAATTGTTACCGGAGGATAAAGTGGCAAAGGTGGAAGAGCTGGAGGCCAGCCTCCCCGACCGCCGCCGGCAGAAGCTGGCTTTTGTGGGTGACGGTATCAACGATGCCCCGGTTATTACCCGGGCCGACGTGGGAGTGGCCATGGGCGGCCTGGGGAGCGATGCCGCCATTGAAGCTGCCGACGTGGTTCTCATGGAGGACGCACCCTCCAGGCTGGCCGACGCTATCGAGATCGCCAGGTATACCGGCCTTATCGTCAGGCAGAACGTGGTCCTGGCCCTGAGTATCAAGGCCTTCTTCCTGATCCTGGGGGTCTTGGGCGTGGCGACAATCTGGGAAGCCGTGTTCGCCGATGTAGGCGTGGCCCTGGCAGCCATCTTCAACGCCAGCAGGACCCTGCGCTATCGACCCTCAACATTATAATTAACTCCTACTAATCCTTTCTTTAAAAAATACCGGCCTGTTAATTTTTCCATTAATGGTGCCGCCTGAGGCCATCTGTTTGTTGTACAGGTAGTCCCGGGGGCGATTATGTGCTACAATAGACCTGGTGATTGCCATGCCAACCAGCACCTACCAGAGAGATTACGAAGTGCGCTATTATGAAACTAATTTTTTGCTTGAGGCCTCACCAGTAACTATTCTGGGTTACCTGGAAGAAACAGCCACTTTACATTCAGAAACAGCAGGCATAGGGATTAATAAGTTAAAAGCTGCCGGCCGGGGCTGGGTTGTCTATCGCTATCACCTGCAGATGGAGCGCTATCCCCGCTGGCGGGAACATATCACCATAACCACCTGGGTGGAGAATTTCCAGCGCTGCTTCGCCCACCGTGACTTTTATATCCACGACGCCGGGGGAAACCTCATTGGCCGGGCCGCATCGGTCTGGGTCTTCCTGGATATACACAAAAAGAAACCCCTGCGCATACCACCACAGGTAACCGGAGCCTACGGCCTTTACCCGGAAGTAGCCGTCCCCGGCGTCTTCACCGACCTGCCGTCCCTGGAAAAACCGGCGACAGCCGGGGAATTCACCGTCCGGATGGCCGACCTGGATACTAATCATCATGCCAATAACAAGAGGTATATCGGCTGGATCCTGGAGGGTGTCCCCCTGGAGGTCCACCGGACGGCCTTCCCGGCTACCATTGAAGTCTTATATAAAAAAGATGCCCGCTACGGTGAGCATATCCACTGCGAATGCCAGGAAATACCGGCCGTAGAGGGCGACAGGTGTTACCTCCACCGTCTCTCCTGTCCTGAAAGGGATCTGGAGCTGACCCTGGCCCGGACCACCTGGCGGAAACGGCGTTAGCCGTCTGCACGGAGTGAGGGGGCAAGGGACATGGGTGCCGACCTGGAGTTAAGGCTGGTCCACGATGGCCAGCGATGGCCGATGGCAAGCTCACTGCCAGCGACCGCACCCACGGCGAGTTGAAGCAAAACTTAAAAAAGCCCTGGCCCGCAGCGGCGCCTACCTGGAACGTTTAATGGCCATTGATACTGCCGGCATCTTCGTCTAAAAATACAGCCCTGCAGCAACCCCAAAGCTGCAGGGCTTTTATTATACTGTTATTTCCAGACGGGCGTTAAACGACTCCCTGCCAGCCGAGCTCGGTCCGCCACCCGGTGGACGAAGCCCGGTCCCTATCGGCCCCAGTGGGTGATATTATGTTCGTAATAAAGAAGGGGTTTTTTATCACTGTTGACCTGGGCCGCTACCACCTGGCCGGTAATAATGATATGATCGCCGCTCTGGAAGCGATTACTCACTTTACACTCCAGGTTGGCCAGGGCGTCTTTCACCCCCGGTGTGGTAACTACCGCCGACGGCACGGTAGCCAGGCCCAGTTCCTTGATTTTATCGACGTCTCTGCCTGAATGGCTACCGCAGAAGACGGCGATTTTCTCCTGATCATCAGCCAGAATGGAGAGGACAAACTCTCCGGCGGCATCCAGGAGTTCCAGCACGTAGCGGTTGGGGTGAAGGGCCACCATTACCTGGGGCGGGTTGGACGACTCCTGGCTAAACCAGGCCACAGTGGTCAGATCGTGCTTTTCCCCCTGTTTCACCCCTACCAGGCCGCAAGGGCAGGTGATCTTGCCCAGGGCGCGGGAAATTTCGGCAGTGCTCATGAAACCAACTCCTTTCAAATAGCTTCGCTTTTATTATACCCCATTTTCCACCACAACATCATGGGATGGACTGCAAAACAGGTTGCCGGTACCTCCGTCGTATTTGCCCCGCCAAAGGCCGTGCAGGCAAATGACTACGGTAAAGGTGTTAGTTACCGGGGAACTAGAAACATATGTGACGGCCGCTCATTGATGGCCCATTCGTCTTTAAACAGCATAGTAATCACATCAGGTGTTCGACCATACTGCTAATTCGATACCGGTAGAGGATGAAAACGGCAGAGGAATAACATGGCAATATATTGAAAGGTAGTCTCGCCGGCGCTATAATATGACCACATGGAGGTGGAAAAATGGAACAGATCGGTATTAGAAAGATGAAGGCATCCATGAGCCAGTATATCAAGCGAGTTAAAGAAGGGGAAACCCTGATTATTACCGTTCGTGGCCGTCCTGTGGCCAGGCTGGTGCCGATAGAAAATAAACTACCCTCCGGTATTACTACCATGTTAGATAAAGGCCTGGCATCGTGGGCTGGCGGCAAGCCACTAGGAACCAAACAATATTTGCCAATTAAAAAAGGCTTTTCCATTGCCCAAATAGTAGAGGAAGATCGCCGGTGATATCTTACCTTGATACCAGCGCCCTGGTGAAGCTGTATATTTATGAGGAAGGCACCCCGGAGGTCAAAGAACTCGCGGCCAATTCCCTCATTGTGGCTACCTGTAAAATTGCCTACGCTGAAGCAAGAGCCGCCCTGGCCCGCGGTCACCGGGAAAGAGCTCTCGATGATGCAGTATATACCCAAGCCGTTACAGCTCTCAAGGATGATTGGCGTAATTACTTCGCCATAGAAGTATCCGACGCCTTGATAGATAAGGCCGGAGAGTTAGCAGAACGGCATCAACTGCGTGGTTTTGATGCCGTTCATTTGGCAGCAGTATTGATGTTAAAGCAACAGGTAAAGGATAATATAACCGTAGCTTGCTGGGATAAAAAGTTCTGGCAGGCCTTGAAGGCCAATAACTTTACCTTATTACCAGAGGAGCTTCCCGGCGCCTGACCTTTGCCCGGTCGACATCTCAATGGAGCAGGTCCGGGGGGTAGCCAGGCTCCGATTTCCCGAGACCTCATAACTTTTTTAGCTTTCTCTATCCCCCTACGCCGTAATATCGCCGCTGGAAACCCAGGGCGACGTTCACCAGGCCGATCATCACTGGCACCTCAATTAAGGGCCCGATGACCGCTGCGAAGGCCTGGCCGGAATTAATGCCGAAGACGGCCACGGCCACGGCGATGGCCAGCTCAAAATTATTGCTGGCGGCCGTAAAGGAGAGGGTCGTGGTTTGCTCGTAGTTGACCCCCAGGCGCATGCTGACGAAAAATGAAATGAGAAACATAATAACAAAGTAGCAGATCAGGGGTACAGCGATCCTGACTACATCCATGGGTAACGAAACGATATACTGGCCTTTCAGGGAAAACATGACCACAATAGTAAATAGCAGGGCGATTAAAGCCAGGGGGCTGATTTTGGGGACAAAGGTTTTCTCATACCATTCTTTGCCCCTGGCCGGTATGAGGGTAAAACGGGTAAACACCCCGGCCAGGAAGGGGATGCCCAGGTAGATGGCCACGCTGGTGGCCACCTCGCCGATAGAAACGTGGACTTTCATTCCTTGAAAACCCAGCCAGGAAGGTAGCAGGGTGATGAAAATATAGGCGTAAATTGAATAAAAGATAACCTGGAAGATGGAGTTCAAGGCCACCAGGGCGGCGGCGTACTCGGCGTCGCCCCGGGCCAGGCTGTTCCAGATGATGACCATGGCGATGCAGCGCGCCAGGCCGATTAAAATGAGGCCGGCCATGTATTCCGGATAATTGTGCAAAAAGAGAATGGCCAGGACAAACATCAGGATGGGACCGATAATCCAGTTCTGGATAAGGGATAAGGCCATAACTTTGCCGTTGCGGAATACCTTGCCCAGTTCCTCGTACTTGACCTTGGCCAGGGGCGGGTACATCATGACGATAAGGCCGATGGCGATGGGGATGGAAGTTGTGCCCACAGACATTTTATTCAGAGCATCCGCTACCCCGGGCACCATATAACCCAGGCCCACGCCCAGGGCCATGGCCAGGAAGATCCACAGGGTCAAAAAGCGATCCAGGAGGGATAACCTGGCCACGGGTTGATAATTATTTACTGGTGCCATTAACTGAAATCCTCCTTCTTATCCTTTCTTTGCTACGTTAGTACGAAAATAGCCCTATTTTCATAAACGCGCCCTAACAGTTGCCGTCTTTACTTATACCTCTTCCGGGGCGGGCGGCAGGCAACCTTGGGGTTTTCCAGGAGCTGCTGCAGCTTATCGTAGTCGGCAGTAAACTCTTTCTTTTCCGCCAGGGGTACATCCAGGTAGGCCAGCCAGCTCTGAAGGACCGCGGCCAGTTTTTCTTTTTTCAAGTGGTAAAATACCCACTGGCTCACTTTTTCCTCCCAGACCAGGTCCGCTTCCTTCAGGACCCGCAGGTGCTGGGAGATAGCTGGCTGGGTGATGCCCAAAATCTCTTCCAGCTCGCAGACGCACAGTTCCTGTTCGGCCAGCAGGGCGATAATCCGCAGCCGCAAATGCTGGCCCAGGGCTTTAAAAGCCTTTTCCCACTCCTTCAATGTCACCCCCTTCACCTCCATATATAAGTAATTAATTATATTATATTAAAATTAAAGGCTTTGTCAAGAAAATTCAAGGGGGCCGCCGTAAGTTTTGCCGGTTGACCAATACCCCTTGACACAGGCATTGACCGGTAGTATCATGTAATTAGCCTATATATGTTAACGACATATATAGGCTAATTAAAAAGGAGGGGAAAAGGAAAATGTGTAGCTCTGCCACTTACAGTCATAACCGTTGCCATGCTTGGGGCCCGCAGGGGGGAGGCTGCTGCCACAATCATCACGCCGGCGGCTTCCGCCGCCACTTTTTAACCGCCGCGGAGAAAAAAGACCGGCTGGAAGAGTATCTCAAGGAACTGCAGGCCGAAGTAAAAGCCGTGGAGGAAAGGCTGAAGGAACTGGGTGAAGGGGCTTAATACCCCTTCGCCACATCCGTGTCGTGCCCGCTAAAAAGTTTTTCATATCGCGCCAGGAAAGTTTCCAGGGCGGCTTTATTGCGCCGGATGGTCACCGCCCAGTCATGGAGGTAATCTACCCCTTCCGGGGTTATCTCATACCGGCGCCGGGCCGGTCCCGGGCCGCCGGTCGACCAGTGGGACCGTACCAGGCCGTCTTCCTCCAGGCGGCGTAAGTTGCGGTAAACAGCCCCGGCATCAGGGACGCCTTCCCATAATCCCAGCCGGTTCATGCTTTCCATCAGCTCGTAACCGTGGGTGGATTTCTCATAGAGCAGCAACAATAAGCAGGGCTGCAAAAAGCCTTCCATGCGGGCGCCGCGACAGTCGCAGCGACTGTGATGCCCGCCGGACCCATGACCGCACATGGGCTCACTCCCTATCTGCTAATTACATATGTGTGTTAATATACAGTAATAGGATAAACCAATAATTCCATCCCGTCAACAAGACGCTATAACCCCTAAAGGAGAGATGCCATGTTTACCCTGCTTCTTTACCTGCTGGCCTTGAGCGGGCTGTTAATTTCTTTCGGGAAAGACCGGCATAAAACCCGGCTGGCTTTAATCAAGGGGTGGAAGGCCTTTACCAACATCTTGCCTGACTTTGCTGTCGTCCTGGCCTTGATAGGGATTATGTTGACCCACCTGTCACCTCATACCATTGCCGCCCTGGTGGGCAAAAACAGCGGCTTCCCGGGCATGCTGGCAAGCTCCATAGTTGGCTCCATCACCCTCATACCCGGTTTTGTTGCCTTCCCCTTGGCCAAATCCCTGTTGGACCGAGGGGCAGGTATCATGCAAATGGCCGTCTTTGTTTCGACCCTGATGATGGTGGGGGTTGTAACCGCTCCCCTGGAAAGCAGGTATTTCGGTAAAAAAGAAACTATCCTCCGCAATTCTTTGAGCTATGTATTTTCCTTTATCGTGGCTATTATCATCGGGATGGTGGTGGGAGCGTGAACTTACTTAACTTAATTAAGACTTACCATTACTTTTTACTAATTATCTTCTTTGATGTGGTAATAACCGTCTTTTATCCCGGCACAGGCTTAGCAATTTTTAAATACACCGCCGGTAACTTTGCCGAAATGCTCTCCATTATCCCGCCGATTTTTCTTCTCCTGGGCCTCTTAGATGTCTGGGTACCGCGGGAAACGATTATCCGCTACTTGGGTGAAGGATCCGGCTTAGAGGGCATTGTCCTAAGCATAGTACTGGGGGCGGCCGCCGCCGGGCCACTCTACGGCGCCTTCCCGGTGGCCGCCGTCATGGCGAAGAAAGGCACCAAATACAGCAACATTATTATTTTCCTCTGTTCCTGGTCGACTTTAAAAATCCCCATGTTCCTGTTTGAAATGTCAGCCCTGGGCATAAAGTTCGCCCTAACCCGCTGGCTGGTCAATATCCCCGGGATACTGGCGATTGCTTATATTATCGACCGCCTCATCGGAGAGGAAAACAAAGCGGAATTCTACCGGCGGCAGATGGCAAATCTATAACGGCTTACCCCAGCATCCCCTGCAGGGCGTTGAAGCGTTCACTATTTTCCTCCTCCGCCAGGGGCGGGCAATCCGCCAGAGTGTTTTCACCGCTCAGCAATCTGGCGGCAAAAGCCAGGCAGGTCAACTGGCCGCATCGGCGGCAGTTAGTCCCGGGCAGCCATTTGTATATTTTGAGCGCTGTGGGCCTATCCTTTTTGGCGAAGGAAGGCTGGATTTCCTTTTGCCGCCGGTGGGTATCGTTGATTAAATCCTTGAGCCAATCCAGCACCTGGAGGGCGTCCGTCATATTGACCGCTTTGGCCATGGTAAGCTTGCGGGGGTAAAGGGTAATTAAGCGGAATTCTTTCAAAAAGGTCAAGTTTTTAGTGTAATGGTTATATACGGCATTTTTAATCACGGTATTGAGGTAAGGTAATAACTCCTCAATATCCTGGCTCAAAACCGCCTGCAGGCGGATCTTTTCCGCATCGGCCAGGCAGGTTTCCACTTTGGTGACGTCAATCATTTCCAGAAACACGGGTGCCGCCTCCCATATTTCTAATATTGCCTAAATCCTGCACCATAAGAAATGGAAAGAAATGCTCGGGCCTTATGATAACAAGTACTCTCAATACTTCAGCTTGTTAATTCTACAATTTCCCTTACCGCCGTTAAAAAGGCGTCTATCTCTTCCGTGGTATTAAAATAACTTACGCTGGCCCGCACCGTTCCCCGCTCCAGAGTGCTTATGGTTTTATGGGCCAGAGGCGCGCAGTGCAGGCCCACCCGGACCATAATTTCGTGGCCCTCGTCCAGGGCGTAGGCTACCTCTTCCGGGGCCAGTTCTTTAATGTTAAAGGAAACCACGCCCACCTTGGGTGCCGTTTCCCTCGGACCATAGACGGTCACCGCAGGTAACTCTTCCAGCCCGGCCAGCATCCTGGCCGTCAGAACCTCCTCGTGGGAACGGATCCGGCTGATCCCCTGGTTGAGGACATATTCCACAGCGGCTTTAAGGCCGGCAATGCCGACAACATTCAGCGTCCCGGCCTCGAAGCGATCCGGCAGGCCCTCAGGCATGTACTCCAGGCGGGACACCGAACCGGTACCCCCTTCCTTCAGGGGACGCAGATCGAAACCGGGACGTATATAGAGGCCGCCGGTACCCATGGGTCCGAGCAGGCCTTTGTGACCGGTAAAGGCCAGGAAATCGATATCCAGTTCCTGGACATCTATGGGATATACTCCGGCTGTCTGGGCGGTGTCCAGCAGGACAGGCACCTCGTGCCGGTGGGCTGCGGCAGTAATTGCCTGCACCGGCATCACCGTTCCCGTAACATTGGAGGCATGGGTGCAGGCCAGCAGGCGCGTTTCCTTACGGAAGGCCGCATCCAGCTCTGGCAGTAGCAGTTCGCCGTCTTCCCGGCAGGGCACCACGGTAATGCTTATCCCGCGCTCCTTCTCCAGGGTTTTCAAACAGCGCCAGACGGCATTATGTTCCATAGCCGTAGTAATGACATGATCGCCGGGGTTCAACCAGCCCTTGAGGGCCAGGTTGATGGCCTCAGTGGCATTGGCGGTAAAAACGATGCGGGTGGCGTCATTAATGTTAAATAACTTCCCCAGTAGCCGCCGGCACTGGAAGACTATCTCTTCCGCCGCCAGGGCGCGTCGGTAGCCGCCCCTGCCGGCGCTGGCTCCTATATTCTTCATAAAATGCTCCATGGCCTGCCAGACCGCCGGCGGCTTGGGAAAGGTAGTGGCGGCGTTATCCAGGTAAATGGCCACTATTTACACCCCCTACCAGGGCATTCTTATTCGGCCTCAACTTTTTTCCGGAATCTGATAAGGGGGGGATAACTTACTATCCTCCCTGTCCGACCCCGGACAACTAAGCAAGAATATTTCCTACTTCTTTTATTATCTCCTCGCAGGGAATATCACCGGCATAGCGGGGCGTGCCGTCGACCACCACCAGGGGCGCCGGGTAAGGGCCGTTAGTAAGGGCCCGCAGCTCTGACGGCACCTGATCCCGGGGTACTGCCCGGAGGTCGATGTAAACAGCCTCCGCCTGCCCGGCGAACTTTTCCTCAAGCTGCTGCTGCAACTCGCCAACCTGCTTTTTAATCGCCGCCGTGGTCATGGCCGCACCGCCGCCACAACCGCAACCGCAGCCACCCCCGCTACTCGGGTAATCATAAATCTCCACCTT
The DNA here is from genome assembly GCF_001267405.1 of Moorella thermoacetica. Classification (NCBI taxonomy): domain Bacteria; kingdom Bacillati; phylum Bacillota; class Clostridia; order Neomoorellales; family Neomoorellaceae; genus Neomoorella; species Neomoorella thermoacetica. The sequence goes on from NZ_CP012369.1 coordinate 2,211,673, forward strand.
AACTTTAGCCATTGTTTACTCCTCCCGGTTAATTTTATCGACTTGCTCCAAGATAGCTGCCGCCACCTGGTCGACCATGGCTTTTTGCTCCGCTGTAAGCTCCCCGGTAGATAACGTCCCCTCGCCGAGCTTTTCCCCGGCACTGAAGTCCGTAACCACCACCTTGCCGCTTACCGGCCCGCTCAGGGCTTCGGTGGCCTTTAAAGCGCAACATTTTTCGCACCCGTCGATGGTTATCGTGGGATAATCACGGGCGAAGTTGCGCTCTTCCTCGCCACCGGCCATAAACAGAGGCAGGCAAATAGTTACGAAATTATAGCCCGGCCTGATGGACCGCAGCACCTTCTGGGTGGCCAGGCGGGAAATGGTCCCCCCGGGGCAGGCCTCGCCGCTGCAGGAAATCAGGCCGATGGATAATTTTCCTTCTTCACTCATGCTTTCTCCTCCCCAACAGGCGTTTATTGCTCCTCTCCGGCGTCATACCAGCGATCGACTTTACCGGCCAGGTCGGCAGCCAGCTCGTCGGCAATCTGCCACCCTGCCGCCGTCAGATGGGCGGCCGTGCCGGCATCGACGCCCCGGTGGTTGCGAAAAGCGTCCACGGCGCGGATCATTTCCACCACCCGGCCGCCGGCGTGCTCGACATTCTTGGCCGCGCAGAGCTTCGGGCAGCCGTCCACGGTAATGCACCTGGCGCCGGCGATCTCCTTCCTGGCCTCATTGTCGCCATAAACCAGAAGGGCCAGGCACATGGTCGCCGCTTTATCGGGCCGCAGCTCTTTTACAGTCTTCAGTACTGCTTCCCGGCCCAGGAGGCCGTACATCTTGCCGATACCGCTGCAGGGGATGACGTAAACTTTGCGGGAGCTATTTACTGGCATTGAAATCAGCCACCTTTTCCTTTAATACTTCCATATAGCGCCGCCCGTCCAGTAAAAATTCGCGGTCAGCCTCAAAATTGGTCAGTTCCAGTTCGGTAATCCAGCCCTTTTCATAGGGGTTTTCATTGATGAGTTCCGGCGCCTCTAGGATGGCTTCATTAACGGCCACCACCCTGCCTGTAACCGGGGAAACCAGTTCATAAACCGCTTTGGCCGACTCGATGGTACCCATTTCGCCGAATTGCTCCACTTCCGTACCCGGATCGGGGGGCGTGACAAAGGTAATATCGGAAAGGTTTTGCTGCAGGTAGTCGCTGATGCCTACGCGGCCCCTGTTCCCCTCTACTTGCACCCAGCAGTCGTTCTCGTTGAAGTAAAAGCCTTCCAGGGGTACCCGGAAGATAAACTTATCGTGGCGATGGATGGCGTATTCCAGCGGGCCGGCAAAAAGGCCGGCGTTTTCTCCCGGCGCCCGGCCGGCTTCCTGTTCCCTGAGTACAGGCTGCCAGGACCGCCAGACATCCTCCACGAAGGCCGCCGCCCCTGCCCCCACCCGCCAGTCCGGGCCGGGGTTATAATCCCTCTTTTTAGCTTCTTCGGTCATAGTTATCTTGCGGTAAATCTTCAGGTTATTGTTGGCGGCAATCCGGCTGGCGCAACGGGTGGCGCAGCCGTCGATAACCACCAGGCTACCTTCCCGGAGAAGAGAAGCATAACGGGACGGCGCCGTCTGGTAAAGCACCGGGCAGATAATCTCGCTCCCGGTGGCCGCCGCCATTTTCAGGGCCAGTTCCCGGGCCAGGCAGCCGGCTTCTTTATCCAGGCCGTTACAGGGCAAGATAACATACTTTGCAGTCACGGCTATTTACCCCCTTCTTCCTGGCGCAGGGCCTTGATTGCTTCCAGGACCCGGGATTTTTCGGGAAAGGAAATGGCATCCGGCCCGCAGGTCTTGGCGCAGGCACGGCAAAAAACGACGCAGTTTGTGGGATTGGCCACGATAAGCCGCGGCTCTTCCTCCCGGATTTCATATACCTGGTGGGGACAGAATTTAGCGCACTCCAGGCAGTAGTTGCACCTGGTATAATCAATCACCGGCGCCCAGGTAATCTTTTCCCGCGGCACGCCCATAAAGGTGTTTTCAGCCATTGGCCTGCGCCTCCCAATCCGCCAGGGCGTCGGCCACTTTCTGAAATGCTTCCTCGGTGGTCAGGTCGCGGATGTCCAGGGGGTAAAAATCGGTCTTTAAATCCATACCGGCTGCCGCCAGGGCGTCCCGGAACATTTTATTCTGCATGTTGGGGGCACAGGCGGCAATCATGACCTTGCGATGGGCCTTGAGGAAGTCGGCCAGGAAGCGGTCACCGTCCTCCTCGCATAACTGGGGGTGGATAAAACCGTACTCCACTGGCAGCTCGACCCGCACCCGGTTAATAAAGTCCCAGATGTCCATCTTGGCAAACCCCGGGCACTTGCCGGTGCAGACGCACATGATTAAACCCGGCTTTTTTTCAGACATATTTGTTTCTCCTTTCCTTTAGCTTCTCCGGCAGTTTGTTCCGTTTATCTCTTGATGGGTTTATTATATAACTTTATACTTATTTGTCAAGGTTATTATATACGATTTTACTAATATAATAAGTGCATTCTTCTCCATTTCATTTTCCTCCCTTTGCTTTATTTAATCCCTCCATGAGCGCCATAGTTTCAGCAATCTCCCAATATCTCCCGCCAAGTCTAATAAAGTAATTATCCGGGGGTCCTTGATACGGTAAATCACCCGTAAACCCTCTTTGGTGGCCTCGACGATGTCCTGCTAGCGCAGGACAGCGAGATGCTGGGAAATGTTGGGCTGATCCAGCTCCAGTTCAGCAATTAGCTCGCAAACGCAACGCTCGCCATGGCGCAAAAGATCTATAACCCGCACCCGGCCTGCCGACCATTGCCAACTATTTTAAAACTAATATCAATTCCGTCCAGTGGGTTACCTCCGTCTACCTGTTGACCATGTCCGCCCTGCTCTTGATCTTCGGTATCATGGCAGACGCTTACGGCCGCCGCCGTATTTATAACGCCGGTTACTTTGTCATCACCATTTTCACCCTCTTTTGCGCCTTTGCCACCAGCATCGGGATGCTCATCTTTTTCCGGGTGTTACAGGCTGTAGGCGGGTCGCGATAACAGCCTGTTTTTGATTTTTTACGAACGCCGCCGCGCCAATGCCATACTTGATTTCCAGCTCTTTAACAACTGAACCTTTACCTCGTCGATCATAGCTGCCCTGGTATCTTTTATTACCATGTACTCGCCGACTGTTTTGATACCCTTTTTCTACCAGAAAGTGCTGGGCTTTACTCCCCAGAAGGCCGGTTTCTTAATGATGGCTTTCCTGGCGGCCATGGCCATTACCGCCTCTTTCAGCGGCTGGCTTTCCGATAAAATCGGTTATGTACTCTTAACCACCAGCGGGCTGGTATTGAACGGCCTGGCCCTGGTGGCCCTGGCCAACATCAACCTGCAAACGCCCTTAACCTTGATAATCATTTATATCGCCGTTATGGGCACCTCCCTGGGGATGTTCCAATCCCCGAACAATAGCTGCGTTACGGGCAGCGTGCCTAAGAACAAACTTGGTGCCGCCACGGGTATCAGCCAGTTAATCAAGAATTTAGGTATGGTCATCGGTATAACTTTTTCCGTAGCCATCTTCAGTTCGCGAATGGCCGGCATGCCCGTTGAATACAACCAGGCGTTTGTCAAAAGTATGGGTTTTGTCTATTACCTGGCAGCCGTTTTAAGTTTTGCCGGGGCCGTTATTTCCTCCCGGCGTAGTAAATAAATTACTTCAAAGGTAGGACAATCATGACGCAACAGGAAAATTGGTACCTGCCCTACATGGATAAAAAAGTAAAGGGCATTGAAGTGGTGGAACGCCCGGCACCGGTGGCTGTTTTTTACTGTGCCGGGGCCTCAAATGTGGGCCAGAATACGGTGTTGGGCAGTTCTACCTAAAATTTATTGAACCTGCTCGCATTTCCATCGCCTTACGGCCAATAGGATGCCGCCCTGGCAAAACGGCGGAAGGACCGCAATATTTTCACGAGGTGGCTGATTGAAATAACCTGCTGACTCACTTTCCTACCTTTCTGGTTGCATCAGTACCCCCGCCAGGCAAGGAATCTTTTTGGGTATCTTGGGAGCGATTTTCTGTAATACAAATTCCAGCGCCTCTCCGGCATCTTTATCCAGGCAGATGCGTTGCAGCATTAGCTGCTCTTCCTCATTGAGGGCAATAAGAACTTTACCCATAATACCCACTCCTTTGCTTAAAAATTGGCTTATTTTTATTTTCCTATAAATACGGTTTAACAACAACATTATAGCTCGCTTACTCACCTGGATAAATAACTTGATCCCATCAGCCGGGTACCATATAATACAAGCAGAGGCATTGCCCCTCTATGTATAGAGGCTAAAGGTAGTGGCAAAAATGAATTATACTGATCGCGAGTACTGGAACGGTATCATCAAGATGTGCCTCTCGAAGTTTTTCATCCTGCGGGTTCTCTACACCCAGCCCATGCACGGCTACGAGATAGCCCGCACCGTAGCCCAGGTCACCAGGGGGTGCTGCACGCCCACTGAAGGGACGATTTACCCGGTACTCAGGGAGTTCGAGGAGGGCGGCTATGTCACTTCTTCCCTTGAGATAGCCGGGGGCCGGGAGCGCAAAGTCTATACCCTTACGCCAAAAGGGCAGGAGGCCTTCCGCGTGGCTGTAGAGGCCTGGAAGGAGGTTACCGGCTACATTTTAGAGGCGGTAAAGTTAGAGGATTATGCAAGCACAAGGAGGCGCTGTATTATGGCAGGAGCGAAAGGTATACTTTCCAACTTTTCTGGCCTGCGGGAAGGCAACTGCTATTCCGTTCGCAACGAGGAAATCCCCATAGGACAATGCCGTACCGCCGCTAGCAGTTGTAGCTGCGGGAGTTCTTTACCGGGCAGTTTCGACAAAGAAGAGGGGGGAGAAATAGGGATATCGCCCGATACCCAGGCGTCCCAGCGTTCCCTCGACATCGAGTTTCTCTACCTGGACCTTGATTCCTGCACCAGGTGCGGTGGAACGGCCCGCAACCTGGAAGAGGCCCTCAACGAAGTGGCAGGGGTCTTACAGGCTACCGGGATCCAGGTCAACCTGCACAAGATCCACGTCCAGTCGGAAGAACAGGCCCTGGCCCTGGGATTTGTCAGTTCGCCTACCATCCGCATCAACGGGCGGGACATCCAGCTCGACGTCAGGGAAAGCCTCTGCGAATCCTGCGGCGAGATTTGCGGCGAGGATGTGGACTGCCGCGTCTGGGTGTACCAGGGGAAGGAATATACCGAAGCTCCCAAGGGTATGATTATTGAGGCCATCCTGAAGCACGTTTACGGGGGTGGAAATGAAAGCCCGGCAGAAAGGGAAACACTGCAGGAGCTGCCCGATAATTTAAAGCGCTTCTTTGCGGCCAGGCGTAAGAAAGAAGAAGGTGGAGCCGGCCGCAAGCCCGCGCCGGAACCCCAAGACAGTTGCTGCGGCATTTCTCCCTTATCTAAATGCTGCAAGTAACGCATCTAAGTGGCTGCATGGCAGGGCCACGGGCAACATTCAGCCCGTGGTCCTGCCATGCAGCTTGATATTATTTATGATACAGCAACATGCCGGTTTGAGTTCCAGCTACCAGGCCCCATATCACGGCAGGTACCGGCGGGCGCCCAGATACCCGGCGCTAAAAGAGGGCTCATCCAGGCGGCTGACAACCACCCCCTGGCGGGAACGTGAGTTTAAAAACTGCCCGTTGCCTGTATAGATACCAACGTGGGTAGGCTGCGTTCCGCCACTGGTATTAAAAAAGACCAGATCGCCGGGCTGCAGGTCTTTCCGGGCTACAGGCCGGCCGACTTTAAACTGCAGGTCGGCATCCCGGGGCAGCTTAACGCCGTTTAAGAAATAGGCTATATAGGTCAGGCCGGAGCAGTCGATACCGTAGAGGCTGACCCCACCCCACAGGTAGGCCACCCCCTCCAACCGTTCGGCCACCTTAATCACGTCCGAACCGGAACGCTTATCCGTTAATTGACCCCCGGGCCAGAGGTCGACTTCCTGCCGGCTAAGCCAGGCTGGCGGGCGGCCCGGCAGCCAGACCTCCAGCCAATCCTCCTTTTGCGCCAGCAGGGGCAGGTCAGTGCCCAGCAAGGCCTCCCCGGCTTGAGCATCGCTCCCCGGCTCCTTGTATAATATGGCCCTGGGCACCCTGACGGCCACCAGGTCCCGGGCCAGCGGGGGCGTCACCCTGACCAGGTTCCCCTTTTGCAACCAGCCGATGTAACCATCAGGCACCTGACCCTGGAGCCATTCGCCTTCGTCCCGCAGGAGTTTTACCTCATCCCCCAGGAGTGCCTGGGTAACCCGTTCGGCGCCCTGATCCGGGTTAGCCCGCACGTCAGCCACCGCTACCCCCACATACCAGCTTTCCGCCCGGGGAGTTGTCGCCCCGGGGGGAAGTTGTACCGGTGGCGGCAACCTTTTCGCCTGCCTGCTCAACAGGAATCCCCCTGCTATAACCATGGCCAGAGCTATAATAAAATAATAGATGCTTATATAACGCCCACCCTTAAACATCTATGCTCCTTTATTGATAAAGATTCAAAAACTCACTGTCACCGCTTTTTTATCATACCCCTTTTTGCCGTCTAACCTCCGGCTTTATTTTTAAAATGCTGAAAGGGCCCCGGGCCGTGTTGCCGCTAAAGGTCTACAAACAGGATAAAACCATAAAGATAAATTGCCTTTCAAGCAGCCTCTTCCGCTCCGAACAGGAGATCCATAAGCCAAGCGGTGGTGAGCATCAAGAACGGCATGATGGTAAAGGCATACCTGACGGTGGGGATAAACATCAATTGGATGGCCGTCAGGAGAAAAATAAAGATGGCCACCAGGCCTACTCTTCCCTCCTTGAGGGCCTTAAAAGACCCCAACCAGCCCACCATGGTGATAAAATTGTGCACCCAGTAAACCGAACGCAAGTACTGATAGCGGGAAAGGTCAAGACCGTACCACATATTGCCAAAGATAACCTGCCACTTGCCGATTGTATACCACTTGAGGTACAACACCGGGTTCCTTAAAAAGCCCCGGAGGATAAAATGCAAGGCCTCCTGGGTGGACTGGATGGGAGGCACCTTGTCCATATCTGTGAAGTAAGGAAAGGCGCCGTAAAGGAGGGGGTTCCAGGTCTGGGTGGCCAGGAGGATGAACTGGTGCAGGGTTACCAGGTTGCGTATCCACCAGGGCAGCATGACGGCCACAAACCCTCCCAGGGTGTACAGGAAACCCTTGAGGGAGGAACGCCACTCCTTACGCCGGTAAAAATCATAAAGGAAGGGTACCACGATCAGGGGGGCCGCCGCCGGGCGAACCAGGATGGCCAGGCCAAAAATCAGCCCCGTTAAAACGCCTCCCAGGGGGGAAGGATGGCGTAAATACCGGAGCTGGAGGTAAAAATAGAGCATAAAAAAGAAGGTATAAACTACTTCGGTTAAAGGGATAGTCGGGGCCCAGACAAAGGTGGGGTAAATAGCCGCCAGCAGGGCGGCCACCAGCCCCACCCTGGTGTTTTTTACCTCCCGGCCCGCCAGGTACAACAGCACCACCGTCAGGATGCCCAGGCAGGCCTGGACCACCCGCACCGCCTGCAGGGGACTCCCCTGGGCATAACCGTAGAGTTTGTAAATCAAAGCCAGGAACAGGGGATAGCCCGGGGTGATATAGGCATTGGGCCGGCTGGACATATAGCCCAGAAACCCCTTATCCAGGAACTGGCGCGCCATGAGGTCATAGTTGACAGCGTCGGAGGAAAAGCCCTTCAAGGGTGGATGGTCGATGGTAAAAACGAACTTTAACCTGAGATAAAGGGCCAGGGTGACAATCAGGACCAGGGCCACGGTTACCGCCAGGGTGTTGATCGCTTCCCGTCTTACTTTAAACAACACCAGGAAACCTCCTATTTCATCGCTACCAGGGCCACGCCGGCCATAATCACCAGCACCCCGATCCATCTGGTCAGGGGAACAGCCTCTTTAAAAACCAGCCAGGCTACCACGACACCCAGGGCGTAGGCCAGGCTTTGCAGGGGGTAAAGGAGGCTGAATTGTTCCCGGGCCAGGACGTAAAGCCAGATTACTGTCGCCAGGACGTACAGAGCCAGCCCCGCCAGCACCAGGGGCGAAAAAAAGCTCGCCAGGACCGCTTTGAATCCGGCGTCCCTGGCAACACCCAGCTTCCAAAGGATCTGGCCGCTGACCAGGAGGAGGATATTTAACCCAACCAGCAGGTAAACCATATCAATCCCCTTTTACTTGGATTTGACCGTCTTATCGGCCTGTTCCTCGATTTTATTTTTCAGGAGTGCTATTTCCTGGGTGAGTTTAAGCAACTTTTCTGACTGTCGGGAAACGATAATCGTCAGGTGAAAACTGTAAATGGTGATTAATAAAAAACCAAAGAGAAATAAAACCGAAGGAGCATAGTAGATATGCAACAGGCGACTTAAAAATTCAAGGAGGCGGGTGTTAGCCGCCATGAGTAGCATTGTCAGGGCGAAAACAAACCAAAAGAGGCTGTGTTGCTCCGACAGGGTGCCTTTCCTGACAAATTCCGTCACTACCAACAAAAAAATCAGACTAAAAATCACCGAGAAAGTGTAGACATTTAAGACCATGGCCTCCGGCCTCACTTTTCACAGAAGTTATGGTCATGAACCCGGTCGCTAAGGCCTGTTTCCAGGAACCCGCACCCCGGTGAGCAACGCGTGCATCCGGCCGCCGGTGACTTGCCGTTATGGACGAAATATATCTTATGTTACCTGAGACAGTCAATGACCATCGCCAGGCTCACCTTAAACATATAATAAACAGACTTCAACATGGTTATCGAAGAGTGGCCGCCCTTACGCGGGTACATTACCACCGGGATTTCCTTGATGTGGTAGCCCCGGCGCAGCAATTGCATGATAACTTCCACCTCCGGGTAATCCGGGGGATAATGGCGGGCAAACTCCGCCAGCACCTGCCTGTTAATCGCCCGGAAACCGGAGGTGGTGTCGTAGATAGCCTGTCCAGTGAAGAGCTTTAATAAAAAAGTAAAGAACCATGAACCTGCTCTCCTGGCCAAGGTACCCCGGTAATTCCTATTTTCAATATACCGGGAACCGATGACCATATCTACTTTCCCGGCCCTAAGAGGGTGTATCAGGTCCTCGATAAAGCGGGGGTCATGCTGGCCGTCAGCATCGACCTGGACGGCAAACTCGTAACCGTGCTGGCAGGCGTAACGGTACCCCGTCTGCATGGCCCCGCCGATACCCAGATTGCAGGGCAGGTCGATAACAGCGACCTTTTCCTCCCTGGCAGCGGCAGAAGTGCCATCTGTCGAGCCGTCGTTGACTACCAGGATATCGGCGTCACACCAGCGTTTGATATTTTTGATAACCTGCCCGATAGTTGCCGCTTCGTTATACGCCGGTATGATCACCAGGGTTGTTGAGCGCATAAAGACGCACCTTCCAACCAATATTTCTACCTTCGGCTATCCATTCCTGCTGGAAATAAAATCCGGCTTGGTCCGGTAACAGCCGGAGCAATGTCGCGGGCCTTACCACGCAGTGCCGTTGGTTGCTCCCCTTTTTATATAGACGCCAGGTGCAGGTTAGAGGTTCCCTAACCTGCACCGCCCTGTACTGCTCTCCGGCTCTACCCTGGTCCTCTTAGGCATGAAAAAGCCACCTTTTCTGGTAAAGAAATTTATTACCAAAAAAGGTGGCTTAATATTTATTTATGATACAGCAAAAGTATTGGTATCAATATAGTTTGAGAATCGAGAAACGCAGGTAAAAAGGTAAGCGTAAAAATAGCCCCCACCTATCACCTAAGGTGGGGCTATTTTACGCTTACGCTGAAACGAAAGTGCAGGATAGCTGGCGGAATATTTGCCAGACCCTGGAACGCATGCACCTGGGCGAATTTGTTGGTCCTGATGGCGCAGGGTACTCCAGAGGACGGAAACAACCACACCACAGCAGCATATCTTCAAGACCCTGGGGATAAAGGAACCGCCCCAGATCATCGCGGTGAAAACAAAAGACCAGAAAGGGTCCCTAGTAACACGCGCCCAAAAAGCCGATCCCTGGAATCCTTGCGCAACAAGCTGTTGCGCTTATTGTTCACCTAGCATCTGTCGAACTCGGGTGATAAGGCCCAATTTAAATCAAACTTCACTGAAGCAAACCACCAGCCAAAAGCGGATAATTCCTCTGTGAATTCAGTCGGATAAGGAGACCTCCTGGCTATTCCTATGCGGTGTTCCCAAAGGGCTTTAAAGGCGTTCAATAAGCTGTGCCGGTACCTCAATATCCTTATTCATTAGGCTGCGTCCCACAAAATCCATAGTATGACCACGTAAGGTGGACCCCATTGTCAAGACACGAAATGAGAAATTTTTAAGCGTGGAATAATTAAGTTTAGATGGCGATATAAGGAAATAGTTGAAGCTTGACATCATTTGGTATTACCATATTTGCTATAATATGGGTATACATTTCACTTCATTATTTGCATAAAAATACACTTCAGCCGGCGTCTTATATTCCAGTGATTGGTGGATGCGGCGGTAGTTGTAGAACTCCAGGTAACGGGCAATTCCTCTTCTCGCTTCCCTGGGGCTGCTATACTCGTTCAAGTAAACTTCTTCATATTTTAGGCTACGCCAGAGACGTTCAGTAAAGATGTTGTCGGTTGCTCTGCCCTTGCCGTCCATGCTGATCTTGATACCGGCGCTCTGGAGTAAATCGATATACTCCGGACTGGTGAATTGGGACCCCTGGTCGCTGTTCATTATCTCCGGCCTGGCCCGGGCCAGGGCTTCTTCTACGGCTTGAAGCACGAAGGTCGTCGCTAGATTCTGGTCCAGGGCCCATCCTACCACAAAGCGCGAGTACCAGTCTATAATGGCTACCAGGTACATCCACCCCCGGACCAGTCGGATGTAAGTGATGTCAATGCCCCAAACCTGGTTGGGCCGGGTGATATCAAGGTTGCGCAGCAGGTAGGGGTAAATGCGGTGTTCCTGGTTGCGCCTGCTTAAGTTGGGTCCCGGGTAGATGGCTATAAGGCCCATTTCCCGCATGTGACGCTGGACGGCTTTACGGTTGACCAAAAATCCCTCCTTCCGCAGCTGGGCGGTGATGCGCCTGGAACCGTAAAAGGGGAAGGCGGTGTATATTTCGTCGATACGGTGTTTTACCGCTATTTCTTCTGGTGAAGGGGGTACCGGCTGGTAGTAGAGGCTGGAGCGATTTAAGCTTAGTAGTTCCGCCTGTTTCTTAATGGACAGCTCAGGATGGCCCCATTCCACCAGGGAAATACGTTCGTCTCGGTTAAGCTCAGAGGCCACTCTTTTTTTTAAGCCAGGTTAGTTCGGTAGTTAACCGGCCAACCTCGGCATAAAGGTCCTGGATTTGTTTTTCGTACTGAGCTTTTATATTTTCAAGGTTTTTTTGCTCATCGGTGAAGAAGGATGGTAACTTTTCTATCACCATATTTCTCCAGCGGTTAAGGATAGATGGATGAATACCGTATTCAGAGGATAACTCAGAAATTGACTTTTCTTCTTTAAGAATTTCCAGCACAACTTTGGCCTTAAAATCCGTTGGATATTTTTTCCGTACACTCATTTGACGCTTAGGACCCCCTGTTTTTGTGTCTAGTTTTCTGGGTCGTGCGGCGGAGCAATGCCGCGGGATATAGTGGGTGGAAAGCCCACCTGGTAAGGTCTAGCCAACCGCCAGTAGCCAGCCTTGGAGCCTGTAGGGTAACCGGCAGGTTTAAGCGTAGGTAGGCAAGGCAGCGGGCCGAAAGCCATAGCGCTGAAGGGATTGAGCCTCGAAATAAAATTTAGTTGGGAGGGCCGATGCTCTGACCCAAGCAGAAGGCAACATGGCGGTAATCATTAAAGGCGAGACTACCGCCATCTCCTCGGGGTCGCAGACCTCGGCACGCTGGACATCGTTATCCCACGGTAACTCAGGAGACCCTGCCTCCTCTTCCGGTTTCAGGAAGTATGGCCGACAAGCGATACAAAGTGAGGAGGCCAAACAGGAGGCAGGGAGTCGGATTACGGCGTAGTACCAAGGAAACCGGGTAACGCCGGCGGAGGAAAGGCCGTAACAAGGAATCGCTCTTGTAAGGGGAACAATTCCCACACCCAGAGGTGGAACCGGATTGACAACGAAACTTGCAAGAATAGCGGAAGTTGCCCGAACGCGACCGAAGGAACGCTTTACCTCCCTCATGCACCTAATAGATGCGGATATGCTAAGGATATGCCATGTTGAGCTCAAGGCCAATAGGGCTACCGGCATAGATGGCATTACCAAGGAGCAATATGGCGACAACCTGGAAGCTAACATTCAAAGCCTCCTAGAACGCCTCAAACGCAAAGCTTACCGGCCCCAACCAGTTAGGCGAGTCTATATTCCCAAACCGGGCTCTGACAAGAAGCGCCCCCTGGGGATACCAGCCTACGAAGATAAAATAGTCCAACTGGCTGCCAGTAAGATCCTCAATGCCATCTACGAAGCGGAATTCCTGGATATGTCCTTCGGCTTTCGCCCCCAACGCGGCTGCCACGATGCCCTAAAGTTATTAAACTACCTCATCGTCGCCAGGAAGGTCAACTATATAGTCGATGCTGATATCAAAGGCTTCTTCGACCATGTAAACCACGACTGGCTGATGAAATTCTTGGGGCATCGCATAGCCGACCCCAACTTTCTTCGGTTTATCCGTCGATTTCTCAAGGCGGGCATTATGGAGAACGGGGAACTAAGGGACGCAACCGAAGGGACACCCCAGGGCGGCATAGTATCGCCTATCCTGGCCAACATCTATCTGCACTATGTCCTTGACCTGTGGTTCGAAAAAGCGGTGCGCAAACACTGCCGGGGAGAAGCCTATATGGTGCGCTATGCCGATGACTTCATCTGCTGTTTTCAATACAAACATGAGGCCGAGGCATTTTACCGGGCACTGAAAGCAAGGCTGGCCAAATTTTCCCTATCCGTAGCCGAAGAAAAGACCAAGATAATTCCCTTTGGCCGCTTCGCTACCCAATGGTGCAAACGGATGGGGCAAAATAAGCCAGATACCTTTGATTTCCTGGGCTTTACCCATTATTGCAGCACCAGCCATCAGGGCAAGTTCAGGGTCAAGAGACGCACCAGCCGGAAGAAGTTCCGGCAGAGCGTGCAGAGAATGAAGGAATGGATAAAAGGGAACCGCATGATGCCAGCGAAAGTGCTCATGGCCCTTCTCAAAAGGAAACTCGAAGGTTATTACCACTATTATGGGATAACCGATAACAGCAAGCGCATCCTGGCATTCCACTACATTGCCAGGTGTATGCTCTTCAAGTGGCTAAATCGTAGGAGCCAGAGGGTTAGTGTAAAATTACAGTAGGTAGGAGGAAAAAGGGGTAAAAAAGAGAAAAGAGACCTCACAGGAAGAAAACCACCGTAAAAGGAGTGAGGTCTCTTAATGGTAAACGGTAGTACCAGTACCGCTACCATCATTAGTTTATTAGATGGTATCGAGAATTTCAACACTCTTGAAGAAGTTATCCTGCAAATAGCCAGGAGGTTATTGGTAGCCGTACTGGAAGCCCTGGATGATACCCTTATGCCGGCAAAACCTAAGGGATATAAGATAGCTGGGTTCCGCTACCGCACAATCACCTGCCTGTACGGGGATATAACCTTTAAGCGCCGGCTATATGTTAAAGCAACGCGCAAAAAGAAAAGAGGGGAAGGAAGGTTTCTATTAGACGAAGCCCTAAACTTACGCCAAGGAAAGCGTCTGACAGGAAGACTGCTCAAATTAGCCGTATCGCTGGCAACCCGGTTACCCTTCAGGCAGGCAGCGGAAATAATGGCCGAAGCAGGGATGGGCCAATTAAGTCATATGACCATCCATAGCGAAGTAAAACGAAATGGACTGGAACAAAAAGAACTGCAAGAAGCCCTGCGCAATAATCTATTCATGAGCGGGGAAGAGCCCCAAGGCAAAAAGAAAAAAGTACCGGTACTATTTATCGAAGCCGATGGTATAATGATCCCGCTGCAAAGGAGCAAGCAAGACCGGATAGAAGTCAAAGTAGGAATAGTTTACGAAGGGTGGATAGAAAAAGGGAATGCCCGGCATCTCAAGAACCCGCGGGTAGTGATGGGCATCTATGAAGATGGAGAACAATTTTGGGAAGCCCTCACCACGGAAATAGCCAGGTACTACGAGATAGACGAAAAAACAATATATGTCGTCAATGGCGACGGAGCCAGCTGGGTCCAGAAGACAGCCAAAGAACAGTTACCAGGAGCCATCGTACAATTAGACCGCTACCACCTCCACCGGGATATAAGGCAGGCATATGGGAACGAAACAGCGCAGGGATTAATGAAGACTTTAGCCAAAGGTCAAGAGCAGGTCTTTTTAGACACCCTGGAAGCACTCATAGAAGAAGCACCGAACCGCAAAAACAAGCAACAATGCCAAAAAGTATATGACTACTGTCAAAGATATCGCGATAACTTGTTAGATTACCGCTTGCGGTTACCACGACAGCTGGAAGGGCAAAAGTTATACGGGATGGGCGTAGCCGAAACAACAGTAGACAAAAAAATAGCCATCCGCATGAAAAAGAGGGGGATGAGCTGGAGCGAAGCAGGAGCAACGGCCATGGTAGCATTACTAATGCTCAAAGCCAATGGAGAATTAGCCGCATGGTTAGAAAAAAAGATGCCACAAGTAGAAAAGAATCCCGCCAAGGTAGTAAAAGAAAAGAAGATAAGTAAAGAAGACGTAGAAGAATGGTTAAGGAAGAGAGTACCAGCCCTTGTTGGCCCTGAGGCGGGAACAGATTGGGTTAAATATACCATGAGGCAACTAACAAGAATTAGTGGAGCTATATTCTAACCCCTTTTCCGGCTTAATTAGAGCAGGCAGTAATTCGCGAAGCCTGTCAAGGTCGCCGTAGGCGGCCGCAGGCTTTAACGTTGACAGGCACAGCGAATTACTGCACAATACTCCGGAGCCGGAAAAGGTGTTGGATATATATGGGTTTTTATGTGGGGTCTCTTTTTGCCTACTACATCTTGACACGTACAGCCAGAGGAAGAGCTTTGACGGGGAGAAGTTCAGGAGGTTCCTGGAGAAGTTCCCATTACCAAGTCCAAGGATATATGTAAATATCATGGACATCCGGTGGCCGTCGGCATACATTGCGTAAAGGATTCCTTGAGGAGCCGTGTGCGTTAATTGCGCCAGCACGGTTCTGTGAGGGGGGTATGCCGCGAGGCATACCTCTACTCGACCATTATAACGAATGGCATCGTTTGCCTTTGAAGAGAAATGATCCAGTAGGCCACCTTTTTCATCTAGAGCCAGCTTACCTCTCCAATATCTGCCTCCAGGTGCCGGCGCACCTAGAGGGCGTACCGCATCACAGCGTGCATGGCCTCGCCTGGTCATATTGATGGAAAGCGTAGCAGGATCCATGTTGGGGCCAGAATCTCCCCTTCTTAACCCGACATTTTTTTCGAATGTTCCACATCGGCATGAAGAGATCCAGACCAAAGTTCCTGGAACCACAACCTGACTTTCACCCACCAAATCCATGCATGTGGGTGTTCTTCGAGATATTTGCTTATAGCAACTTTTACTAAGTATCGCTTTTTAAGCTTCAAGAAGTACTTATCTGGAATCGGAGGTACACTGCTATCGTTTAAGTACAGGCTCTGAATCACCTTGACATCCTCTTCTGAAATATCATCCCGTTCCTCAAGGCGACGAATCTCGTAGAGCACTCGAGTGTAGTGACGTATAGCCTCTCTATGTTTAGCCTCGTGGTCAGACGGTCTCCAGATGGTCAATACCAGCCCCGCAAAAAAGTTTCCAACCGCAATTAGGGCTCGAAGCCACATGAAGTAGTCTGCTGTCAAAGGGGTGGTTCTAACGATAAACTCATCTGACACAAATGTCAGGGAAAGCATTAAAACTGATGTAAATAACGTACCGTAAAGGAGAAAGTTTTGCCACTTTAGGTTATAATCCGCTAGTTGCCCATGCATATCTGCCTGCATCTGGGCTTTCTTTTTAATCTTTTTCAAAAGTTTATTTGGCCGTGATGAAGTAAGCATAGTATAATCGTTATTCATTTTCGAACATTTCCTTCCAGCGCTCGATGTTCATGTGTGCATCGGCCCGGCTGAGCCGATTTGAAAGTCTCTCTAAAGCTGCGCTACACTGCCTACGCCTTAAGCTGTTTGATGCGCCTAAGTACTCATCTACATGAACAGATTGACCCGTAGAATCAACGATTGGAGATAGTACCAGTTTTATAGCTTGTCGGCAAAAATGCTGAAGCATATCCTTATATGTTTTTCGACCAGTATAGCCTTCAAAGGCTTTAATAGCTAGTGATTCGATATGATAACCTGATAACCGTACATTCTCTGGCAGTGACTCGTTAAGCCCTTTGAAAAGCTTAATGACTGGAATAACCTTATGGTTGCATGACTGGTTGACGTTAGTGAGCTTTTCGGCGAATTTTATAGGTCTAATAACTTTGCTCCATCCATCACCATTGGGATCCGCGATTCTTACCCCGGTCTTGGTCTGCAAGGCTGGTAGAAGTTGAATTTCATGGCCTGTGCTAGAAAACCTTACAGTTACGGCTAGCTTTCCTACCTCTACTTCGGTATTGGGAAGCCGCTTTAGAAGTCGCTCAGCAAAGTAGGCCTTGATGTCAGCAGGTGAAGCATTAGCTAACGAAGTATCATTTATTCTAACAAGCATATCAATGTCGCTAAGGCCGTTTACATAGGTATGCTTGCTTAAAGAACCACCGAAAACAAGCTCTATGGCACCTTCAATGTTTTTATCCAAGGCCCCTCTAATCGTTTCCAGGTGTTGCCGAATTTCATCTGTCTTTCGATTATTGTAGTTAGTTAGTAACGATTGTAGATACCTATTGACTTCTCCCTCGTACTCGATTCTCTTCTCATTAGACTCTGTTTCACGTAGGACCTTTTCGATATCAGTATGCTTTGACCAATAATACCAACCGCCACCACTCATAGGGATTCACCTCCTAGAATTCTACGCCAGCAGCGCCAATGAGAGCCTGCAACTGTTTTAGGTATAAGGGATCCAGGTCAAGAACGCTCCAGTCATGGGAACGAGCAAACCGGCCCATAATCGCCTGGGTTCTTGCTAAATCTTCCAGGTTTTTTAGACTGCCCTGAACATAAACGGAGTGATAGCTTTGTGCCCACTGCCCTTCTATAAGAGCGTAGCTGTTGTAATATAAAGCTATCCCATTGTGGTAGGCCAGTCGGAGCCAGGATAAGCTGTCAAAAATGTCGGCCCCGCAAAGGAAATATACGATTACCGATAAAGGATCAAGACAACCAAAAATGTGAATTGGAACGTTGATCTTTCTGTCATAAAGTGCTTGTCTCAACTTCACCAAATTCTGACATCGTGTTAAGAAAGACGAACCTAACTCCTTTTCAGTGAACCCGATGATATCGAACTCAGAAAGTTCCTCACAGTAATTGATCAGAGCTTTAATGTCAACGAATTTCATTTTATCGTCAATTGGCTTTATCAGAAAGTCTTTTGCATATTCCCTCGGTATTTTTGCGAAGAATGTCTGAGCATTCCTAATTTGTTCAGGTAATGAGGCTCGAGTGTCATAACTAACAACCACTAGAGAACACAAGGGCTGGAGCCGTTTCACAACCTCCTCGAATTGCTCTTTCGACCATTCTTTTGTTGGATGACCATTGAAGTTGTAAAAATCCGTAAGATCATCATTGTTTCCAACTTCAAATGCACCACTATCGACAAATAATATCTCGGAACAATAGATTGCACTCTCATCTAAATGGCTATAATAGATGTCGTATGCACTAACCAGGGATGCATCAGTTGTATGTTCTCCCAATTTTTGATGCATCTCCCTTAAATCAGGGAATCCTCGGCTAGAGAAAGAGGGTACAAGCAATGGCGTCTTCCATTTAATAGTATCAATTCGTCTTTCCTGACATAAATCCTCCAGCCTCATACAATCGCCTCCGATCATAGCAAGATGGACACTGACCGCATGGTTCGTCGTTATTCCTCTCACAACTGTATGTAAGGTCAACAGGGACTCCATGGCTCGTGCAATATTGGTAAACTTCCAGCTTACTCCACCTGAGAAAGGGGGCTTCTACCGTAACAGCGCCGCTAAAGTAACCATCCAAAAGCCGCTGCATATCTGCCATAAATCCTTGAGAACAGTCGTAGTAAATCGTGCCGGAGTGTATCCCGAGAGCCACCCTGTTAATACCCGGCGACAAGTTCGCACAGGCTATCAAAACAAAAATTGCATTTCGACAGAGATATTCTTCACCTTTTCGCGCAAGGGGAGGCTGGATGTGGGCTATCCTGAGATCTATACCATAATGCGCTGCAATAGCTTTTGCAGCCTGCGCTTCCCGTTCCGCGACTGGCTGACCGTACTGGACATGTAGGCCGTAAACGGATGTATTTTTACTTCTGTAATAATGAACCAGAGCAGCCGAGTCGATACCTCCACTCAGAAGAACCAGCACTGGATTCATAGAATCACACCTTCTCCGTAAACTACAATCCTCTCCAAAGAGAGATTTAATGATCGGGCAACCATATTGCAAATATCAGTATAAAGGTACGACTTAGACCATAACAGCTTTTAGTCAACAATCGCCTTAACAAAAGCATCCGTTGCATCAGCATAAAATTCGATGTTGATCTTCGTAGCCATTTCGTCAGGAAGATCAAACAATTGCCTTCGAGAAGATATAGGCATTAACAGCGTCGTTGCTCCTTTCTCGAGGGCCAGTTCGGCCACAGCAACCGGATTTGGTATCATCTCAATTGAGCCACCAAGGTTTAAGGCTCCGACTATGATCAATCCACCCTTAACGCTTCGCTCAATTAGAGCGCCGCAAAGTGCAATCAGCACTGGTAAACCAAGTCCCTGGCCTGAACGTTCCACGTCCATAGCGCGTAATTGGATTGAAAACTCACGGGCGCGCGGATCGCGGTCACCAACCAGCTCTTTAGCCCTGACGTACAGGTTTTGTTCTCCGTAACGAACGCTTTCCCGAAATGCCGGCGGGACAGGTGCGTTAAGAATTTTTACTCCACTGCCAGGACCCGCCGCAACCTCTATTCGATAGAGAGCTGGTGAAGCGTCCTGGCCGCCGGGACTGATGGCCCACACCTGCCCGGGAGGCAGGGGATCGCTGTCGATGGTTTCATCACTGTGGAGTTCCGGCGTGGCAACAAACTGTTCCACCCCCTCCACGCCCATAGAGAAGCTGAAGTGAGTATTGCGAAATTCCGTCTTAAGGCAGCGCTTTTGCTGTTCCTTTACCCTTCGACGCGATTCCAGGGCCAAACGGACGATCTTTTCTAGCTCTTCATCAGGTATCGGCATCTCCGGATCGGGGAAAAGTAGCTTGATCAGGCCGCTAACGGTTTTATGAACGGCTTCAATATCGCGACCGCTGAGGGCTCCACCCCAGTTAACCCGGCCCTGGAGCACGGAAACCCGGCTACCATCACGCAGTCTATGCCAGCATTCGGAGAGAAAGTCGCTGACCAAGCCAAAATGATCCGTAAGATGGATATTGGGGTTGAGTTTGGGAAACTCCCACCCTGGAACATAGGCGTGAATGCGGTCCATGAAAGCCGTATCATCCCGCATCTCCGGCGGGAGTGGACTGAATAAGTGGCCGATGCGTTGCTGTTGCTGGACATCCACATCAAAGTTCCCGAGCATTACAATGCCGCCGGAAGCACGGATACTCTCCTTGCCGCGGGAGAATTCGCCCGATGCCATGTACCCCTTCATAATGTTGACGCCGTCCTTCTGATCGAAGGATATGCCGGACACTTCATCAAAGCACACGACATCATAGTGGCAGACAAGCCCCCGCTGTCCGGTGGCATTATTCACAAACATTTTGGCCACTGTGGCTTTACCGCCTGAAATCAGATGGGAGTATGGGGAGATTTGTTGAAACAAATGGCTTTTGCCCGTGCCCCGGGGGCCTATTTCCACCAGGTTGTAGTTTCGCTCTACAAAAGGCACCATCCGCAGCAGGGCGATATCCTGAGCCCGTTCTGAAAGGGTATCCGGTTCCAAACCTACAGAGCGTATCAGGAGGCGTTTCCATTCGTCAGTGGTAAACTGGCTCCTCCCTCGCTGCAGCGCTGCCAGGGCATCCACTTTAGAAAGTTGAATGGCCCGCAAGTTTTCAATGGCGAAAGGACGACCGTTCTTCTCCTGGGCAATGGTGGCATCATAGACGAGGGTGACTTCGGCATAAAAACCATCAGTAAGCATGCGCTCATTTTCATGCACCAGGGCGTCGTCAATCCGGACGTCTTTCAGCCCCAGGCTCGGCAGTTGGGCAACAAAACAATCGTTTTTGGTGTCAAGTCGAGCCTTGATGAGATCGATTATTTTGATCGACCCGATCTCCCTTGCCCGGGCCTTAAAAAGTTCTTCTTCACCGGTCCTGACAGTGCGATCCCGCAATTGCCTCTCAACAATCTCCAGGCCTTCCTCGATCTCCTTTTCATCGACAGTTGCACAATACCGGCCGAGCAGGAATTCTACCACGTAGGTGGGTACAGGATACTGCCGGCTGTATTTGCGCACCAGGTCCTTCCGAACTATATACCCGTCAAATACAGAAGCTGCCAATTTATCGAGGGCATCAAGCTCCATACCTACTCATCACCTCCAACGGTAGTCGCCTGCTTTGCCAGTACCCGTCCCGACGGGTCGAGCAGGACGAGGCTGACCGTAGTGCCTTCAAGGGCATCGTCCGCGACAAGAAGGCCAACACGTCCACCGGAATCAATCGGTTTGGGCGTGGTAATACTGGAATGGGGATCATTGGGTTTGGTCCGCAGGTCGGCCATGACTTCGCTGCTGCTCGTATCAACTGCAACGCGACAGCGCATCCCATACCATTGAATTTCCCTTATGCTAACCGTAACTGGGGTTAGCCCGCTGGAATTAAAAGTCAAGTCAGGAAGCAGGCATTCCTGAAGGCTGACGCCGCCATGGGCATATTCGTTGCCGTTTATGAAACAATATACCCCCGGAGCAAAAGCGATGTGCTGGTATGCATTCCAGTACCATCCGGCAGTCGGCACATCAACATGGGCACCCGGCCGGATGGCGGCACACCGTGTCCAGCGGCTTTCGGTGAGGTATTTGGGCAGCTTCATGGCCGGCAGCCCGCCCGGGACTAAAAGCCACCCATGGTCTGTTACTACGCGCACCTGCTGCCAGCCGGCCTCCAGCAAACCCTGGATTCGATCCAGGACAAGCTCAAGCTGTTCATCGATGCGGGCAGCAAGCCTGCTTTGCAGCGTATGTCCCAATCGGTCAAATTCACCAAATTCCGTCCACCCCCGGGCTCCAGGTTCACCCGGGTGCCCCGTCTCCGGAGAATTGAACACCTGATAGCCTGCTTCCGCTAAGAGCTTGCGAAACCGGTCGGGAGTCAGGGGGAGATTAGCCCCGGCAATCTCTGGAATAAAGTATTCGCCGGGTAAATGGCCGGAAAGCTTTCCTGCTATGGGGGAGGCTGCCGGTTTTGCCGTTGCCGTTACCGTGGGCAGTCCGGCCCAGCGCCAATTTATATTTACCCGGAGCTGTCTTGCTTCAGCCATGGCAACCAGTCGCCGGGCAATGTCAAAGCGGAGCCCGTCTATAAAGAGCAAACACTGCCCGGGATTGGCGGCAATTAAAGTACGGTCTTTATCATCAGCGTTCGGCAAAGGGAAGGTTTTAATCAAATCCTGGAAATGCCGGGCTACATCCTCCAGCCAGGGAAGGTAGATACTGCGGACAGCGGCCTGTATTGCCTGCGCATCCTCTAATGATTTTACGCTGCCAGTTGCCTGTAAGACGGCATCATCGGCCAGATACCCGCCCTCGATGTATAGTTCGGCCATTGCCTGGGGCATGTCACCTCCCAGGCCTCGGGCAGTCTTTCGCGCCAGGGTCACCAGGTGCTTTAAAGCCCCGGCCAGGGGGCTCTGTCCCAGCTGGGCCCAGATCCACTCCCTCCGCTCGCCGTGTTCCTTCTCGAGTTCTTCGATTTTTTGCCTAGCATCAGGGGAAGATAATTTTTCCAGCTCCAAAAGGCTTTGCCTTAAGGCCTCCTCTTCAGCTTCGTTTTCATCCGGCCAGGGCTCCCGGTTAACGAACAATCTTGATGGTTTGGCGCGCCGCAAAATTGCGGGGATGCCGGGGTAAAGGGCCGGGGCTTCTGCATACCTGCGCCACAATCCCTGCCAGGCTTCATTATCCTGCAATCCCATTTTCTCGGCGACAGCAATTTCGCCATCCCTATCCGGGTCGATTTCATATTCAACCTTACAGCAGGAGCAAAAGGCCATCCACTTCTCTTCACCCCATTTTTCGCGGGTACGAGCCGGGTCGCTGAGCCATGACAGCAAGTCCCGCTGGGTATCTGCCACCATCAACCTGTCAAAATCCTCGGCCTCCAGGCGTTTGCCCCGCAGGCGTGCGACAGGAGCGGTGGCCAGTTGGGGTAGTGCCCGAAGCATCGCCTGGCGGGTCTGTTTATCTTTAGCCACATCCAGGCCCAGGCCATCTTCAGAGACAAGAAACGCCTCAACTGTCCAGTCTTTACCGTTGCGCTGGGTCCAAACCGTCCCGCGGTACTGCAGTTCCACCAGCGGTTTGAGGCTTTCCGGGCACTCCTCACCGGCCCGGAGCACCTGCCGGCTAACGTTGGGCAGGTAAATGATAGGAATGGCTTTATCCGGTAGTTCAACATCAGGTAGCATTCGTTCAATAACACACCGCAGCCAGATTGCCGGCCCGGTTTTTTCTTCCGGGTTGTAATCTCCCAGGGTTAAAAGCTCCGGCATAAGCGGGCGCAACTGGGATACCAGGGGCTGCCACTGGCCGTCGGCATCGGTCCAGAGAATCGCTGCCGGCGGGACAATGGTCGCAGAGTCATACCGGCCGGCTCGAAGCAATGAATCGCGCACAGCCTCCAGCAGAGTATTGGCCAACATTTCACTCGTCCTGCTAGACATGGCTATTTACTCCTCGTCTTCCTGTTCATTGTCTCACGTGCTTTTCTTTTTTCTTCACTGGTTAAATGCACATCATTGACCCGATCGCCGGTGAACTTACCATTCTTCCATAACCAGGGAAACTGTTCTTGTGGGCGCACAGGCTCTTTGCCACGGTCTTTGCCCCAGCTAATATTGGGCTTCCACCGGAGGATGCCGGCACCTTTCCGGCCGCCGGGAATGTCAGAAGCCATAAACGGCCGGATGTTGATGCGCACGCCGTCGTTGATATCCGGTTCCCAGCCGATGGGCTGCTTTTCGATAGGCTTCCAGCGAACGAAAATGTCGAATGGAGGTTCACCTTCGAGGATGGCAATAAGGCGTTTTTGCAATTCCAATGCCGCTGCCAGTCGATCCTCAGCACCACCTTCGCCCCGCTTCACCCCATCTTTCTGCCGGGTAATCCACTCACCGAGATAACTATAAGTAAGGCTTTCTAAAACCTGCCTGCCTTTGCCATTGCCCTCGGCAAGCTTATGGTAGTTGACCAAGGCATGGAAACCGTCGCGCCGGCGCCCGTCCCAGATATGCCAGATGAAGGGCCGGTGGTGGAATAGCTTACAGTGCTGTTCAAAGAAATCGTTGCGAAGCCACTCGTCAAGATCCTTTGCTTCTGAACCCGTTGCTGCGATAAGTTCCTGCTCTTTTGTTGGCGACCAGTCATTCCCATATGCGGCGGCGAGCAACGCCCGCAGCCGTTCGGCAGCCGGGTCTTCTCCGCGAACGGCAGGGATGCACACTATGCCGTCTGAATTGCTCAATTCATCTAATTCATCCAGTTCATGTTCGGGCCATTGATAACCTAAAAGTCGGGCTATAGCGACATGGAGTAGAGCAATGGACGATGTTATTGTCCCCTTAAAGATCCATTGGGTTGGTGCATCTGCATAAGCTTTAGGCAAAGGTATTGTTGTATCGGAATATAGCCACTTGCCTGGATCCCAATGGATTTTACTAACATAACCATTTTCAACTGCAACATTAGGATTAATCGCTCGCAAAGCTTTGGTGAATTCGCCGGACATACAGAAAGCACAAATTCCAGGGAGATATTCATACTTTCTCGGAATGATTACTGGAGCAGTATTAGAGAACAGTTCCCCTGTATATAAGGTGGCTGGCAGATCACGCATCTTCCCTATGTGTAGATCGTAAAATAGAATTGACCCAGGATCGTCAAATAAAACTGACCCACCTTGTGATAAAATCTCCCCTGAGAGGGGGAGGAAAAAGAGGTGGTCAGCATGTACAAATGGCAGCGCATCAAGGCACTGCACGCTCAAGGGGTCGGCATCAGGCAAATAGCAAGGGATGTTGGGGTGTCCAGGAATACCGTCAGGAAGTACCTTAAAGAAGCCGGCCCTCCCCAGTTTAAAGCCAGGGAGTATACCAAAGAACTGGACAAGTTTCTGGAAGAAATAAAGGTTATGCTTGCCAAAGGATATATCGGCACAAGGATTTACAAAGAACTGAAAGATAAGGGCTATCAAGGCTCCCTGGCCAGCGTCCACCGTTATCTTAGGGCCATCAAGGAAGATGACAGGACCGCTAAATTAGCCACCACCCGGGTGGAAACAGGCCCAGGTAAACAGATGCAGTACGATTGGAAGGTGTGGACGCTACCAGTTGACGGGAAGCTCGTGAAAATATATCTCCACGAAGTGGTCTTATCCTACAGCCGGATGAAATTCTACACCTTCTCTTTAAGCATCACCACCGCCGATGTGATCCGGGTTCTGATTGAAGCCATTGACTTCTTCGGCGGTTATGCCCCGGAGTTGGTGATAGACAACGGCAAGCAAATGGTTATCACCCACCAGAAGGACGGTATTGTCCGGTATAATGACGAGTTTTTAAAATTCTGCGGGCTGTATGGCATTGAGCCCTGTCCTTGCGCCAACTACCGTGCCCGGACCAAGGGAAAGGTAGAACGCCCCTTTTACTATGTCCAGGAACACCTGCTGCGGGGCCTGGAGGTGGGGAACTTAAACGAATTCGCTGTAAAGCTTTCCGAGTTCCAGGAAGCCTACAACAAAAGGCCCCACAGCACCTTAGGCCGGCCGCCGGAAGAAATGTTTGCCGAGGAAAAAGGGTGCCTTGTTAAAATACCGGCTGTCGAACCGGCCTTATTACACCATAAAGAACCCCGGAAGGTGAGCAATGACGGCTATATATCCCATGACGGCAATCTCTACCCCGTACCCATGCGCTACTGCTTAAGGAGGGTGTGGGTCGAAAACATCTACGGCCGGCGCTTAAAGGTATATGACGAGGAAGGTGCGCTTTTAGCGGAGTTTGACCTTGACCTTAAAAAACAAACCGCCCGTCCCCTTCACCCCGAACACGAAACCATCAACCGTCAATACCAGGAAAAGAAACTGAAGCTACGCTCGGCCCTGGTGGAGAAGTTCACCAGCGCCTTTGGCGAGGATGGCCAAAGGTATCTGGAAGGCCTGCGTGATAAAAATGGCGCCAACCTGTACTGGCACCTGGCGGAAATCTTAAGCTATCAGGAGATATATACCCCAGAAGATATCATAGCAGCCATCAAAGAATGCCTGAAAATCGGTTCTTATCACAAAAACAGCGTAAAAAGGCTTTTAGAGCGCAAGGAAATCGCTCCGCTTTCTTGTGCCTGTGACCCGGCAAGTGTCAATATGCCGCCAGGTAAAATCAAACGGGACCTCTCCTGTTATGCCCTAAAGGAGAGCGAGGTGGCGGCAGTATCATGAGCAACAAATTAACCGCTTACCTGGAAAGCCAGATGCAGGCCTTAAAACTAAAGGGGATGCTTGCCCATTACCAGGAGATAACAGAAAAAGCCTCGCAAAACAACCTTTCTTATACCGAATACCTCTCCCTTCTCTTCGAAGAGGAGTTAAAAAGGAAAAACGAAGGCACGGTCAAGACGAAAATCAATAAAGCGCGTTTCCCCTTTATCAAAACCCTGGAGGAATTTGACTTTAGCTTTCAACCCTCAATCCGGGAAAAAGAAATTATCTCTTTAAGCTCCCTGGATTTCGTGGAGAAAAAGGAGAATATCATCTTCCTGGGGCCGCCCGGGGTCGGCAAGACCCATCTATCAGTAGCCTTAGGTATCAAGGCCTGCATGGCCAAATACCGGGTAGTGTTTATTACGGCTCAGAAACTACTGGAAGAACTACTTTTGAGCGCCAAAGACGGCAGTCTCCTTGACAAGCTATTGGGTTACTCCCGGCTAAACCTTCTAATCATCGACGAACTCGGCTACATGCCTGTAACTAAAGAACAGGCCAATCTTCTCTTCCGCTTGGTCTCCATGCGTTACGAGAAGGGGAGTATTATCCTGACCAGCAACTACAACTTCAACGAATGGGGGGAGATATTTTCCGACCAGGTGGTAGCCGCGGCCATAATTGACCGGCTTGTGCATCATGCCCGCATTTTCTATATTAACGGCACTAGCTACCGGCTCAAGGGTAAACTGAAAGCAGCCAACGACCGTTAAATCGGAGGCTACACCTTCATTCCCTTTAGCGCATGACTTGCAGCTTATTATTTTTGTTCCCCAGTGGGTCAATTTTATTTGCACATAGTGGGTCAATTCTATTGACAATCAACACCTATGACAATGCCCCATTTTCCCCAAGCATTTTTCCCTCGAATAGCACCTAGCTCTTGAATACTAGCACGTTCTTCCCAACGTATTAGATGCTCTCGCCCACCATAGTACTGGGTTTCTTCTGGTGGTGTTTGAAACCTTTCCCAACCTGGTAAAATAGATGGGAGTTCCCAAAACTTTATACAAAATCTAGGATTATCGCCTGTTGATATGCCTTGGTAACAATCGGCATAATCACCAAAGACTCTAAACCCAGAAAACGTGTTTGTAATGATAATGTGTTCCGGGTTTTTAAGTTGACTTATCTGTTGCATTTTGTTTAAGGAAGCGTGTTGGAGATATAAGTCTTTGTCACAGGCAGAAGACCTCTCTGAAACGTTAATACTAAAGAAAAGATGATTGTCTTTCGGAAGCAATTTAGAACAAACATATATTGCAGGAAATGCCCCTGCAGCTTCAGAGCTTCGGAATGCGTGTTCACCAAGTATAGCTAAGAGTTCCCATCGTAAATCTCTAAGCAGCTTCTTACGAATCTTCGAATACCCAGTTTGAAACAGCCACTGCTGAGGAGTAACTAAAGCAGTAGAACCACCTTCTAGGCACAACATTAGATTGCGCTCGATAAAGGCAGTGGCCAGGTCTTGTTTCGAACGGGCATGATGGGTATCAAGGTAATTCTTGAGTCCGGCTCCCTGTTTTCCGCGGGCAAGATACGGCACGTTGGTAATCACTAGATGATAACGACCACTAAGAATTTGAACTGCATCAGCGATACCACAGGCGGCAACCCCTAACTCGTGCTGCTCGTAATCGTCTTTCTCCGCGGACATTACTTTTTCCAGCAAGGGACGGAGTTCATCAAACCCGGCTTCTATCAGATTGTTTTCTAGAGCGGAACCAGGATCGATAAGGCTTCCTAGAATAGGCGCTTCCCGGAAAAGGTCATAAAGCCGGGCCATGCCGTTACGGAGGCGCTCGTCATCCCCCGCCAGGGCCAGCCAGTTTTCCTTTTTCGTATTGGGAGCGATGCCGGAACAGGCTATTCGCAACCCGGGCAAGGGGCGGTAGCCACCGGCGCCGGGGTAGGTCCACGCCGCCAGCGCCAGGGCAAAGGCGGCGATCTGCGTGCAGCGCTCATCGATCTCCAGGCCGTGGAGGTTATCACTCAGGACGGCGTCACATGCCTCCCGGGCCGTAAGGCCTTCCTCGACCATTCGAATCGGAACTAAATGATAAAATGTCGCTACCAGGAAATGGCCCGAACCACAGCAGGGGTCCAGGATTTTAAGCTCCGCTGCCCGCTGCGGCCAGCCCTCGAAGGTCCCGGCAGCGGGACGCCACGGCCCCTCCCCATCGCCGCTACGGGCGAAGCGTAGGTAATCCCAAGTCACACCGGGCAACGCAACCGCCCTGCGAAGCTCTTCTTCACTTTCTGCCTGCCCGGCAAGCTGCGGGTTCTCCGCCAGCACCTTGCCCGCGTACCAGGCGCCAATGGTGTTGTGAATGAGGAAATTCACCATATAAGGCTCTGTAAAGAGCTGGGTAACAGCCGGCAATTCATCGGCGCCGATTTTATTGCCCGATTCGTTCACCTGTTTCTTGCGCTTGCTCTGCCAGAACTGGTAGGCCCATCCCAGGGCATCGCTGGCTTTAAAGATACCCGGCTCCAGGTCGTTGAGCAACTGCTCCAGCTTCAGTTGATATTCGCGCGCAAAGGTGACCTGCAACACCGGGTCATCGGGGCGAAAGATCTGCGGCAACATCTGCTGGGCAAAACGGCTGGCCAGGGTCCAGAGATCGGTACCTTCCTCCTGGGCCAGTTCCCCACACTCCTCAAGGCTGACAGCCACCCCCATCTCCGGCTCGATCAGGAGGTCGTTTTCCGCCAGGAAACGGGCAAAGAGCATGCGGTGCCAGTGCTCGTAAGCCCACTCCTGGATCAGGTGGGTGATTTCCATTTTTCCCCTTTGGTCCTGCCTGTCCCCCAGCTGGCGCGCCCGGGCCCGGAGGTGATTGCGAAGCCGGCGCTGTTCTGGGGTCATATGGCTGTAAGGCTCGTGATGGTGCACGGCCAGGGCCTCCAGGGCCGCCTTGGCCCCGGCTTCGGCAACATCCCGGGCCTCGACAACCGTACGTTCAAGTTTATTGCGCTGTTCTACTGATAGTACCGGCATCGGCATCCACTTCCCCCTCCTACGAGATCACGACGGGGCCGTTTTTAATCCTTTCTAAAAGCTCTCTCTCAACTCCGGCTACCCAGGCCCTGACTTCGTCTTTCGTTCTCAAGGTGCTGCTGGTCAGTTTTACCTTCTGCGTTTTTGGCTCCAGTAGCTTCGCAGCTGCCATGGCCGCATTACTGAACTGCTGGGGCAGGGCATCTGTCCTGGTTTTCCAGCCTGACAGAGGGGTTTCCTGGAGGCTTTGAAGCAAGGCGTCGTCATCTTCTATGGAAAGCCGGGGAACGCTGGCAATCCCTTCAGCCGTAAGAATTTTTTGCTGCTGTTCCGGAGATAGTTTCTGCCAGTTCGCATTTGCCTCCAGTGCCGCTTTCTCCCGGTTATATACCATTTCAAAGTTGGCGTAAGCCTGCCTGACAGCGGTACGAAGCACCCTGGCGACTGCCTGGTAAATGTCCGGAACCGGATCGGGCTCTGCTAACAGGCGCCGTTCGTCGCGCACAGCATGGGCCTGACTCTGTAGATCTTCCGCTTCAGGAAGGCCATGGGCGTGTCTCAACAGGATCTGAAGTCTATCCCACGCAGGTCTGCGCTTTGCCGCCAAGTCCGCCAATGCTGACCAATTCTGCAGTTGTTGGGCCAGGGTGTCAAACTGTTCCAGTATCGCTGCAAGTTGTTCGTTACCAGCTAGTCCCCGCATTGTTTCCAAATGGGTCTTAGATGGGCGCTCAGGCATTGGTGGATCGCCGCCGGCACGATCGGCCAGGTCCATAAGCTTGGCAAGAAATTGCCCGGCTACGGAAGATTCCTCCCCCGCCTTGCAGTTAAAGCCAGCTGTTTGAAAAAGCTTGCGCAGCTTCATGCGGCTATGGACATCTATGGTTACCGTTTCCACCCGGAAGTCGGTAGCCGGG
Organism: Moorella thermoacetica; assembly: GCF_001267405.1. Taxonomy (NCBI): domain Bacteria; kingdom Bacillati; phylum Bacillota; class Clostridia; order Neomoorellales; family Neomoorellaceae; genus Neomoorella; species Neomoorella thermoacetica. The sequence continues at coordinate 2,241,557 of NZ_CP012369.1, forward strand.
ATTTTAGCTTGATCTAATTGGCCACGGTCAAGCTGGACCCCTTTATATACAGCGCGAAGATGCCCGGTGGCAAAAAGCGTAATCAAAGCGGCGTCGACAGCATCCTGCCCCCAACCATAAGGTGTTTTCATAAAGATATCCCTGATTTCCTTGCCTGTCTTACCGGATCCGATTTCAGCAAGAATGGCCGCACAGACAGGGTGTTTTTCGGGAGCATCATTCCAGCCTATGGCCTGAAGGGCGGCTTCGTCGCCGCTCTTGGCCCGGTTGATAACAGCCGGCCATTGATCATCATCACCATCCCGGAAGTGGGGAAAGAGACGGTCCAGGGACGCTTCGGCGGCTGCCTCCACTTTTTCTTTCATGGAATGCTCAAAACGCTCCTGGCCCCCACCCTGGAACACCCTGGCGGCATTAATAACCTCTTTAATAATCTCATCCCGGGTAGCCTCGGCCGTCTTCATACGTGTGGACATCGCGTCGCGGGCTTCCTGCCCCTCTGGATTTGTAGGGGTTCCCTTGAATTCGAGGGTCGCTTTAGCCGCCTCATATTCAATAATTGTTCTTTGCAGGTCCTCGGCATTTGCTTTGGGGATATAGACGAAAATAATCGGGCTATCGTTGCCGGCGGCCCGGGCATCGGCCACCACGGTATTCTCGTTTTCTCCCCAGCCGTCGCGGACCCAAACTGGAATTTCGTGGCCTTTAGTTTCGGGCGGCTCGCTGCCAAAGTGAATTGCCAACTTACGCGGCACTTTGTCCTTTCCCTGGATGAGTTTAATGTTGCCAAGGGCGGTCATACAGGCCGAATTCAACAGGGCCGAACGTTTACTGGCCAAAGCCGCAAGATCATTGTTCAACCGGGTTTGCCGGTTACGAAATTCCCGGTCCCATTCGCTGCTCTCCCGGGTCTGAAGGCTGTATTCCTCGTCCACCTTGATAAGCTTTCCTTCCTTAACCAGTTTCTCTAAAACCCGGGGAATCTCCCTGCGCAGGGCGGGACCATCGCCGGCCAGGTCGCTTACCAGAAGATCGGCCAGCGTCTCCGCGGTAGCACGGATACCAATATCAACGACGGCTTCACGGGGGAGTTTGCGGATGAGGAATACCAGGGCACAAATACGCCTGGCCAATAAACCTTCCGGAGTCCCATCGTCCAGATTGCGAATGGTTTCATCGATTTCCCGTAAAAGAACCCCGGTGCGAAGCAAGTCCGGCTGTAGCTGGTCAAATATGAAATCAGCGGGCACGACTGTACCCAGGGGTTTTTCAGCAATCTCCCGGACAGCATCATGAACAATACGGAGCTGCGTGCGCAGCTGGCTACTGGTTCCAGGAATATCAACAGCTCGCAGGACATGCTCCCAGAACCGGCGGCGGACAGGTAAAAGGGGATAGTCTTCGACGATAATCGCCCGGTCTTCACTTCTGGGTGCAATGCGGGTACCGGCAAGCTGTCGATCAATTTCACCAGCGTAAGCAGTTAATATTTCTTCGATGGCCTTGCGCTTATCTGCCCTTTTAGCCAGCACCACCCGGCGGGTTACAGTTTCAACATCCGTATCAGAGAGTTCCACAGGTATGGTAAAACGATCTTTCAAGCGCTGGAGCAGCGGAAGATTGCCGCTCAGAGCAGTCTGGCCAGCCCCTATAAGCAGTATCCGGCTATCAAGCTGCTTGCAAAGGGCTTCCGCTACTTCTTGTACTTCATAGGAACGAGCCGTACTGTCACCTATAAAGAGCTGGACTTCGTCGAGTACAATCGCCGTGCAGGGAAGTTGCCTGTTTACAGAAAGGACATCACAAATGATCTGGATAAATTCGGATGTCGAGACGTCGTCTACGTCAGGAAACTGGGCCTGGATGGTGGCCCGCACCTGTTTGAGATCGGAGGCAAAATCAGGGTCAGCCTCCAACAGGGCCCTGGCTAATACCGGACTGGCATACAAATGACGGAGTTCCTGTTGAAAAACCTTGCCTGAATCTTCCACAACCTTTTTAACCCGAGTATAGATGCCATTTTTTTGAAGCCAAAGGCAAAATTGTGCTTGGGGAAGAGATTCGGGCAGACCTTTCGAGCGAAAAATAATGCTGAGCACTGCCAGACGAAGACTTTTCCTTCCCCCGGATGGCAGCGTTCCCCCCGCAGCATGCAGCCCGCCACATCTTTTCCCTAATATATCCAATTCTTTTAACAGGTCTTTTACTTCCACAGGTAGCCTTGCCAGTTCACGGGCAGTCGCTCCATCCGATTCAAATTTGGTGTTAACCCATAAGTGACGGAGCATCTTCAGAAGATGTGATTTACCGCTGCCAAAAAAACCGCTTACCCAGACCGCCGGCTGGCTTGTAGCATCCGCATTGCTCAAGTAAGACTCAAGAATGCGTATAAGTCCGTCTTTATACTGCCCCTCGCAAACAAAATGCTCCAGTTCATAGCGAAGGGTTTCAATCTCTTTGGATGTGGCCGCTTCAGTAACTGTAGCCACGCCGTCATTAAGCAGTTTTGAAACCACAGGGTCACGCTGGAAAATATCCCGGTTCTTCATCAATCGTTCACCCCATTATGTAAAGTGATGGGAATGGCCAGGTAATTCCATCCGTCGCGCGCATTGAGCAAACGATAATTGTTGTTTTCATATTCGCCCGGAAAAAAGACTACCAATCGCCCCCGAATATCCCTTACTACTTCTTTTAGAATCGCCGATACACTGGCGAATCCGTACAGACTGGCGACGCCATAAACGGCAACTACAGTGTCAGAATCAACATCTTCACCGGCAAGTACTTTACGGAGTTCATCAGCGGCAAAATATAGAAATTCAGTCTCAAGGGGTAACGCCAGGCTTTCGGGCTCTTCGAAATAAACCTCCCTGTATTCTAACTTGCTCATCCATTGGGCAAAGGTCGGGGTAAAATCGAATGATTTCCATTTATGCCCGGAGGCAATTGTTGCCATTTCGAACAATTCTAACCTAGCCCGGAGTTTGCGCTCATCGACTGGAGGATAGACAACAAAAATCGTCTTTTGCTCACCGGCCAAGTTATGCTGCCATGGCGCAGCAATATGATTACGATAGCGGTTTGCCAGTTCTTCAATTCTGCTCACGGATCAACCTCCTTTCAGCCCCGGTCAACATACGATCAACTGAAATCTCGATCATACCACCGGCATAGCTTATATCCAGGAAACCAAGGCGCTTGGCATCTACTGCCAGGGAAACAAGTTCCTCCGAGGGTGTATCAAGTACCTTGGCCCATAAAGTTTTAAATAAACCATGACCCCGGGCACCGAGTAAGTATCCTATGAGAAGAGCATATGCGGTGACGACAGGTGTAGGATCCACTTTTTGGCGAATCTTACGTACACGGCCCTTTAAGTGTCCTGACTGGGTCCAGGTGGAAGAAGCGTTGCGCACAACCTTGTCAAGGGTGCTGTCGTTCAGGCGGCTCCCGGTACTTTCGCGGAGTACATCTATCATTTGTTGCCGGGCCAGTTCTTCCCCCGGCTGCATCCGGAGAATGGGAAGGGAAGTAATTCGTAGCAGAGGATCGCGGGCCAATGCCGTGAGCAAGGCGAGGAGGGGGCGACCATTCTCATCGGCATACCAACAATAACGTAAAACCCTGAAAATAAGCAGCGATGGATCGAGAGCATATAACTCCCGCATACGCTGGCTGGTAAGCCTTCGGGTCGCAGCCGTGCGTTTGCCCAAACAATTATTGTCAATAATTGCCGTTATATAGTCATCACGCGTTGCATTTTCGACACATTCACGCAGTAATAGCGATAGCTCATCCAGCATAATGGTCCTGCTCGTATGGGTTCCTTTATCACCAAATCGAAAGCCCATCTGTTCCCAAAGGGCGTAAGATCGTGAATCTGCGTCCTGTTTTATGTCTGCTAAAATCGGGTCATGTTGCATATATTTTAGCACCATCCTTTTTGCCGGCAAATTTGCCGGCTAATATATTATACCTTATTCTGGTATTACTGGCAAGCAATAATTAAAACTTTCATTCAATGTCCATGGCTGTTTCAGCTGTTTAACAAATAAAACCCTGCAGCCAATTGACTGCAGGGCAGACATTTGATTCTCAAACTTTAATAAAGTCATTCGCAAACTCTATTGTCAGATTCTCAAACTTTATTAACACCGACAAAAGCGCCATCCTCCAATGCCCCTACTCCACCGTCACGCTCTTGGCCAGGTTTCGGGGTTTGTCGACGTCGCAGCCGCGGGCGACGGCGGTGTAGTAGGCCAGGAGTTGCAGGGGCACCACCGTCACCGCCGGCGCCAGGATAGATGGTACCGGCGGCAGGTAGAGGACGGCGTCGGCCTCTTCGGCCACGGCTGTGTTACCCTCCTGGGTGAGGGCCAGGACCCAGGCGCCCCGGGCCTTGACTTCCTTGATGTTGCTGAGCATCTTCTCTAGGAGCTCGGCCTGGGTGGCCAGGGCGATAACGGGCGTACCCTCTTCGATCAATGCCAGGGTGCCGTGCTTCAGTTCCCCGGCCGCATAAGCCTCGGCGTGCAGGTAGGAGATCTCCTTTAGCTTCAGGGATCCCTCCAGGGAGACGGGGTAATCCAGGCCGCGGCCGATAAAGAAGGCGTGCTCGTGGGGTGCTATCCGGCCGGCCAGTTCCTTTATCCGTGGTTCCAGCTTTAAAACTTCTTCCACCTGGCCGGGCAGGTCCTTAAGGCCCCCGGCGATTTCCTGCGCCCAGGGAGCATGGCTCCTTTTCTCGCCCAGGTGCAGGGCCAGGAGGTACAGCGATGCTACCTGGGTGAGATACGCTTTAGTGGACGCCACGGCAATCTCCGGGCCGGCCCAGGTATAGATGACGTGATCGGCTTCCCGGGCTACCGAACTGCCGACGACGTTGGTAATGGCCAGCACCGGTGCCCCGGCTTTTTTAGCCTCCCGCAGGCTGGCCAGGGTGTCGGCCGTTTCGCCCGATTGGCTGATGACCAGGCCCAGGGTATGCTCGTTGAGGATCGGTTCCCGGTAGCGAAATTCCGAGGCCACGTCGTCTTCCACCGGCAGGCGCAGGAGCTTCTCCAGGAGATATTTACCCACCATGCCGGCGTAGTGGGCCGTACCGCAGGCAATGATGGCCACTTTTTCCAGGGCCGCCGCTTCCTCCGGTGTGAAGTTAACTCCTTCCAGGCGTACCCGCCCGTCATCTTGCAGGCGGCCAGCCAGGGTATCCCTTAAGGCCCGCGGCTGCTCGTGGATCTCTTTCAGCATAAAGTGGGCATAACCGCCCTTTTCCGCCGCCTGGAGGTCCCAGGCCACGTGGAAGACCTCCTTGGACTTGCGGCTGCCGTCGGCGTCGTAAACGGTCACTTCCCCGGGGGTGATCCAGGCCACTTCACCGTTCTCCAGGATGTAATTATCCCGGGTATAAGGCAGCAGGGCCGGGATATCGGAGGCCAGGTAGGTTTCCCCTGCAGCCAGGCCGACGATTAAGGGGCTGTCCTGGCGCGCGCCTACCAGTTCCCGGGGATGATCGGCGCTCATGACAGCCAGGGCGTAGGAGCCTCGAAGAACGGGCAGCATCTTGAATACCGCCTGGAGGAGATCGCCGGTATAGAACTCTTCCACCAGGTGGGCCAGGACTTCTGTATCGGTTTCGGATATAAAGCGATGGCCTTTAGCCGCCAGTTCCTGGCGCAGTTCCTGGTAGTTTTCGATGATCCCGTTATGGACGACGGCAATCCTGCCCGTGCAATCTAGATGGGGATGGGCGTTGACATCGGACGGCCGGCCATGGGTGGCCCAGCGGGTGTGACCAATCCCCACCCGGGCACCGGCGAGATTGCCATTGAGACGGCTCTTCAGGACATGTAGCTTGCCCGCGCTCTTTTCGACTACCAATCCTCCACCATTCAATACCGCTATCCCGGCAGAATCATAGCCCCGGTATTCCAGCCTTTCCAGTCCCTGAACCAATATGGGGACCGCCGGGCGCGGGCCCAGATAACCTACGATACCGCACATAAAGCTCACTCTCCCTTTATTTTTTAATCAGGGAGAGGTAAAGGGTTACCCGGCGCCCTTTGTCCCCGGGATTGCTCCCGGGTTTTGTAACGCCTTTGTCGGTCGTAACCAAACCGGGGGGCACCCGCCGATGCCTCGATTAACCCCCGCCTCGTCAACCAACCAGCACTAACCAGTGGGAACCCATCTGGACAGCGGTCAGTGCTGGCTGGTCCCGGCGCTTGCGTTAGTTTTTACCTCTTTACCTCTCCCGCTTTGCCTCGGGACGCAACCGGGGTCCTACCAACCCGCGTGGAACACCTCCTTTTGCTATAGTTTTTATGCCATTTCAGGCAGTGCCGGGTAAAATTTGTAAGATTTTACCCGTGTTAAGTGTAACTTAAACCGGCCAACCCCACACCCTCCCCTTTCCCTTCGTTTCCACTCCGATTTCTGAACAAATGTGGCAAAAATAATACTTAATGCTACCGGCAGGATCACAACCCGCTGGCAACCCGTTGCAGGCCGGCCATAATGTTCTCCAGCTCTTCCCGGTCCGGGCCTTCTACCATGAGACGGATAATGGGTTCTGTTCCCGAAGGCCTGACCAGCACCCGGCCCCGGCCTGCCAGTTGCTCCCGGGCCGCCGCCACCGCTGCCTGCAGGGCAGGGCTGGCCATAGCGGCATCTTTATCCCCCACCCTTACGTTAACCAGAATCTGGGGCAGACGGGGCATGGCGGCCGCCAGTTCCGACAGGGGCCGCCCGGTGGCGGCCATGACCTGGAGCAGTTGGACGCCGGTAATCAGGCCGTCACCGGTGGTATTATGCTCCAGAAGGATGATATGGCCCGACTGCTCGCCTCCCAGGACGGCGCCGCTCTTCAGCATCTCCTCCAGGACATACCGGTCGCCTACCCTGGTCTGCTGGACCCTCAGGCCTGCCGCTGTCAGGGCCTGGTGCAGGCCGTAGTTGCTCATGACAGTAACCACTACCTGGCCGCCGGGCAGGCCACCCTGCTCCTGGCGGTAAAGGGCCAGGATAGTCATGATTACATCCCCATCTACAACCTGGCCTTTCTCGTCAACGGCAATTACCCGGTCGGCATCGCCGTCGAAGGCCAGCCCCACGGCGGCTCCCCGGGCGACGACTTCCGCCTGGAGGCTCTCCGGGTGGGTGGAGCCACACCTGACGTTTATATTAGTACCATCCGGTACATTATGCAAGAGGGAAACCTCTGCTCCCAAACGCTGGAAGATTGCCGGTGCCACCCTGCAGGCGGCACCGTTGGCGCAATCGAGGACGACCTGCATCCCCGCCAGGCCGCGGCCGGCCGTACTGCAGACATGGGCGATGTAGCGTTCCGGCGCCTCGGTTACTTCCTTAACCCTTCCCAGATCAACCCCCACCGGCCGCGGCAGGTTATCCTCCGGAGCCAATACCAGCCTCTCGATCTCTTCCTCCACCGGGTCCGGTAGTTTATAACCGCTGGCGCTGAAGAATTTAATCCCGTTATCGGCCACCGGGTTATGGGACGCCGAGATAACCACCCCGGCATCGGCCCCCAGGTCCCGGGTCAGCCAGGCCACCGCCGGGGTAGGGATAATGCCCACTTTCAACACCTGGCCACCAACGGAGCAAATACCGGCTACCAGGGCCGCCTCCAGCATGTCGCCGGAGATGCGGGTATCGCGGCCCACCACCACCCGGACCCGATCGCCCTTCCCGGCCAGGACGGCGGCGCCAGCCCGGCCCAGGCGAAAGGCCAGTTCCGGCGGGAGGCCCTGATTGGCCACGCCCCGTACCCCGTCGGTGCCGAATAATTTACCCATAATATTCCACCCTTTAATTTCGTACTATAATTATATGGTTGCAACCGGAAGGTTGCTACTTGGGGGAGCCCCCATGGGAGCTAACCCCTTATGTTTATTCAAAGGGTTGTTGTGGCTTAAACTACTTTTTTGTACTCAAGGCCCACTCCCGGCAGCGCCGGCAACGGCCGGACCGATCTCCACGACCACCCGCACCCGGGGGAAACTGCTGAGCTGGACCCCCGACGGTATCTCCAGGTTGGTTTCAACCGTTACATTTTTCTTGGCCCCGGCGATATTTATGGGGGCCGTATTGAGGTAGTCCAGAGCTGCCAGCTGGCTGTAAGGGGCGAAGGCCTCAACCACCTCGGGCTGTAAAATCACCCGCTGGATAGCGTAGCCCTTCGCCGGTTCCCCCGTCAGGCGCGGTCGTACCGGCAGCATTTTGCTGGGCATGTCCTGGACGACAGGTATAAAGGTCTCCACTGTATCCGGGTTTACCGTCAGCCAGGTCTGCATAGGGCGTCCCTCGCGGTCGGCAATCTTTACCGGGAGCTGGGCCAGGAAGTTGCCGCTGGCCTGGTCAATTTTGGCCTCTACATAGACCCGGCCGATCTCCTTGAGGGCGGCGGCCGGGCCGGAGATGAT